>JAIEPD010000027.1 GCA_019749935.1 Alphaproteobacteria bacterium
AATTACAATGCTGATTCCATTAAAGTTTTAAAAGGTCTTGATGCGGTTCGCAAACGTCCCGGTATGTATATCGGTGACACTGATGATGGAACTGGCCTTCATCATATGGTCTATGAGGTTGTCGATAACGCAATCGACGAGGCCTTAGCTGGACACTGCGACCTTGTTACCGTCACGATAGAAGCTGATGGCTCCGTTTCTGTGACAGACAATGGACGCGGTATCCCTGTTGATATTCACCAGGAAATGGGCGTTTCTGCTGCCGAAGTTATTATGACACAGCTTCATGCCGGCGGTAAGTTTGATCAAAACTCTTACAAAGTTTCTGGCGGTCTTCATGGTGTGGGTGTTTCTGTTGTAAACGCTTTATCAGAAACCTTAGACCTAGAAATCTGGAGAAACGGCAAACATTACTCTATGCGCTTTAAGCACGGTGTTCCAGAGGCTCCGTTAGCTGAAATCGGAGATGCTAATGGCAAAAAAGGTACAAGAGTGCGCTTTATGCCATCCGCTGAAACATTTACCAATGTTGAATTTGATAGAGCAACGATTGAACATCGCTTACGTGAACTCGCTTTTTTGAATTCTGGCGTTCATATTCTTTTAAAAGATGAAAGACCTGATTCTATTTATGAAATCTCACTTCATTACGAAGGCGGCCTTAAGGAATTCGTGAAATATCTTGATCGCGGAAAAACTGCACTTCATTCCGATCCAATTGTAACTCGGACAGTTTCTGATTCCATTACTGTTGAAGTCGCAATGGAATGGACAGATAGTTATCATGAAACAATGCTTTGCTTTACCAACAATATTCCGCAAAGAGATGGCGGAACGCACCTTGCCGGTTTCAGAGGCGCATTGACGCGAACCATTGGCGCTTATGTTGCAGAGTCTGCGCAAGGGAAAAAAGATTTAGGAAAAAAAGATTCACCTAAGAAAGATTTAAAGTTATCTCTAACAGGTGAAGACGCAAGAGAAGGTTTAAGCTGCGTTCTTTCCATTAAAGTTCCAGATCCTAAGTTTTCATCACAAACAAAAGACAAACTGGTTTCATCTGAAGTTAGACCCGTTGTTGAAAATGCCGTTGCCGAAGCCTTAAATCAATGGCTTGAGGAAAATCCAGCGCAGGCTAAACTTATTGTCGCAAAAGTTTTAGAGGCAGCCTCAGCCCGTGAAGCAGCAAGACGTGCTCGTGAGTTAACACGTCGTAAAGGCGCCCTTGACCTAGCTTCTCTTCCTGGAAAATTAGCAGACTGTCAGGAACGGGATCCTTCTTTAAGTGAAATCTTTATTGTTGAAGGAGACTCCGCAGGGGGCTCTGCCAAACAGGCCCGCAATCGTCGTTTCCAAGCCATTCTGCCCATCAAAGGAAAGATTTTGAACGTAGAACGTGCTCGCTTTGATAAAATGCTAGCTTCTGCAGAAATTGGGACACTCATTACAGCACTTGGCACTGGCATTGGGCCAGAGGAATTTTCTGCGGAAAAAGCGCGCTATCATAAAATTATTATTATGACCGACGCGGACGTTGATGGAAGCCATATTAGAACCTTATTGCTCACCTTTTTCTATCGCCAAATGCGGGCACTTATTGAAAAAGGATACTTGTATATTGCTCAGCCGCCCTTATATCGCGTCAAAAAAGGCCAATCTGAAGTTTATCTAAAAGATGATAAGGCGCTCGAGGGTTATTTATTAGAGGCATCAACGGCTGAAGGTAAGCTAACTACCGATTCCGGAACCATGATTACAGGGGCAGATCTCAGAAGATTAAGTGATATCGTGATGAGAGCTTATCACGCAATTGCAGCGTTATGCCGCCGCCTGAATAACCCTTACGTTATCGAGCAGCTTTTATTTTCTGGGTATTTTGAAAACCCAACAGGGACTCCCTCAGAAACAATTCAAAACCTTTTACAAAATTTTGAAAAGACAAAAGCAAAATGGAAAGTCGAAGCTTCTGGAGCTGGTCTTGTCATTGAAAAAAGCATTTCAGGTGTTAACGAAAACTGGATTACTGACGAAGCTTTTCTTTTGATGCCGGAAATAAAATCTCTTAATCACTTAAAACCTCAACTTGTAGAAGTATTTAATGCCCCATGCACGTTTGAAGGATCGGCTAGAAACGATACGCCTCAAACAATTTTGGGACCAACCAGACTTGCTGAACTCTTTTTAGAAAGCGGTCGTAAAGGAATTGCTATTAACCGCTATAAAGGTCTTGGTGAAATGAACCCAGATCAATTGTGGCAAACAACCTTAGACCCAGAAGTCAGAACCCTTTTGCAGGTTAAATTAAATCATATAGAAGAAGCGGAAGAGATCTTTTCAACTCTTATGGGAGATGTGGTTGAACCAAGGCGCGAATTTATTCAAACAAACGCCTTGAAGGTTGTCAACCTAGATACTTGAGAAAGTATAAAGAAGTATCTATATATGAAACTTTACGCAGAAAAAAGGGCGAAACCTAAAAAGGCTCCTAAGAAAAAGGAACCTAAGGCAAAAAAAACAAAGAAAGGCCCTACTTTCTTAGGCCGCATATTTAGATTGTTCCTAATGCTTGGAATATGGGGACTGACAATTGTTGGTCTCGCTGTTTTGTGGTTTAGCCATGATCTTCCAGACCTCAAGAATCTGCAAGCAAACATCAGAAAGCCAAGTGTTACCATCCAAACAGAAGACGGCATCATAATAGGAACCTATGGGGATCTATATGAAAGCATGGTCAAAGTTCAAGATCTTCCGCCCTATGTGCCTCAGGCTTTAATGGCAGTTGAAGATCGCCGTTTCTATAGTCATTTCGGTGTAGACGTTATTGGCCTTGTCAGAGCCGCTTATACAAACTATCGCGCCCATCGCGTTGTGCAAGGAGGTTCAACGCTCACTCAACAGCTTGCAAAGAACATTCTTTTCACCCAAGGATCTTTTTCGGTTAATGACAGATCTTACAAACGAAAAATCCAAGAAGTTCTTTTGGCTGTTTGGCTCGAGTGGAAATTTACAAAAGATCAAATCCTAACTATGTATTTAAATAGAGTTTATTTTGGTTCTGGTACCTATGGAATTGATGCTGCCGCAAGAAAATACTTTAACAAATCTGCTAAGAATTTAACTGTGTTTGAAGCTGCTGTTGTGGCAGGGCTTTTAAAAGCTCCCTCTAAATACTCACCCGCGCAGCATCCAAAACGGGCTGCAGCCAGAGGAAAATTAGTCTTAATGACTATGGTTGAAGCCGGATTTTTAAAAGATTATCAAACGTATCTTGAACAAGGCGTCAAGGAACTTACCGCAACAACTCTAAAACAAAATCAGGGTGCAAAGTATTTTGCTGATTGGATTTATGAAACTATTCCAAGCATCATAGGTCCAATTGATAAAGATATAATTGTTGTCACAACTTTAGATATTGATACTCAGCTTCATGCAGAAAAAATATCCTTAGAGCATTTAGAGGCCATGGGCAAAGAATTAAAAACTTCAGAAATTTCTTTTGTCGCCATGACCCCGAATGGGGCTATTCGTGCTATGGTTGGCGGCAAGAACTATGGATCGAGTCAATTTAATCGAGTCACTCAGGCTCTACGTCAACCTGGATCTGCCTTTAAAACATTCATTTATCTTGGCGCCCTTGAATCAGGCATGACTCCTGAAACAATGATTGACGATAGCCCTTTTTCAAAAGGAAATTGGCATCCAAGCAATTTCAAATGGAAAAGTGTTGGAAAGGTGACATTAAAAGAAGCGTTAGCCCGTTCTATTAACAGTGTTTCTATCAGACTGACCGAACAAATTGGCCCTAAAAAGGTCGCTGAAGTTGCAAAACGCCTTGGCGTTACCAGCACACTTAATAATGATTTAAGCATATCACTTGGAACAGGTGAGGCTACACTTTTAGAACTAACAACAGCTTACGCAACCTTTGCAAATAATGGGAAAGCCGTTTGGCCCTATGGGATTTTAGAAATCAAAGATAAAAGCGGCCACACCCTTTATAAACATGAAAATACCCCCGGAAAATCAATTATAGGAAACGCAGCATTGCAAGGTATGCGAGAAATGCTAAGAGGTGTTATTGAGTTTGGAAGCGGCCGTGCAGCTAACGTTGATCCTACTGTTGCTGGAAAAACAGGGAGTAATGGCGATATAGATGCCTGGTTCTTTGGCTATAAAGAAACTTCATCAGAACTCAGTGAGCCTATCGTTGTGGGTGTGTGGACTGGCAATGATAACAATCGTCCTATGGCAAAAATCTCAACAGGCAGCAGAATGCCAACGCGAATCGCAGGAGCCTTTTTCAAACAGGCTCCAATCAAACATCTACCCCGAAGCGGAAATAAAGGACCTGTTACCTTGGATGATTATTTAAAAGGACTCTGAGAATCCTAGTTAAAATTCCTTAAACACATCATCTTAACAAAGGGATGGATCTTCCAGAAGCAAGCTGATCATAGGATGGTATATTGAAAAAAGAGGATTTATCCTTACTAACATCACTTCCGTTTTCAGTGCCCGACATTGCAACTCCAAACAAAAACAATGCATGCTCAACGCTGGTTGCATTAAGTTTCTGCCTTATATTGCGCAAATGAAAAACGACAGTCGCTTCAGATATGGCTAAATTCCCAGCCACCACTTTGATTGGCTTTCCTTGGGCTTTTAAAACCATAACCTCATATTCTCTTCTTGTTAGCAAACTTAAAGATTGCTTAGATTGAAGCTCACTTTTCACATTCCAATAAATATGACCTGCAAATGAAAGCGCATGTACCATTTCCGGGTGAGGATTCGTTGTATCTAAAATTGTAAGATAGCTTTGATCATTTTGCCCTAATACCAAAGGAATTGTTGTTCCTTTTACAACCCCATAATCATGAGCTTGATGAAAAAGCTGATTTTGAAGAAGCGTAAGGCTATCAAAAGCTTCAATATCCCAACTAAAAGGTAAAATCATTTTTCCCCAAGGGAAAACAGGATCTATCAGATAATACTTATTCTTCACATAATAACTTATCCACTCAGGCGGGTAAGTCTCAAAGAAATCAACTTTCTGAGAAGTAGAGATTTTTACAATAGAAAAACGATCTGTAGAATAATGATGAAATATCTCAACAAACCTTTGATTTAATTCATCAACGGATGTGCTTTCCTTCAATATTCCAAGCCAATTTTCTGCTTGCTGACGCTCTACCACTCGCAAAACCTCTTAACTTAAAAAGTAGTCCACAATAGGTTTGCAATGATTTCGATAAAAAAGCAAGTCATAAATAAAAATTCTTAGACTTTGTGGGAAAAATAAATAATCTAATAGAGTTTGATAATACTCAAATATAAAAACTGATGTTCAATTATTTAAGATTTCTAGAAGCAATATGATTTTCGGACAATATGGCAATAAAAAAGAGGAAGAGCTCACGCGCTTCCCCCTTATAAAAAAACGCTAATTAGGAGCGACGGTTTACAGCGTCTTTTAAATCTTTTCCTGCTTTAAATACTGCACGTGTTGAAGCTGGGATTTTTATTTTCTCACCAGTTCTTGGATTGCGGCCTTCTCTCGCTGCACTTTTTTGTGTTGAGAATGAACCAAAACCAATTAGACGAACCTCTTCGCCTTTTTTAAGAGAGGATGTCATCCCCGCAAATACCGCCTCTACTGCTTTTTGAGAATCTGTCTTTGTTAACTTTGTAGCTTTTGCAACATAAGACACAAGATCTGCTTTACCTATAGCCATTACCATATTCCTTTCACTGTTACGAAATAATATTTATTCTAAAAGGAAAAAATCTGGAAAGCAAAACAGATAGCGCTTTAACAACAACACACTTTATAGCCTATGGTAGTAAAAATACAACACAACGCCAAAATAAGGAATAATTGGTTGAAATTTTAGAAAAATTCATTTATTAAAACTTCGATCTATTCTCTTTCCTTACTTGAACCCATCCACCCTTAATCCTTTTTAGATAACACCCTCCAGCTGTTGTTCCTATAAAATCTGGATTTACCAGTTTTTCATAAAGAAGCTCAAGGCTTTCATAGGATAGAGGGTAAGAATGCCCTCCAAATTCCAACAGAAGGCCACGAAGTAAGCGATAAGCTATTTCTTTATGGAGAATTTTAAAAGCACTCAGGCGAATAAATTGCCCATCTTTAACACACTCTATTATAGCAATTCTCAATTGTTGTTCAAGATAATCTTCTGTTACCTGGAATCTTTTTTGAACCCGATCAATGGTTTCAGGAGTTAATCCTTCTTCAGACATAATAGGAAGCAATTTACGCATGCGGATCCGCGCATACTCAAGCTTATCATTGCTGGGATCTTTGAGAAAAGGTTGATTAAATCTCTCTAGAGTTCTTTCAAGGCGTAAGGGTGAGACCTTTAGTAAGGGTCTTATAAGACAAAGGTTATTGAGTGTGCTTTTCTGTTTTATGCCACACAAACCCGTTATACCCGACCCCTTGCTAAGTCGCATTAAAAACGTTTCCCATTGATCTTGCAAATGATGCGCTGTCAAAAGAGTTGTTATTTGTTTCAAAGAGCACCAGTTTGAAAGTAACTCATAACGAGCCTCCCTTGCCTTTTGTTGCAAGGCAGAAGTTATGCCTGAGTGTTGCCAAACAAGTGTGCGATGCTCAATCCCACGAGCCTTCAGCCATTCATGTACTAAAAGAGCCTCTTTAGCTGACTCTTCCCTTAGCCTGTGATCAACTGTAATGCCTATAACCTTTATTTCTCGAGGCACCGCCCATTCATGCATTAACAAAGTCAAAGCTAAGCTATCAGCACCTCCTGACACAGCAACAACAACAGAATCTTTTAATGCATAAGACTCTATCAGCTTTGCAAACTCATCAGCTGAAAGAGCATAATACCCTTCTTGTTTCAAATTCCGGGTTATTTGTTTTTCGGGATCTGCGGTGCTCGAGTATTTCATATACACTCCGCTCCTTGCCCCTCAAACGCCTGCCCGGCTTTTTGAAACACTTTGGGTAAAGACATCATTGATGTAGAAATTTCTCTGCTTCTAAGGCTGCCATGCACCCCTGCCCCGCCGCGGTCACAGCTTGGCGGAAAACTTTATCTTGAACATCACCCGCAGCAAACACCCCAGGTACATTGGTTGCAGTGCTTCCAGGTTTAGCTAAGATATACCCTTCATGGTCTGTATCAATTTGCCCCTTAAAAACATCACTCATGGGGGTATGACCAATTGCCACAAACAAACCGTCTACATTCAGCTGACTAACAGCATCTGTTTTTTGATTAACAAGCGATAACCCTGTCATACTTTTGGGATTTTCAGTTCCCAAAATTTCACTTACAGCGCTGTCCCAAATTACAGAGATTTTAGGATTTTTAAACAGCCTATCCTGAGCAATTTTTTCAGCCCTTAAACTGTCCCGGCGATGAATAAGCGTCACATGGCTTGCAAAGTTTGTTAGAAAAATTGCTTCTTCAACGGCGGTATTACCCCCACCAACGATCGCTACACTTTTATTTTTAAAGAAAAACCCATCACATGTTGCGCAAGCTGAAACGCCAAACCCTCTGTATTTTTCCTCGGTTGGAATACCAAGCCATTTTGCTTGAGCGCCTGTTGCAATAATAACCGTATCAGCTGTGTAGCGTGTGCCACTATCAGACCAACACTGAAAGGGTCTTTGGCTAAAATCAACTTTTTCAATTAACTCTTCAACCATTTCTGTTCCCACATGCTCTGCTTGAGCACGCATCTCCTCCATAAGCCAGGGGCCTTGTATGGTTTCTCTAAAGCCAGGATAATTTTCAACATCGGTTGTAATTGTCAATTGTCCGCCAGGCTGCAGCCCCAATAATTGAATAGGATTTAAATTCGCGCGCGCTGCATAAATCGCAGCTGTGTACCCAGCAGGACCACCACCAATAATTAATACTTTTGTGTGTTTTGTTTGCATATGAAATATTACATCTTTTATCTAATGTTTTTATGAATATAGGCTGTTTTTAAGGTCATGAACAATGCTGTTAAGACCTAAAATCTTTTCATTTTAATAGATGCTTAAAGAATTTTCTTCAGGAAAAGCCTAAACATCCGTCGTGTCCATGTCTTCTAAAACTTGTGCTCTGTGATTCCAGGTAAGGGCAAAGAAAATAGCACTTAGGACTGCCGAAACAGCAACCATTAGGAATGCATAATCCCAGCCTGAATAATCAACGATCGCCCCAATACCAACACCCGTAATCGCTGTTCCTAAGTAGCCAAACGTACCCGTCAATCCAGAAGCAGCGCCAGCCGCTTTCTTAGAAGCAAAGTCAGTTGCTGCAACCCCAACTAGAATTTGAGGGCCAGATACTAAAAATCCAATAGCAACCATTCCAATAAAATGAAGTGAAATGTAGCCTGCTGGCACCTTCCATAAAAAGACTACGCATAAAGCTAATATTAACATAAAGATAGCGCCCACTTGCCCGCGGTGACCTTCAAAAACTTTGTCCGAAAGATATCCTGCAACAATTCCACCAAACATACCTGCTATATCAAAACCAGCAGCTTGCCATCCTGCTAAATGCAAAGAACTTCCTTTAAATTCGCGCAAAAATGTTGGCGCCCAGTTAAAAACTGCCATTCGCACAATATACAAAAAGAAATTTGCCCAACATACGTACCAAACCAACTTATTTTTCATGACCTTTTCGATCAGAATCTGGCGCATTGATAGATGCTCTTCTTCTTCTATATGAACACCTCTCGTTAATCCTTGATGTTCTTCAATAGACGGCAACCCTAAAGATTGAGGTGTATCTCTTAAACGATTAAACAAAAAGACTGCGAGAAAAAGGCAAATAATGCCAGGAACATAAAAAGCAAAACGCCAACCGTAATGTTCAATCAGGAATCCGGCCATTACCAAAATAATGGCGCCTCCTATTTGCTGCGAGGTATTCCATACAGCCCATTTGGTAGCTAATTCTTTTGGACTAAACCAATGCGTTAATAATCGTGCACAAGGTGGCCACCCCATAGACTGGAAACAAGAGTTAAGAGTCCAGAAAATCATAAGCCAAGTAAGAGATGAACTGAAGCCTACAAACAAGTTCATAACAGCCGACATCAACAGGCCAAATGTCATCAAATATCGTGCATTTGATCGATCTCCTAAAAGACCACTAACACCCTTTCCAATTCCGTAAACAACTGCAGCGACGCTAATAATCACGCCAATTTGGGTCTTACTATACCCCAAATCACTTTGCATGGAAGGAATTGCCATTGTGAAATTTTGACGAACTAAGTAGAAACCCGCGTACCCAACCATCATTGAGTACATCATACGGAATCGCCAGTAGCTGTAACGCTTTGAATTATCTTGTGTGACTTCGGAAGCTGAACAAGTTTTAAGAGATTGTATATTAGCTGTCATTGTATTTAATCTTAACAAAAGTCACATGTTTAAATTTTATAAAATTTACAACAGAAATGCACCACTTTTTTCTTGCTTTAACAACTTTCATACTTTTCAATTTAGTAAAAACTCCACTTTATAAAGAATATTTCCAGTAAAAAACAATTTTAGAATAAAAATATGACTTAAAATTACGCCTCTAGGGATCGTCTTAGGATATCAATGTCATTAGCAAATTCTCTGTCACTTTGACAAAATTCTTGCACTTTCCGAACCGAATGAAGGACTGTTGTATGATCGCGTCCCCCAAATTTACGTCCAATTTCTGGAAGAGATTTAGAAGTTAATAGTTTGGACAAATAAATAGCGATTTGTCGTGGCCTTGCAATATTTTGCAACCTTCTGCTTGATAAAAGATCAGAGATTTTAATATTATAAAACTCACAAACGCGCTTTTGAATATCTTCAATTGTAATACGACGATCATTGGATCGCAACAGATCACGTAAAACTTCTTGAGTTGTATCAATTGAAATACTACGCCCAACGAGAGTTGCATGCGCAACAATACGATTTAAAGCCCCTTCTAATTCACGGATGTTTGAAATAATCCTGAAAGCAAGAAACTCCATAACATCTTTTGGAATTTTTAACCCCAAAGCATCTGCTTTTGCCTGTAAAATTCCTAAACGTAATTCATAAGTCGTTGGGTGAATGTCAGCAACCAATCCCCAACCTAATCTAGACTTTAAACGTTCTTCCATTTTTTCAAGATCGGCGGGTGATTTATCAGCTGATATAATAACCTGACGATTGTTATCAACAAGTGCATTAAAGGTATGGAAAAACTCTTCTTGCGTTGTATCTTTTCCGCTTATGAACTGCACATCATCGATCATTAAAACATCAACGTTACGAAATTCATCTTTAAAGGCTACAGTATCTTTAAAACGCAACGCTCTGATAAACTGATACATAAATTTTTCAGCAGATAAGTAAATAACTTTGCGAGTTGGGTGAGTTTTTTTAATATGCCAAGCTATCGCATGCATTAAATGGGTTTTACCAAGACCAACGCCACCATAGAGAAACAGCGGATTAAAAAGCGGAGTATCGGATTCCGCAACTCTTAAAGCTGCAGCATAGGCAAGCTCGTTAGGTTTACCGACAACAAAATTTTCAAAAGTGAACCTGCTATCAAGGGCAGCACTCATATCTTCCCGATTATCATAAACCTCCTCGGCAATATCATCTTCCTCTTGCGCAGAAGCTTCAGATAAAATCCCTAAAGAGGCCTTTGTGCTGCTCACTCCAATTTCAATCTTCTTTAAATTTGGAAGAACTTCTCTCCAATATTTTTGAATACTTTCGCTGTAATGAGCTAAAATCCAATCTTTCATGAATCGACTTGGAGCATTGAATAAAATAGATTCATCATTCACTGAGATTAACTCAAGTGGTTTGATCCAGCTTTTAAAAGCAGCATCACCTAAGTCTTGAATAAGTTTTTCGCATATCAATTTCCATTGCTCTGCCAACAACGGGTGAACATTTTCTGAAATCTGTTGCATTATCATTCTCTAAAAAAGCTCCATCTCAACAAATTTCTTGCATTTATTTATGTTTTACAGGGATAACTTTGAAATCCAGCTTATCAAGTTGGATTGTTACCTCTTTATCGTCAGCAATCGCCACGCGATGAGGTCCTGGACTGCTGTATCGTGCAAATACTAATACACCCTCTCCCGTTACTTTGGAAGGAGTAATTGTAACGTCATTTAAGTGTTGACCACGAATAATATCCCAACTGAATACATCGATTTGCCCAGCATTATCCAATTTGATTTGCTCAATTTTTTGGAAATAAACATCTGCATCCATCTTAGAAAGATCCGCCAGCAGCTCTGGCTTGTATGCGATGACAATGTGAACAGTCACTGGCGAGCTGTCATTGACATCAGCTGATGCAGCAAAGTTAACTTTCTCAATCCAGACCTTAGCGGGTTGTAAACTCACAACTGATTTTAATGCCGACACAACTGCGTCAGAGCTGCAGCCCACTAAAATCAATGAACTTAAAACCAAAAGAACAAGAGACCGAATCTGGAACATGCAATACTACTTCCTTTAAAAACCTTCAATTGCCTTAGCAAAATCTATATCTCTCTGACTAATTCCCCCACAATCATGGGTTCTTAACTGAACTGTCAAATAATTATACACATTTGACCATTCAGGATGATGATTATTTTTTTCAGCCAACAACGCGATCCGAGTCATAAAGGAAAAAGCTTCAGAAAAATCCTTAAAGGTCCAATTTTTTTCAAGCAATTGGCCATCTCCAACCAACTTCCACCCCTTTAAAGCGGAAATTGAAGAAATAATTTCATTTTCTTTCAGCTTCTCGACCATTTATTAACCTTTTTTATCTACATTATAAGACAAGAGACTCGAAATAACACAAATCAAACTTGCTATTTTTATAAACCTTTTCAAATAAAGGCCTGGTGAAAGTAGCTATACTCAAGGATTTAACAAAAACTATGAAGCTACATCCTATTGCCAATCCAATTTATAAAACAATCACTGCTGATCTTCCTGATCTGACGGATTTTTATCTCTTGTCTCAAAAGACAATTGACAGTCTACCAGAAAAATTTAAAAAAGCGACAAGTTCTCTTATTATTAAAGTAGAAAATTTTGCAGATCAAGAAACTTTAGAAAGCCTTAAAATTATAGATAAATATGATCTATTGGGGCTTTACAGAGGAACCCCTTTGCCTGCAAAAAGGAATTCTGCTTCTATCCCTCTTCCAGATATTGTTTTTCTTTATAGATGCCCTTTAATTCGCTATGCACGCGATAATGGTGAAACACTTGAGGCGCTTGTACACCATGTCATGATTCATGAAATTGGCCATCATTTTGGCTATAATGATTATGATCTGAGCTGGATTGAAAATGAAAAATAAATTTTAATTTTTCAGCAAAGCTTCTACTCCTGGCAGAGGCTTTCCTTCGAGCCATTCAAGAAATGCACCTCCGGCCGTTGAAACATAGCTGAGTTTATCTTTAACACCAGCCATTGATAAGGCAGCCACTGAATCACCGCCTCCAGCCACGCTCATACATTGCCCTTTTTGTGTATACTTAGCTAGCGCCTTAGCAATACTTATTGTGCCATGAGCAAAAGGGGTAAATTCAAAAGCACCTACAGGACCATTCCAAACAACCGTTTTGGCTTTTTCTAAAACCTCTATAATTTTTTGAATTGTTTTAGGACCCAAATCAAATGCTTTTTTATCTCCAGAAATTTCATGAATACTGACAACCTCACTTTTCGTTGTTTCTGTTAATTCTGTTGCAACAATGACGTCTTCGGGTAATAAAATTTCAGCTTTTGATGTTTTCAAAATAATCTGTGCTAAGTCAAACAATTCAGGCTCATAAAGAGACTCTCCAACATCCACGCCATCTGCTGCCAGCAGTGTATTAGCCATAGCTCCACCAATAATAAGCGTATCAGCTTTTTGACAAAGATTGGTCAGAAGCTCTAACTTGGTTGATATTTTAGAACCCCCAACAATGGCCACCAAGGGATGTTTTGGTTTATCTAAACAACTTTCAAGGTGGCTTAGCTCACATTCCAAAGACAAACCCGCCGCAGAAGGTAAATATTTTGTCACGCCAACAACCGATGCGTGCGAGCGGTGTGAACAAGAAAAAGCATCATTCACATACACGTCAGAAAACTCTGCTAATTGCTTTGCAAAAGAGGAGTCATTTTCTTCCTCGCCTTTATGAAAACGTAAATTTTCAAGCAGCAAAATACTGGAAAAAGGTGCATTTTTTATAGCCTGACCAACTTCATTTCCAACACAATTTGGCACAAACTGAACGGAATGATTCAATATTTTTTCAAGGGCCCCCACAATAAATCTCAAAGAATATTTTTGGTCCCATTTCAAGGGATCACTATCGGCTTCAGGACGTCCAAAATGAGATATCAAAACAATTTTGGCTTGCTGATTTAATAAATGCTGAACTGTTGGCAATATGCTTTCGATACGCGTTACATCCGTAACTTTTCCATCCTTTGTAGGCACATTTAGATCAACTCTTACCAAAATAGTCTTATGCGTTAATTGCATATCACTTAGGCTTAAAAACTTCATTTTTTCAATCATATCTTAGGGGTCGTATTTATGCTAAGACTACGACAAACTGACAAAGAGAAACAATAGTATGATAAAAAACCTTCTCTTGGAGAATAGAACGCTGATTATGGGAGTTTTAAATGTCACCTCTGACTCTCTTTCAGGTGACGGCCTTATGGCAAAAGGCAATTGCATTGACAATGCTTTGAGACTCGCAGATACCTTTGTAAAATCTGGCGCTGATATATTGGATATCGGAGGAGAAAGCACTCGCCCCGGAGCAGATCCAATTTCAGCTCAAGAAGAAATTGATCGTGTTATCCCCGTTATTGAGGCCCTTCAAGCGCATGTTTCTATCCCTCTTTCAATTGATACAACCAAAGCAGTTGTTGCAGAAGAAGCTGTAAAAAGAGGTGCTGTCCTTATTAACGATGTAAGTGGCCTTATGAAAGACCCTGAAATGGTTAAAGTTGTTTCAGAAACGAATACACACGTCGTCATCATGCATTCCCAGCCTAATAATTCCATTGAGAAAACTGACCTTGGTGGGCGCTACCTGACGAGTCATTACGAAAATGTTGTTGAAGAAGTTTTAAAAGAGTTAGAGCAGTTAACGCTTCACGCTATTAGTCATGGCATTAAGAAGGACAAGATAATTGTTGATGTCGGGATTGGTTTTGGAAAAACAGTCGAGGAAAACCTTCAGCTTATGAATAACCTTCAGGTGTTTACACAAGCGGGGTATCCCTTACTTTTAGGGGCTTCTCGCAAATCTGTTATTGGCTATACGACAAATGCACCCGTTGATAAACGTCTGGGCGGCAGCATTGCAGCAAGTGTCCTTGGGGTTTTAAAAGGCGCTAAAATACTTAGAGTCCATGACGTGGAGGAAACAGTCCAGGCGGCTAAGTTTACCGAAGCCGTTTTGAATTCTTTGCCTACAAAATAATGCTCGAATCTCTCCGTCACAATTTCAGAAGCAGAAAATTATAACGATCCTAAAGACAATTCGAATTAACTATTAACGATAAATAAAATTTTCAAACCTATAGAAGCTTAAAAATAATAAAAAAAATTAAAAATGATTAATTAAATATTTTTTAGCTTCTAGACACTCTAACTTCTTGTCGGTATGATAACTAAACTTAAATAATAATGGAGTTAATAAAATGGCTTTTAAAGTCTGTATCGCTTGGGCAATTAGTGCTGCTGCTCTGATGATTTCTTCTGCACTTGCATCCCCTACACACAAAGGATCTTCCGAGAAAACTTTTCCAGGCACGAGCTTAGCTGCTGAAGAAGATCATGAAGCAGGAGGCTCTGAAGAAGGGTTAAAGGACGAAGAAGAAGAAATAGAAGATTAGTTTTTAAGAGAATGGTTTTTCCATTCTCTTAAATATTTTTAATCATGTCACCATTATATCCTAATCCAATCTCCTCACGACTTCAGACTGAAGATGAGTCTTGCATTAATTTGGTCATTTTAACCAAAGCCGCAGAGTCTTGTTTTCCTTTGAACTTTCATGTTGCAAGTAAATTAATTTACCACGCAGATCTTTCTACATTTTCTCATTTAGCACGATTTAAAAAGATTGATGCTATATGTTTGGATCTTGATTTTTTTAAAGAAGAAGCCTCCCAGTTCCTTTTACAACGCGTCAATAATCCCACCCTTTTAACAATACCCTTATTCATTAGGGCGTCTTCTAATGAAGATATTGAAAAACTAATTCAATACTCAATTGACGATTTTTATGTGGGAAGTTCCGAAAGTCCAATTTTAGGTTTTCGCCTTCATAAATTTTTAAAGCATGCAGAAGCTCTTGCTCATGAGAATAACAACCATAAAGGTGCCTCTGTTGAGCTTGCTTTTATGGCATATTATGATCCCTTGACTGGTCTTCCAAACCGGCAGCTTTTTAAAGAAAGAGCTCATGAAAAAATAAAAGGCAGCGACCAAAATCAATCCAAATTTGCGTTGATGTTCATGGACCTCGATGGTTTTAAAGCTATAAACGATACAAATGATCATAAAACAGGCGACTGGCTTTTGTGCCAAGTTGCGCTTCGTCTTCGCAATTGCATAAAAAAAACAGACACTGTCGCCCGATTAGGCGGCGATGAGTTTGGCCTCCTTTTAAACGATGTTGATAATAAAATCGATATTGAAAGCATCGCTCACAGACTTTCGTATCGCCTTGCAACTCCATATAGCTATAAAGGACAACACTTACGAATTCACACTAGTATAGGGATTTCCTTGTTTCCAGAGCATGGAAAATCTTACGACATTTTAATTGGGCGCGCAGATAGAGCTATGTATTCTGCTAAAAAGAAAGGAAAAGGGCAATTCTGTTTTGCCTAAGAAATTGGTTTTCTACTATTAGGCAAAAATCTCATCAAAAAGGAGCTGTAGCCTTCTTGCCCCTTCAATCAATTGAGGCTCTCCTGTATCTTTCAATGAAACACTTGAAACTTCTCTAGGCATCACAATCCCTTTTACGCTTTCGTTATAATCATGTACAACCTTTTTAATATAGTCCGTTAACATAGGCTGTACTGCCGTAGGATATGCGTGAATATATCCTTTAAAGAATGCTCTATAAACAATTTTTACGTCTTCCTGAGCACACCTGTTGATGTTACACTTTTTTCTATCAGGGTAAGAACCAAAAAGCTGATGGGCATAAAAACGCAAAAAATCCGTTTCAACAGAGGGCGGAGCTTCAAAAGACTTCGCCATAGACTCGTTATCTATGAAATAGACTCTTTGTGTTTTAAAATCATAAAAAACATTCTGCCAATAAAAGTCTCCATGTGCTATCGGCTTATAACTCCTGAAATCATCTGATGAATGAATATTTTCAGGCGCTTTTGTGTACGTATGAAAAGCCCCCAAAGCCCTTCCAATCGCATACGCACTTTCTTGAAGCTGATCAACTGTAATGTTTTTATCCTCGTAATTTTTCCAAATCTCAGAAAATGGCATTCCTCTTGCACTATGCAAAATTGAAAAATAACGCTTAGTACCGGTATTATCTACATAATAGTAAGAAGCCTCATCGAATGTCATTCTGGGTAAATTAGGATTCTTAAAATAATTTATATTTGAAAGTCTACTTGTTTTTATCTTTTCAAGATTCTTTATCTGATCTTTTGCTACAGATTCAAAAGAGACTTTATGTATACCGATTTTTCTACTCATCCCTTCACTCTTCAGGACTTTAATAACTATTTTGGTTTGCCAATCAATTTTTTTTAAATCTCTTAACAATCCAACTCTAGACATTTTAATTTCTTTACTTGATGCATCCTCTTCCTTTTCTTGCAAAAAGTTAGTATTAATTTGGACTAAAAATAGAGAATCAGTGAAACTGCCTTTAGTTTCTGAATTTCCCTCTATCACTCTTATCGCACCGAGAATAGGACTTCCATCTGGATTATAGAATCTTGTGGAAATCGCAAAAGCTTCGGGGGCCTCAGGTCTTGGCCTGAGCATTTCCAAAACGGCTTCAGAGGTAAATTCTCCATCACTCATTAGTTTTTGAACACGTTCCGTTAAATGAAATTCAGCAGGCATTAAACCCTCATCTAACGCTTCATGTGACATTTTGTGGGTTTCTTTTATAGGAGAACTAGTTGAACGACCATCAGTAGTCATAGACTCGGTAACGCTTGGAAAACTATCAACACTAATAAAGCTTTCACCAGAACTAACACTTTCAAAACCATCAAGAGATTTTGTTACAGGTTCTGCTTTAGCAGGTAAAGGATCAAGGGGAGCAGGTTTCCTATGAGCTGGGGTATCTGCAATTTTAAGAGATTTAAAGCTAGGGACTTTTTCAAGCGGTTCAAGTTGTTTTGCGGGCTTTTCAGAAGATGGTAATTTATCATTCTCTATTATAAGCGATTTAAAGCTGGGAATTTCCTTGAGAGGTTCAAGTTTTCTAGGGGTCTTGAAAGACTCCGCTGAATTTGCCTGAGACCATCCAAGAGATAAAACAAAAAATATTACATAATAAATCATAACTCAGATACATTTATTAATGATACTACATAAATGGTAATAAATAATAATTAACAAATACTTAAAAAGTTTTATTTTGATGTGCCACTCTTCCTACACTTTAATTCTTATCAAAAATATGCTATCTAACTTTCAAGCAATATTAACAATGAAAGCACGCGTATTTATGTCATCTAACAATCTTTCTGTTCGATCTGTTCTTATTTACAGTAATGGCGAGTTGATTGGGGATGGCATGATGAAAATGCCTTTTATACGTGCATTACCGCGCGCATTTCCAAACGCACAAGTGACATGGCTTGCTGGACGGCATAAAACTATTTTTAAGACAGCTCTTCATCCGCTTGTTTCGCCCTATATTCATAATATTGTTGATCAAACAGGTTTTGGTGAAAGATGGCCCCATATCTGGCAAAAGCCGTGGGAAAAAACTTTTTCAAATCAGAATTTTGATGTCATTATTGATACTGAGAAGAAAATAATTCCAGCGCTTATGTTAAAACAGATTCCCCATAAGCTTTTTATCTCATCAGCCTTTAAATGGAATTTTTCCGAAAAGAAACCAAATACCTCTTACAAAAAACCACTGCTATTGGTTGATCGATTGCTTGACCTTTTAACAGTCGCAACAGAGAAAAAGGCAAATCCCATTTATGATATAGAAATTCCTGAAAAATGGATGGTCATTGCAAGTGATCTTATGAAAGACTTTCTTGGAAAAAAGAAAATAGTTCTGCTGGCACCAGGAGCAGGAGGAAGATTTAAATGTTGGCCTCTTGAAAAATTTGTTGGACTAGCGCAGAGACTAGAAGATGAAGGAGCACAACCTTTATTTATTTTAGGCCCCGCTGAACCTGAGTGGAGAAAAGATATTGAAAAGCTTATGCCGAGTGCCATTTTCCCACTGCAAAATACAACTGAAAATTCAGTTTATTTGACAATTGCCCTTGGAGCTTTGGCTGATGTGAACGTTGCCAATGATGGCGGCGTCGGACATATTCTTGCTTCTTCAAATAAACCAACAATATCAATGTGGGGGCCAACGGATCCTTTAAAATCAACCCCCAATGGCCAACAGGTTATTGTTGTAAAATCTCAAGACTTCGGCGGCGAAGAAATGTACGACATTCCTTTAAGCGCGATTTATGAAAAAGTCACAACTATTTTAAAACATCAAACACCTGTTCAGGTTTCTCAAGCACAGTAATATAGTCAATGTGCTCAGGATGAGCAAAATGCTCTTTGATAATCTGTTGTATAAGGCTAACCAAAGGGCCCCAATATCCATTGATATTTAAAATAATAATGGGTTTTTTGTGGATATTTAGTTGGCGCCAAGTAATAATTTCAAAGAGCTCATCTAAAGTCCCAAACCCACCAGGCAATATAACAAACGCATCGGCAAGCTCTGACATTTTAAGCTTTCTGGTATGCATGCTATCTACAACATGAAGCTCTGTTAAACCAGGATGCGCCCCTTCTCTCTTATCAAGAAGCTTCGTTGTAAACCCAAAAACCTTTCCTCCATTATCAAGGACTGCATTCGCAACAAGCCCCATCAACCCAAGCCTTCCTCCTCCATAAACAAGGCCATGATTGTTTTTTCCTATTAATGACCCTAAATTAATAGCCGCTTGTTTATAAATATCATCTGCCTTTTCTGAGGCGCCGCAATAAACACATAAATTTTTGCCCATAACACTGTTCCTTATATCTATCTTTTATATCGTTATATTAATTGTCGCAGAAAAATCCATTATCTTCAATCTATTACAAATTTTATCTTTTTGCTCGACAACCTATCTTGATCATCGCAAAATAATCTTAATTTTTTGGAAATATTTAAGAAAAATATAATTGTGGATGTGGTTCTTGAACAAGCGGCACTTAATTTAAAAGTAAAAACTCCTTTAGGTACAGATGCTGTTATCTTAGATCGTCTAGAAGGATTTGAAGGACTTGCGATGCCCTTTGAATTTGTTTTACAGCTTCATTCCAGTAAACAAGATATTGATTTTGCAAGCCTTTTAGGCAAAGAGATTGTTGCAAGCTTAAGCACACATAAAAACACACGACACTTTTCAGGGATTGCTGGAAAGGTTGAGCAGCTTCAAACAATTGGTGATCAACAAGGAAATTTTAAAGCCTATTATCAAATTACAATTTATCCTAAATTCTGGCGCGCTAAGTTCACAAGCGATCATAGAATTTTTCAAGACATGTCTGCTATCGCTATTATTACAAGCGTTCTTAAAGAAAATGGTGTTCTTGAAATTGAAAATAAGGTCGCAAGTTGTGGCCAAGGCGTCAGAGATTTTTGCGTCCAATACGGCGAAAGCGCTTTTGATTTTGTTTCCAGATTAATGGAAGAAGAAGGTATTTTCTATTTCTTCACCCACTCTGAACATGGCCATAAAATGGTTTTAGCTGATGGTAACGAATCGGCAAAACCCTTACCTCAAGGTATCGATTTATCTTTAAGTCAAACAAATCAATTTCATCTCGATAAAGTTATTCAGTTTAATTATCAAAAACAGATCGTAACAAAGGAATTTAAAACTGTTGATTATAATTACCTGACACCTGGTACAAAGCTACTCCCACATGCTCCCGGTGATGGCTTGGGGGGCACAGTATACGAATTTCCAGGACAATTTGAGGATATGGGAAGTGGAGAAAGCTTAGCAAACTATCGCATTCAAGAACAAGAATGGGCCCAGACTTTGACAAATGGCAAAAGTACTGTTGTTGATTTTGCTGCAGGCAAAACGTTTACCCTTCAACAACATCCCAGAGATGACTTTAATCAAGAGTATATGCTTTATAGAATCAAACATTCTATCTATCAGAAAACATTGCCCGAAGATATTCCCAATGAAGAACATAACGCTAAAAACACCCCCTCTTTGGCGAAGATATACGAAAATGAGTTTTCAGCGTTTCCAATTACGACACCGTTTAGGGCGCCCCGCATTACAAAGAAAAAAAGAATTTACAGTAATCAAACAGCAATCGTTACAGGGCCTGGTGGGGAAGAAGTTTTTTGCGACCAATATGGGCGAATTAAAATCCATTTTCATTGGGATATTAGAAACGGATTCAATGAGCATAGTTCTTGCTGGGTAAGAGTTGCTCAAAATTGGGCAGGAGGCGGATGGGGCGGACTTGTAACGCCTCGCATCGGTATGGAAGTGGTTGTGACATTTATTGAGGGTGATCCTGACAGACCTCTAGTGATTGGCTGCGTTTACAATGGAAAAAATACCCCTCCGGATTATACAACCTCTAGTCCAACAAAAAGCACATTCAAAACCCACTCATCAAAGCATGCTTCTGGCTTTAATGAACTCAGGTTTGAAGATAAAGCCGGAGCAGAAGAAATTTATACTCATGCGCAAAAAGATGTCGTCACAGTTATTGAAAACTCAAGGGATGAGAAAATCAATAAATCCAACGACACCCTGCTTATTAAAAAGGGTAGCAAGTTTGTAACCCTTAAGGGATCAAAGACAACTCATTCCTTGCATATAGATAATGGCAATAAAAAAATAAAAATTGTAAAAGGCAACTATTCCGTCGAGATCACCTCTGGAAATTATAAAATTACCTTGGATAAAGGTAACATGAAGATCAAAGTGAATGGAAACATTAAGGTTGATAGCACTAAAAATATTTCCTTTTCCGCTCTTAAAAACATAAAACTCAAAGCTGGCGTTGACATTACGATGAAGGCAGGAAAAAAGATTCAGAGTAAGGCCGGAACTAACATTAAAAACAAAGCTGGTTTAAACATTGAAAGCAAAGCCGGCGTCATGATCAAAAACAAAGCCGGAAAAGAAATTCAAAGCAAGGCTGGTATGAAAATCCAAAATAAAGCCGGAATGGAAATCCAGAATAAAGCCGGAATGGAAATTCAAAGCAAGGCTGGTATGAAAATCCAAAATAAAGCCGGAATGGAAATTCAAAATAAGGCCGGAATGGAAATTCAAAATAAGGCCGGTATGAAAATCCAGAATAAAGCCGGATTACAGATGCAAAATCAAGCTGGATTACAATTGCAAAGCAAAGCGGGACTACAAATGCAAAACAAGGCTGGCCTGATGATGGAGAACAAAGCTGGACTAATGATGAAAGTAGAAGGAGGTCTGATGCTTCAAGCAAAAGGAGGCTTAACGGGCCAATATCAAGGTGGCGTTATGTGCATGGTTAAAGGTGTTTTAACCAAAATTAACTAATAAATAAGAGAAAAATAATGAGCGCTTCAACTATTAACGACCCAACAGTAGAAAATGCAGATAAAGATCAGGAGACTGCTGCGTCCTTTCAAATGAATGAAAAGCATGAAAAGGAGCATGAGGAAGTCGAAGGGGAAATAGAAGAGGAACCGGAAGAAGCAGCTGAAAGGAAAGCCGAAGAGGAAGAAGAAGCTGCTGAGAAAATAGAAGAAGATGCTGAAGATGAAGAAGATGAAAAAGAGCGTCTGGCAGATGAAGAAGAAGATAGAAAAGACAAAGAAGAAAATGAAAAAGATAAACTAGAAGAAGAGAAGGAAAGGCTAGAGGACGAAAAGGAGTCTTATGTACTAAAAGATGGCAAAAAGGTGACAGAACTTCCTACGAATGGTTTATATGAATTTCATTACGAAGATGGAAAAACGCTGGTTAATTTTAAAAACGGCAAAAAAAATGGTGAAGCTTTAACCTATGGTGAAGAGGGAGAACTTCTTATGCGGGTCAATTTTGTAGATGATAAACTAGAAGGTCCTGCCACACAATATTACTTTGATGGTAATGTCGAAACAACCCTTCATTACAAAAACGATAAAAAATCAGGGCCTATGACAGGGTATTCCCAGAATAATGTTAAAAGATTCGACGCTAATCTTTTAAATGACCAGCTTGAGGGAATGTTTATTTCATATGATCAATATGGCGATAAGAGCCAAGTATCCTATTACAAAAAAGGATATTTAGACGGTCCTTCGACAACTTTTTTCCCAAAAAGTCAAGGAGGAGGAATCTGCCGAGTTTGTCATTATGAAAAAGGACAATTGGTCAAAGAAGATAAATTCTTTTATCCTGATGGAAAACCACTTCAAACAACAACATATGATGACAAAGGAAGGGCTTTGGTTTATCCCACAAATTTCAAACCATCAGGCGAAATTGCATAACTGCTCACAACGGACAAATAGGTATATAAAGGAGATAAATTATGGGAATGCAAGCAACTGGACTAGCGTTGACCAGATGTTCTTTTGGCATGGCACCAATGCCTTTTATTACAATCCCGATGCACAGAGACATAACCTTTATTATGCCGGCAGCTACTATAATGGATCACATGCCGTTTTTGAATATACTCCCTTTCATAATGTGTCAAAGTAAAGCGAATCCTATGGTTATTGCCATTATGGCAGCTACATTAGGAGCCGTACAGGTTGCGCCTTGTATCCCCATGACATTTGCCCCGTGGGTGCCATCACCAACAGTTACTATTGATGGAATGCCCGCTGCAAACAATAGCGCCAAGACATTGTGTCTTTGGGGAGGATGTATTAGCTTCCTATTTCCAGGACAGGTTACAACGTTGATACCTTAAGAAATTTTAACTGTAATCTAATTTTATAACTGGTGCCTTTCTCACTGATTTTTCTAGTCCCTCATAAATTTTCTTAGCAATATTTCTGTATTGTTCACTCACAGGAGAATTCGGAGATCTTGCAGTGATTGGCACCCCCTCATCACTTCCCAGCCTTATAAGAAGTTCAATTGGAATTTCACCTAGAAAAGGAACTTTCAATTTCTCTGCCTCAAGGCGTGCGCCGCCATGACCGAAAATCTCACTTACTTCTCCACACTTTGGACAGCAAAACTGACTCATATTCTCTATGATTCCCAAAACAGGTACGGCTGTCTTTTCAAACATATGCAGACCTTTTCGAGCATCGATTAAGGCAATGTCTTGAGGTGTTGAGACAATCACCGCGCCATTTAATTGCGCTTTTTGTGCAATTGTTAAATGGGCATCTCCTGTTCCGGGCGGCATATCAATTAAAAGAATATTTAAAAACCCTTCATGATAAGTCCAAGCAACATCGTATAACATTTGCTGTAATGCTCCTTGAACCATTGGGCCTCTCCAGATTAATGGAGATTCTTCTGGCACCATCAGCCCAAGTGACATGCAGCTAATCCCATAGGCAGTTAAAGGGATTAATTTTTTATCCTCAGTCACACTTGGTTTATTCTTTAAACTGAGCATTTTGGGAAGTGAAGGCCCGTAAACATCTGCATCCAATAAACCAACTTTATACCCCAATTGGCTCAAGGCTATGGCAAGGTTAACAGCTGTTGTTGATTTACCAACGCCACCTTTCCCCGATGCAACAGCAACTATATACGAAACACCCGATACATGAGAAGAAGGCTTAAATTCTTTAGATTTTAGATGCTGTGTTACAGAAATATGAACCTCTTCAACCTCTTTTGATAAAAGAAGCGCTTTTTCAATTTCCTTCTTTAACGCAATCAACTGATCGGCATTTAAATCAAAAGGCTCTATGGAAATGTACACTTCTGAACCCTTAACTGCTAAACCAGAAATCACTCCATTATCGATGATATCCCCGTTTTTATTGGGATAAGGTATGCTTTTTAGGATAATTTTAATTTTTTCTTCTTTCAAACAAAGCTCCTTTGCCCCATTGCTATTGAGGTCTTCTATGCCATAAGCTATAGTCATTAGGATTACAGTTAAAAATATAATTACTCAAGGTTTTCGAATTTCTATGTTTCAAAATATTGATGACACTCCCGAAGATCCCTGGTCAGACAATACACCTTCAAAACCAGAAAAGTCTTCAGGCACCAAAGAACCTTTTCAACTGCACAAAGGGAAAAGTTCATCGGGAAAAGAGAAAAATAACTACCAAGATCGTTATACAGGTGGTGGTAACCCCATAGATGATCTTATTGAAAAATTCCAAGATTCATTAAAACGCCAAAAATCAGGCGGCAATGGTGGCAATAACAAAGGAGGAGGTTCTCCTCTTCCCTCATTTTCGCCAAAATTCGGTCTTATGTTTTTTATTTTGATTGGAGCCTTACTTTGGTTAAGCACTGGTATCTATAAAGTTCAAGATGACGGAGGTGAAGTCGCCGTTATCCTACGCTTTGGTAAAATGGTACGGATTGCACAACCAGGTCTTCACTATCGTCTTCCGAATCCAATCGAAAATGAAATCAGAATCAAGATAGCCGTCCTCAATAAAATTGATGGTGGACTTCGAGAAGATGCAAGCAAATCCTCTCAAGAAGCATTGGAACAAACTTTAATCCTCACTGGCGATGAAAATATGATCCACACAAACTACACTGTTTTGTGGAAAATCAAAGATGTTGCAGATTTTATATTTACGGTACGTGATCCAGAAGGAACGATTAAAGTAGCAGCGGAAAGCGCAATTCGTGAAATCTTAGGCCAGACCACTGCCCGTCAGGCCTTAACTGCGGGACGCGAAAACATTGGAACGCAGGCGCAAGAATTGCTCCAGAAGATTTTGGATATGTATAAAATGGGTGTGCAAATTGTCAGCATCCAGCTTCAACGTGTAGAACCACCTACTCAAGTTATTCAGGCCTTTAACGATATGCAGGCGTCTCTTGTCGATGCAGATCGCCTAAGAAATGAAGCCGAAGCGTATCGCAACGATATTCTGCCAAGAGCAAGAGGTGAAGCTGAAAAAATCATTCAAGATGCCGAAGCCTATCAGCAACAAGTCGTTGCCATTGCTGAGGGTGAAGCTGCAAGATTTAGCGTTGCTTTAGCTGCTTATAACTTACACCCAGAAGTTGCTAAAAAAAGACTTTACTTAGATACAATGCAGCAAGTTCTAAGGAATGCTCAAAAAACTATTGTGGATGGAAAAACAGGCCATGGCATTGTCCCCTATTTTAATCTTCAACGTGATGATAAGAACAACCCCCAAAGCAAAGGGGAGTCACAACCATGACCTCTAAATTTTCCTTTTTAGCACTAGCTTGTGTACTTGTAATTTCTGTTTTATTGGGATCAAGTGTATTTATAGTCGATCAAACGAGCCAAGCCATTGTTCTGCTTTTTGGTGAAGCCAAAAAAGTTCATACAACACCGGGCCTTAAATTTAAATTGCCTTTTATAGAAGAAGTTATCTTTTATGAAAAGCGGGTTCTAGATTATGATCTTCCCCCTGTTCACATTACAACCGAAGATCAAAAGCGTCTTGTCGTCGATACCTATACAAGGTATAGCATCACAGATCCTTTATTGTTCTTTAGAACAGTAAAACCTTCTGCAGAAGCCGGAGCGCAAATGCGCCTCGAAACATTGATCAGCAGTTCCGTTAGAAATGTTCTGGGTAAAATACCGCTTAGAACGATGCTGAGCGCTGAAAGATCAGCAATTATGAAACAAATTGAGGAAGAAGTTCGAAACATGGCCAAGCCTTTGGGGCTTACGATTATCGATGTTCGCATCATAAAAACAGAGCTTCCAACTGAAAACAGGAATGCTGTTTTTGCCCGTATGAATTCAGAGCTTGATCGTTTTGCAAAAGAAAATCGCGCAAAAGGTGCTGAAATTGCCCAAGGTATTAAAGCAAGAGCTGAAAAAGAGAGAACAATTTTATTAGCACAAGCACAAAAAACAGCGCAAATAACACGCGGTGAAGGCGATGCTTCTGCAACCAAAATTGCCACAGAAGCTTTTGGTCAATCTCCTGAATTCTATAATTTCTATCGCACGATGGAAATGTATAAAGAATCCATGAGAGAGGATACTTCTGTTATTCTTTCAGCAGATAGTCCTCTTTTTCATTTTTTCTCAAGCCCTCCCAAACACTAGCGCATTAATATGGAGTCATCAGTTATGCAATCCAAAAATATGAAATTAAGTAATCTTATAAAAACTTCACTTTTATGCCTTAGTCTTGCCTCGGCCCCGGTTGTGCATGCCAATGCGGCAAAGCAGCAAAAAGAAGCTGTTGTTGTCCAAGCGGCTCCTAGTAACGAGACTGCATCAACAACTGCTTCGCTTGATGGTAAACCTATTCTTTGCCAACCCATTCAAGCTCCAGCTTTGGGGGCCGGAGTATCTGTTCCAGGAGTGATTTTTGATCTTTCCAAAGGTTTTTCTTCAATAGCGGAGGCAACCTTACCTGCCGTTGTAAACGTTGCAACCACTCAAGTTCTGGATCCAAAAAATAAAAACGGTGACGCGCAGCAATTTGCGCCAGGGTCTCCGTTTGAAGAGTTTTTTAAAGACTTTTTTGATCAGATGGAGCGCCCAAGAAAAGTTCAATCCTTAGGTTCTGGTTTTATTATTAGATCAGATGCACAAAAAGCCTACATCGTGACGAACTATCACGTGATTGCTGATGCAAAGAAAATTAGTATTTTCTTACATGATAAAACGGAGTTAGAAGCAACCGTCCATGCATATGATGACCGAACTGATCTTGCTGTTTTAAAGGTTAATACTGAGAGCCTTCCAGAGAGTAAGAGGACTCTACCTGCCCTACAATGGGGCAATTCAGAGGTTTCAAAGGTTGGAGAATGGGTCCTTGCGATTGGAAATCCTTTCGGTTTAGGTAGCACAGTAACCGCCGGCATTATCTCAAACAAAGGGCGTGAACTTGCCATTCCCACAAAAAACCAAATTAGTGACTATGTCGATGATTTCATTCAACACAGTGCCCAAATTAACATGGGGAATTCGGGCGGATGTCTCTTAAACATGGAAGGTAAGGTCATTGGTATCAATACAGCCATCTTCTCGCTTAGCGGAGGTAACGTTGGAATTGGATTTGCAATTCCATCAGGCGTTGCACAAAAAACAATTGATCAATTAATTGAATTTGGTCGCACAAAACGTGGCTGGCTTGGTGTGCGCATTCAACATCTCACAGATGATATGGCAGAAAGCCTAGGATTGAAAGTTAAAGGTGCCATTGTCGGAAGTGTAACACCAGACGGCCCAGCCCAAAAAGCAGGCATCTTAAGTGGTGACGTTATTCTTGAATTTGACGGTAAACAAATAAGTGAAAACAACCGTCTATCAAGACTTGTTGGTGAAACAACGATTGGAAAGACTTGCAAAGTTAAAGTATGGCGCAAAGGGGAAGAAGTCACCCTTGATATTACAGTTGGTGAGTTCGAAGATGCGCTTCAAAAAGGTAAAATGGACACGGGAGATAAAAAGTCACCGATTTCGCCAGAACAAACCGTTGAGGTTTTGGGAATGAAAGTCACCGCAATTCCAAACGACATCAAAGAAAAATCGAAACAAAAAGACATGAAGGGTGTGCTTGTCACGAACATTTCGAACACAAGTCCAGCGCTTGATGCCCGTATGCGTCCTGGTGACATCATCGTTGAGGTTAACCAAAAGGAAATCTTAACGCCAAAGGATCTGACTGAGAACGTTGAGGCTGCAAAGAAAGCAAAACGTAAGAATATTTTATTGCTTGTGATGAGAAATGAAGAACCTCATTACTTCACGGTTAAGTTAGAGGATGAATTAGATCAAAACAAACCAAAAGACTCACAAGCTCCAAAGATTGCAGAACCTTCTGGTAACACCCAAAAGCCTCTCGCACCTAGCAAACCAGAGAGCGAAACTGGCAAGGATAAAGCACCTAGTGATAGAAAGCCAAATGATATTCCTGATCATCCAGCAAATCGTCAAACAGTGCCGGCTGCTTAGAGTTCTTTAAAAACAGCAATCCAGAAAAGTAAATAAAGGCTTCTCTGGATTGCCACGTCACCTTTGGCTCCTTGTAATGACGTATTTTCTTTTCGTCATCGTGAACGAAGTGTGGCGATCCAGTTCTTAAAAGTTAATTTTCGCGCTTCTAGAAAAACTTAAAAATAAATTATGCCTCAACCTATTAGAATCGAATTCATGGAAGAGTATGAGCTTTTGGCTAAGTTACGGTCTAAAACAAAATCTCAAATCGATCTAACTGATCCCTTAGCTGAAGAACAAGCTTATATACAATCACTTCTTTATAGATGTCTTGCTAGGATATGGTGCCTTTCATTCCCTTAAAGAAGAATATCTATTAACTTCCCTCTCGGCCGCAAGGAATCTTGTGGAAACAATTATTTGTTTCATACGCTATTCTCAAGAGCTTTCTTTAGTGGGAGAGAAGAATGTAAAAAGAATCAATGAGCTTAGAGCAGCATACCTTTTTAGTCAACGGCAGCCAGATTTGCAGAAAATTGCAGAAGCTGAGTTATCAGTACACGGTATTCTGCCTGAGAAAACTAAAGCAGTAAATATTATAACACAACTTGATAAATGCAGCGATTCTTATCCAGAACTTGTGAAAACTTTTGAATGGTTATCTGAGCATACTCATCCAAATGCTTTAGATTCTTATCATTTTTTCACATATGAAGACAAAGAAAAAAACGTAATTTTTATTGATCAGTATTTTTGTAAAAATGAAACCATAGGATGGATAAAAAGATCTCTTTTGCATTTAGAGATCTTTGATACAATTTACGATGAAATGGAAAAAAAAGTTCTTCCTGCTCTTAGAACATTTATGAAATCTAAATAAAAAATAACAAAACTCTTTCAATACCTGCAAGATCTGCATAGACGCCCTTTAGATTAAATCCGTTTTCTTTGGCAATTAAGGTTACTGATTCTCTTTGCCCCTTCCCTATTTCCATAAAGATTTTTGTATGGGGATGACATAATCTGCCAATTTGTGAGAACAAGGCCTGATAAGCCTCAAGCCCATCATCCCCTGCATAAAGGGCTAGGTGAGGATCAAAATCTTTTACATTTTGTTGTAAGGGTTCATTTAAGCCAATGTAGGGGGGGTTACTGATAATAAGATCATACACCCCTTGAACATTCTGTGTCCAATTTGAGAGACAAAAAGTTGAACGATCAGAAAGCTTTAAACGAACTGCATTTTCTTTTGCAACTTTGAGGGCTTCTTCACTTATATCAACCCCTAACCCTGTTGCATTTTGATATTCGGATAAAACGCTCAAAAGCAAACACCCAGTGCCTGTGCCAAAATCAAGACATTGTAATGGAGATTGTTTATCAGAAAGTTCTTTCAAAACAGCCTCTATCAAAATCTCGCTATCAGGGCGCGGATCGAGAGTATCTTTGGTTACCTTAAAATTTAACCCCCAAAACTCTCTATAACCGATAATTTTTGAAAGGGGTTCATGATTAGCTCTTCTTTTTACAAGCTTTTCAAATTGAACCTGTTGCTCAGAGCTCAATAAAAATTCTTTCTCAAAAAAAACCTGTTCATAGCTTTTACCGGTAATATAACTCAGCAAAAGCCGGATTTCTCTCCATGGGTTTTCAATGCCGATTTTTTGAAAGAGAGCTAAAATTTCTTGCAAGGAATCATATGAAACGCGCACTATTTTGAAAGGATACCTTTTTCCTTTAATAGTTCTTGCAACTCGCCAGACTGATACATTTCACGCACAATATCACACCCACCAATAAACTCGCCCATAATATAAAGCTGAGGAATTGTAGGCCAATTGCTGTAATCTTTAATAGCTTGCCGAACTTCCATATCCTCTAAAACATTAACGTCTTTAAAATGAACCCCTAAAGTATTTAGGATCTGCACAACGACAGCTGAAAAACCGCATTGTGGAATCTGGCTTGTTCCTTTCATGTAAAGAACAATCTGATTTGTCGTTACATCCTTTTCGATGCGTTCTTGAACTGATTGCATTTATTTTTTCCTTTCAATCCGCTAAGGGGATGGATGTTTTTAGGGCAAGAGCATGAAGTTCTGCTCCCATCTTACCTTGCAATGCTTGATAAACCATTTGATGCTGCTGAACGCGCGATTTTCCTTCAAATTTCTTAGAAATAATTGTTGCCTGAAAATGATCATTATCCCCCGCAAGGTCTTTTATATCAATTTTTGCATCAGGAAAGAATTCGCACAAAAGCGATTCAATTTCGTGGATTGGCATAGGCATAAATAAATACTCTTCTTAACTCAGAGAACTAATCGTTAAATCAGGAGGCCCACCAGCATCAAGCAATCCAAAACGTTTAGCAATTTCCTGGTAAACCTTCACTGCTTTTTGCTCATCATAAACATTTTCTATTGAATCTTTATTTAGATCCAATCTTTCACCTGTTTTAAGGTCCAAAAGATGGCAATTATCGGGTGTAATCTCATCAATCAAAATAATCTGGGTATCCCCCATGAAATCAGAAAGATAAATACGGCCAAAAGACAATGAATATCGCATAAGCCTTATGCCTAAAGCTAAGAACTGTCCGCACAGAAAGTCGTTAATGCGTTGAGTTGTGTCTAGAAGTGCGTGCACCTCATCTGTATCTGCCCAACCAAGACTGGTGATATGACGCTCTGAAATCACTGAATCAAAAAGCCCTTTTGTGCGCACGTGAAGTTCAGGAATAGGCTCTGGAAGCATCATACCTTCGTCTAAGCCTAACCTTTTGGCAAAGTCACCTGTTGCAACGTTATGCATAACCACATCAAAAGGTAGGGCTTCTGTTGCACGGATAAGCTGTTCACGCATATTTAACCTACGAATAAAATGCGTTTCAATTCCAATCTCACCCAAACGAAGCATCAACAGTTCAGACAAGCGATTATTAATCACTCCTTTGCCTGTAACGGAAAGTTCATTGTTTTTGTGATGATTATCTTTAAAATAGAGAACGTATGTCCCCGGCTCAGGCCCTTCAAATAGAACCTTCGACTTGCCCTCATAAATATGACGGCGCCTAGGGGGAGCTTTCTCATTTAAAATTCGGGGTCTAAACCCAATTGCCATGGATAAAACCTTTTCTGAGTGTTAAGATGTCTATACCAAATTTTGGTATTATATTCCATTCTTTTCTACATAAAGACACAAAAGCAATAACAATGATTTCATCACCAAAATTCACTACTTTAAAAAAACTTTGGCCCTATCTTTGGCCAGAAAACATGCCTGAAGCTAAGTTTCGCTTGATTCTTGCCTTATGCGCTCTGGTACTTTCCAAAGTCTCAGTATTGTATGTGCCTATTATTTTTAAATATGCAATCGATTTTTTAAATAATCCAAAAAATATTACTGTTCCTATTGGATTGATGGTTTTATATGGATTTATGCGTCTTGTTTCTTCAGCATTCTCAGAAGTCAGAGACGCCACATTTGCAAAAGTCGCTCAGCGATCCTTAAGACAAGTGGGACTAAAGGTTTTTGATCACCTTCATCATTTAAGTTTGCGTTTTCATCTTGAACGTCAAACGGGCGGTTTAACACGCGCTATTGAACGCGGCACCAAATCGATTGAAACACTCTTAACGTTTTTATCTTTTAGCATCCTTCCCATCATTGCCGAAATCGTTTTAGTCACTACGTTTTTGTGGATTATGTATGATTTTAATTTTGCAATGATCATTCTTTTGACCATGGCAACCTATATCGTATTTACACTTAAGCTTTCTGAATGGCGTACGGGTTATGTTCGAAAAATGAATGAGAATGATTCTGAGTCCCAAACCAAGGCCATCGATAGTCTCTTGAATTATGAAACCGTTAAATACTTTAATAACGAAGATCATGAAAAGGAACGATTTGATCAGTCCTTAAGGCTTTATGAAAAAGCTGCCGTTCAAAGCAAGATAAGCCTTTCTTACCTAAACATAGGTCAGGTTGTGATCATTTCAATTGGCCTGATTGCCGTTATGACTTTAGCTTCTCAGCAAGTTATCCAAAAAACAATGAGTGTTGGCGATCTGGTTGCAATCAATACTTTCCTCATACAACTTTATATCCCTCTTTTTAATTTAGGTTTTGCGTATCGTGAAATTAAACTGGCTTTGGTGAATTTAGAATCAATGTTCTCTGTTATGGAAGAACCAGAAGAAGTTAAAGATCTGCCAAAGGCAGAACCTATTAAGATCATAAAGGGTGAAATTCGTTTTGAAAATGTATCGTTTTCATACCAAGAAAATCGCTCTATTTTAAAGGATATCTCTTTTACAATTCCGGCTGGCAAAACCCTTGCAATTGTAGGTGCAAGCGGCGCAGGAAAATCAACATTATCGCGCCTTTTATTCAGGTTTTATGACGTTTCCAAAGGTGCTGTTTTCATTGATGACCAAGATATAAGATCTGTCACCCAACAAAGCCTTCGTCGTGCTATCGGCATTGTGCCTCAAGATACGGTTCTATTTAATGATACCATTGGTTATAACATTCAATATGGGCGCGTAGATGCAACAAAAGCAGAGATCATAGAGGCTGCAAAGCAAGCCAGGATTCACGATTTTATTGAATCTTTACCAGAAGGGTATGAAACAAGGGTCGGAGAACGAGGATTAAAATTATCAGGCGGTGAAAAACAACGTGTTGCTATTGCCAGAACTCTTTTAAAAAGGCCAAAAATCTTTTTATTTGATGAAGCAACTTCTGCGCTTGATACCCGCACTGAAAAGGAAATTCAAGAAAACTTACGCGAAATCTCAAAAAACAAAACGACTTTAATTATCGCGCATCGTCTTTCAACAATTATTGACGCTGATGAGATCATTGTCCTTGATAAAGGAAAGATTGCAGAAAGAGGCGATCATAAAACTCTGCTTAAACAAGACGGTTTATACGCAACAATGTGGAAACGTCAGCAAGACAAAAAAGAGAGTCAAACAGCTAAAATTACAAAGATATAGATTTCAGATTGCCTCATTCCATCGTGTTCTATAGATTAACAAACAAATAACTCTTCTGAAAGCAGTGGTAATGGATCTTAGTGAAACTCCAATAAATCTACATGATCGTGTTCGTATTCATAACACCCCTCTTACACACAAAAAAAAACTTGCAGGCTTAGTTGGTGTGGTTCACGGCATCACCATGCCATCTAGACTTGAAGCAAGAGGTGAAAAAATAGAAATTATAGGCCATTTAACAGAAGATATAGCCTACGCGGTTCAATTTGAAAATTTCCAGGAGACAATATGGTTTGCATCCTATTTAGTCGATTTTGTCGACTATAATGCAGGAACGGAAATCAGCATAGGCAGCATAAATGCGGTACGACTAGACACAGGAGAATGGCAAGAGCAATCTGGGCAAAAAAGAAAATTTAAGAATGACGTAGAGCTGTTTTTTGCAGAAACGCTACAAAATCAGACGGTGTCAACATCCACAACAGGTAAAAAAGGATTTTGGAATTGGCTGAAAAAAAGTTTTTTTTCTAAATAACTTTTTTTATAAACTCAACTACTTGGAAATAATTTTTTTTTATCAAAGGCTAAATCGAATTTTTTCTAAAACAACCTCTCTGATCCGTCCCAATTCATCCAAAGGCACAAAACCATCAACGGCTAATTCATCGAAAAAATTTTGAGCATGATGATGATCATATAAGCTTTTTTTAAATCTTTGAAAGCGTGTATTAAGTATGGAAACTTCAGCAATATAAACAGGTTTGCCCATTAAACATGCTTCTGACATCATGCTAATAGAATCACCCGTTACAACCAATGCATCTGCAAGCGCAAGGTATTCAAGATAGGGATTATCGCTCTTTCCATCCCAAATTTGACACGACAGGCCTTTTAGCCCTGCTTGCAACATAGTAACCATCTCTGGCCTTGTGCGTCTTGAAGGGGTAATTAATAAGCTGCCATCTCTATAAACAGGATGCTCGGTTATCATGTACCGAAGCCGCGCAATAAGAGACTTCATAAACTCTGCCGTATAGCGGTAATATTTATTATCCCCCCCCACCATCACAGCAATACGTTTTTCTGAATAACTTTGGTATTTTTCCAAAACTTTTGAATTTTGTCTCAATGCTAAAAGAGCTTCAGGTCTTATAGGGTGAAGGGCTCCTAAAGTTGAAAAAACATTATCCCCTTTTACTTCATCATGAAGAGGAGGAATAACAAGGTCGAAATACGAAGATTTAATATGCGGATTTTGCAGCACAATAATAAACGAATGTCCCCTAAATGCCATAGCTGCCGTTACTGCTTGGCGACCCGCTGCAATAATGGCAGAAGGATAAGGTGGTTTTAAAGAAAACTTATCTTTTTGCAAACGTTCTGGCTTTGTTTGAAAACGTGCAAACTGGGGCGGTAAATTGCGCCATAATCCTTTTAATGAAATTTCTTTATGAGTAAATGAAATTGAATATGCAGACTCTATAACATTAGCCAGAGCAAGGCATTGACGATAAGTCCCTGTTTTGCCTTGATCGCATAAGATCCACCCTTCTCTTTTCGCAATAGCCATTATTTAGGTCCTTCAATTGGATCTAAGCAATCTAGGGCATATTCTTCAACGTTGGTTATATAATCTTCAGGCACAATCATGCCTTTTTTAGAAATGCCAGCTTTATGAACAGCTTGTTTATCGTTTGAAATAAGATAATGCCAGTCATATAAATCCTTGCCCTCATCAATAAGTCGATAGGCACAAGTTTCTGGCAGCCAATCTAACGTCTCAACTTTCTCAGGCGTTAAGGCAATGCAATCTTTAACGTTTTTCTGTCTACTCTCATAATCCTTGCAACGACAGGATTTTACATCTAAATAACGACAGCCTACATTGGTTATGAAAACTTCGTCGGTATCTTCATCTTGAAGTTTCACCATACAGCAAAGACCACACCCATCACACAAAGATTCCCATTCGTCATTGGACATCGCTGCTAAGGTCTTTTGTTTCCAAAAAGGTAGCGTTTTATTAGATTTCAAGAAAATCAGTTTTTTGTATAGGTTGTGATTTGCAAAAAGAGTATTTTAAGAAAGGCTTTTGGTCAAGGCCCCTTATTGTTATATATTTTTAAAATATTTATTGTTTACTACCATCCGATTCTTTACTATCGTTAGAATCACTTCTAACTTTTGGATAGAAATACATTTTTCTTCTAGGGTCGTATTTGAATGGTCCCCTTACTTCTACAGCAAGGGGAGTTTTATCTGGCTCTTCAGAAGGCGTAAATCCTGGGTTATGTGACCATCCTTTCAGCCTCCCATCATCTGTTCTCTGCTCCAGCTCACTTGCAATAACAGTTCCAGCCATCAAGAGACTCAACACACTTATCTTGATTATTTTTTTAACAAGCAGTTTATTCATTTTTCTTCTCCAATCAAGTCTTTAAGAACTTCAACAACCCTTAATATTTAATTTTATAGTCTATTTTTTGTTTTTTCATTACTATTTTTTTTCATAGTTCTCACTATTAGTGTAGATGTAAACTCAAAACCTTTCTGTATACAGAAGAAAAAAGCACTTATTTCTATCAGTTAATTTGATTTTAAATAATTTTTTGCTATAAACTTATAACTTAATGTTTGCGAAAACAGATAAGCACATTATCTAAACTTTCTAGAAAATTTATCTATTGTCTATCTTGGGTTGGATATGTCATTTTTAATACATACAATATCGAAATGAATACAGCATGATCTCAAAACTTACCGGAATATTAGACTCTACTCTATCAGATGGCGCTATTATTGATGTGAATGGAATCGGCTATTTTGTTCACACTTCTGCTAAAACCCTAGCTCAATTACCCAAAATTGGGGAGAGAATCATTTTGATGATTGAGCATATCATTCGCCAGGATCATCAACAGCTCTGTGCATTTTACGATGACAATGAACGTATGTGTTTCCGTTTGCTATTGGGTGTACAGGGTGTTGGAATAAAAGTTGCCCTTGCAATTTTATCTGTCTTTTCACCAGATGAACTTTTAAGTGCCATCGTACATCAAGATAAAACGGCTCTCACGCGCGCAGATGGTGTTGGCCCAAAAGTCGCAGGTCGTATTGTTTTAGAACTCAAAGATAAAAAATTGGATTTTGTTCAAAACTCACCTCAATCTCTTCCTGAAAAATCATCCCCAATTCAAGATGCGCTAGCAGGATTAATGGGATTAGGCTATTCTAAAAGTGAAGCAGCCGGAGCCATTTCCAAAATTATTCAAGATGCCGGTTCTGAACCACCTGTTGCAACTTTAATTAAGCTTGCTTTGCAAAAATTAGCGTCAGAAAGGTAGCAAATGTCTGAACGACTTTTAGACATGGATGGACAAGATCACGAGAAAGACATACTCGAACCTGCTCTTAGACCAAAAACAATAAAAGAATTTACAGGTCAAGCTCAAGTTCGGGCCAATCTTGAAGTTTTCATACAAGCTGCTAAAAACAGAAAAGAAGCGCTGGATCATGTCCTCCTCTTTGGCCCTCCTGGTCTTGGTAAAACAACTCTTGCTCAAATTATTGCAACAGAAATGGGCGTTGGTTTTAGAGCAACCTCAGGTCCCGTTATTGCCAAAGCTGGTGATTTAGCTGCAGTCCTCACCAATTTACAACCCCATGATGTATTGTTTATTGATGAAATTCACCGTCTGAATCCTGCAGTTGAAGAAGTTCTCTACCCTGCTATGGAAGATTATAAACTTGACATTATGATTGGTGAAGGTCCTGCTGCCCGATCCATTCGCCTTGATCTTCCTCCATTTACTCTTGTGGGAGCGACAACAAGGGCGGGTCTTTTGACGCAACCCTTAAGAGAACGCTTTGGGATCCCGCTTCGCCTTCAATTTTATGAATTAAAAGACCTGACATTAATTGTAGAACGAGCGGCCAAAATTCTTAATTTTACCCTTGATAAAGATGGGTCCAATGAAATCGCTCGCCGTTCAAGGGGAACCCCTCGTATTGCGGGTCGTCTTTTAAGGCGTGTTCGCGATTTCGCAAATGTAATGGGTGAGGCTCTTGTTACAGAAACACTTGCCGCCAATGCCCTGAACAGACTTGATGTAGATCCATTAGGCTTGGATGCTCAAGATATTCGCTATTTAAAAATTATTGCTGAGTTTTATAAAGGCGGCCCTGTTGGCATTGAAACCTTAGCCGCAGCTTTATCAGAACAAAGAGATACTCTTGAAGAGGTTGTTGAACCCTATTTACTTCAGCAAGGCTTCATTCAACGAACATCAAGAGGAAGAACCTTAACGAATCACGCTTACAATCATTTAGGTATTGATGTTTTCGCTGAGCCTTCTGAACAGATTATCTCTTTTGATAAAAAACGCTGATGAGTACATTCAACACCTACTCTCTTCTTACAGTTCATCTTGATGCAATCGCGTCTAACTATCGGTATCTACGCAACCTTGTAAACCCATCAATTTGTGCCAGTGTTCTAAAGGCTGATAGTTATGGCCTTGGAGCTGAAGTCATTGCTCCTCTTCTCTATAATGAAGGGTGCCGACATTTTTTTGTAGCCTATACCAATGAGGCTGTAGCGTTAAAAAACGCATTATCTCGTTTTGAGAAAAATTCACATATTTACGTTCTTAATGGTCCGTACTTAAAAGGATGGCAAAGTTACTATCATCACAATCAATTGATCCCCGTCCTTAATGACCTTGATGCTGTGCAAGAATGGCAAAGTTATGCCATTGAAATCACTGAAAAGATGCCTTCTGTTTTACATTTTGACACCGGGATGAAAAGATTAGCGATCCCATTTAAAGAATTTTTAGAGCTCCTTCAAAATCAACCGGATTGCCTTGATATACGACTTATAATGAGCCATCTTTCTTGCGCAGATGAAAAAGCGCATCCAGCTAATCTTGAACAACTTTCTAGAGTAAATTCTATCAAAAAACAGTATCCCCATCTTCCGCTCAGTTTAGCAAGTTCAGGAGGTATTTTCTTAGGCCCAAATTATTATTTTGATATGGCTCGCCCTGGAATGGCATTGTATGGCTATAATTCTGCGTTTGAAAACGCGAATCAATTAATACCCTGCGTAGAATTAGAAGCTATGATTCTTCAAATTCAAGACGTAAAAGCCAATGAATATGTTGGGTATAATAGAACATTTCAAACAAAATCTCCTTCAAAACTAGCAACACTTGCCATTGGTTATGCAGATGGCGTACCATGGGCAATAAGTAATCAGGGTGGCTATGTCCTTATAAAGGGTAAAAAAGCTCCCATAGTTGGCAGAGGATCCATGGATCTTATTAGTGTAGATGTAACTGGTATTCCAAATATTTCTGTTGGAGACTGGGCTAATTTGCTTGGCAATGAAATAACTTTAGATGATTGGGCAAAGGCTGCAAGATCTTCAAATTATGAGCTTCTTTTAAAACTTGGGAAACGGCTACGTAAAGTTTATGCAACACAAAATCAACAACATGGATTAGAGTCAGTATCGTGTTAAATGTATTAGAAAATATTGGACATATCGTTTTGCTATTTTTTGGCAACTGTGGTCGGATTTCATTGTTCTTTTTAAATAGCATCCGCCATGGTTTACAACCACCATGGTATGGAAGACAGTTCTTAAGTCAGCTTGTACAAATAGGTTATTTCTCGCTTCCTGTTGTTGGTTTAACCGCAATTTTTACAGGCATGGTTTTAGCCCTTCAAAGTTATACAGGGTTTTCTCGTTTTTCAGCTGAAAGCGCTGTTGCAACTGTTGTTGTCTTGTCAATGACCAGAGAACTTGGGCCTGTCCTTGCTGGCCTTATGGTTGCAGGACGTGTTGGTGCATCTATGGCAGCTGAAATCGGCACCATGAGAGTCACGGAGCAAATCGATGCTCTTACGACTCTTTCCACAAACCCACTTAAATATTTAGTTGCACCGCGCATTCTTGCTGGATTTATCATGTTACCAGCGTTAGTGATTGTTGCAGACATAATTGGTGTTTTCGGTGGTTATATTGTTGGCGTTTACAAGCTTGGATTTAACCCAGCTAACTACATTCAACAAACATGGAAATATCTCGTCGCAGACGACGTTATTTCTGGCCTTATAAAAGCATCTGTTTTTGGTGTTATTATAACATTGATGGGCTGCTATCATGGTTATCATTCAGCAAGAGGCGCAGAGGGTGTTGGGCGCGCTACAACTAATGCTGTTGTTTCTTCTTCTATTTTGATTTTAATTATGAACTATGCCCTAACAGCCCTTTTATTTGAGAAATAGATTTTATGAGCAATACTCCCATTATCCGCGTTGAAAATTTAACTAAATCTTTTGGTTCAAATAAAGTTTTAGATAATCTTAGTTTTGAGCTTTTTGAAAAAGAATCTTTTGTTGTTATTGGAGGATCTGGAACCGGAAAATCTGTTCTTATTAAATGCATTTTAGGTCTTTTGCAAGCTGACAGTGGAAAGATCTTAATCAAAGGCCAAGATATTACGACAATGTCATTTTCACAGCGCCAGGAACTATTGACGCATTTTGGCATGCTCTTTCAGGGAGGTGCTCTTTTTGACAGCATGACGGTCTCTGAAAATGTTGCCTTTGGTCTTGTGCAGGGTATGGGAATGGATAAAACAAAAGCCAGAAAAATTGCCATTGAAAAACTAAAAGCAGTTGATTTATCCCCTTCTGTTGCAGATATTTTTCCAGCTGAGCTTTCAGGGGGCATGCAAAAACGAGCCGCGCTTGCCCGTGCAATTGCCACAAACCCAGAAGTTATCTTTTTTGATGAACCCACAACTGGCCTTGATCCTATTGTAAGCGGAACGATTAATGATCTTATCATCCGCTGCGTTCGTGACCTTGGGGCAAGCGCTATTTCCATTACACACGATATTAATAGCTTACGCAAAATTGCTGATCGGGTTGGTCTTCTTTTTAAAGGAAAACTGATTTGGACTGGAACTGTCCAAGAAATGGATAAAACCGACAACCCTTACGTCCATCAATTCATTAATGGATTGACCGATGGGCCTTTTACACACAGTTAAAGTTAAGAGCTAGACACCTTATGATTTCCTTTCAATTTATGGATGCAATGCACATGACCAATTTGGCTAATGACAAAATCTCGCCCATTAGAGAAAAAGCTGAGAAAACTTTGGCATATCTAAAGAATTTGCCAAATACATTACCGTTGATAAAAAGGCTAAATGATGATCTGACAGAAATTGAGGCAAAAGCTCAGTATTTTAAAAAGTTTGATGACGTTGTGATTTTAGGAACAGGCGGGTCAAGCCTTGCAGGTCAAGCGATTACAGCTCTTCGCGAAACGATTGCCCCAAGGCTTCATTTTTTGGACAATATAGATTCTTACACATTTTCAAAAACGTTAGGGAAGCTAGATAAGACAAAAACCGGCATTATCGCCATTTCCAAATCAGGGAATACGGCTGAAACATTAATGCAGCTATTGACTTGCATTCAATTGTGGGATCAAACCAAAATCAAAGAACAGTTTTTGATCATTAGCGAAAATTCAAACAATGCCATCAGGGAAGTTGCAAAAAAATATGCTATTTCCTGTCTTGATCACCCGAATGATGTAGGTGGACGTTTTTCAGCCTTTACTGTTGTTGGCATGTTACCGGCCTTTATTGCTGGTATGGATGCCAGGGCTTTTAGGCAAGGCGCCATTGAAACTGTTGATATGTTAAAGGCATCAACTCTTGAAAACTGCGCCCCTTTAATTGGCGCCTCTATTCAGACCGTTTTTGCTAAGCAAAACATCAATCAAAGCATTATGTTTGTTTATTGTGATCGCCTTCAGCTTTTTGCTAGCTGGTATTGTCAGCTTTGGGCCGAAAGTTTGGGTAAGAAAAATAAACAAAACACAGCTTCTGGAACAACTCCAGTCCGTGCTCTTGGAACTGTTGATCAGCATTCACAGCTCCAACTTTATCTTGGCGGCCCTAAGGATAAGTTTTTCACCTTTATCACCTTAGAAAATCAGCCCCCTCTTCCCGCTCTTTCTCTGACAGGGTTTGATCATCCTGCTATTATGACACTGAGTGGAAAAAAAATGGGTGATTTGATGATTGCAGAACAACGCGCTACCATTGACACCATGCGAAACCAAAGCTGCCCCTTAAGACAGCTTCAAATAAAAGAGCTTGATGTCACAAACCTTGGGGCATTAATGATGCACTTCATCTTAGAAACCATTGCCGCATCCGAACTGCAAGAAGTGGACCCATTTGATCAACCCGCTGTTGAGGATGGTAAAAAGCTAGCGTTAGAGTATTTAAAGGCGGCTTAAGGGCAGTTAGACTAACATTTAAGAATCATTACAGTCATGAATGAAAATGGCGTAATTAGGATGAAAAAAACCTGGTAATGCGCTATTGAGCCATGACGAGAAAATAAGGTGGATTGGAATCGTTTCCGGTTTATTTTCATTTTCACTAACTGTTAAGCGATTTGTGGAAGGTTGAATCCAAGCTTCGATAAAAGACCAATTAACCTCATAAGCCATGCCTGCTTTTTTCTTAACACAGCTTCGCGGCCGAACAATAATAGACTTATAACGAACTGGCTTAGAAAGAGGCGTTTTAAATGTCTGAGTCTTTCCTGTTTCTTTATCCAAAATCTTTAAGGTTACCATTTGAGTAGTCTTTGAGGATTTTTGTGGGCTTGTGTTGAATGAATCTTTTGTGTAAGCAAAAGATTCTTTTGCAAACAATCCCAATGCTATACAAATATACCCAATGTATCTAAAGATGCCTTGATAACCATGCAACTTCGTTGCTTGCCATGACAAAGTAATTGAGTCCTCGTGACCGAGATCGAAGCGTTGTGGGTGAGGATCCAGTTTTACTTCGTCATTACGAGAAGCGGAGCTCCTTCGTAATCCAGGTATTTTCAAGTACGTTGAGTATATCCACACAATTAACAAACCTAGCTTTGTTTTGAAACTATATCTCTACCTATTAGGCTAACACGAAATATAAAATTTAAAATAATTTTTTGATTATGTTGTCAGAGAAAAAACAAGCCTCCTTTTAAAGGGAGGCTTGTTTTGCTTTTTCACATTCTAATTATTGAATTAGAGCGCTGATTCTCTGTCTTGCACATTACCCCAGGAATCTTTGTATTCACCAGTTGATGGATCATATGCCCAACCACGAGTTAATTCAGTTGCATACCTTGTTGGATGCACTGGGAAAGTCGGTATAACTGGTGCCTGTGTACCAACAACCACTTCCTCTACTTTAGGTATATGGCGACTAACCATAGTTCCATGATGAAGAGAGGCTTTTGCAGGACTTATCGCTTTTTGAATATTATCGGACATAGCCTGCAATACACGCAAGTTAAAATGTCTTGCTATAATGCGCTGAATTATTTCGACAAATTCACTATAAGAAGAGTTTGCCACTATACTTCCCACAATAGAAGAATTCCATGAATGGATATCTCTTTCAGTTGCTTGCAATAAACGATAGGCCATCCCTAAAGAGTTAGGAGGGACAGCTGCGTCTAAAACAGCTCCATCTAAGCCAAAACCATAGAGACTTAAGATTTCATTAAAGACAACTTGTGGTCCTCTATTTTCAGTACGCTCCCAGGTCTCTTCTAAATCTACTGCCCCTTCTTCACTCAGAGCTCATATTTCATTTCCTGGAGTTAAAAACATAAGTTTATAGTTTTCTGCTTGCGGATAGACTGTAACGCTTCCTACAATACAGCCAAGTGAATCTACATCTTCTTTTATGCTCTTTTTAAAAGGTATACCCTAAATAATCCAGCATCGCCCCATAAGACTCCAAAAAGCCACGTGGTTCTAAAGGATTAAGTTCATAATTACCAGCGGGTGTCTTTTTATAATAAGCTGTCGGTAAATCTCTTGAGGTAAAGCGTGGATCAGGAACCTCTAATGCAATCATTAGTTTATAGATAAAGGCTTGAGGGTGGAATTTTCCAGGTTTTGCAGAATCTAAACCCACAATTAACTCAGGCCCTATGCCCATTGCGTGCAACAAAGGGGCCATATAATCTAAGGGGCTAATGATGGTGCCTCTTTCCCATACCTCTAATGGCAAACCCCGATATCTCTCGGCAAGTCTGTCCAGAAATCCCGCACTGTTTGTTTCCAGAGGAACATCGCAAAGATTATAAACTGTCCTAAATTTGTTATAGATCATATGCACAAACTTATCTCTTTGGGATTGAGCTTCTGAAGATTGTTCTCTTGTAAGTCTCTCTACTTCTTCATTAGCCTTTCTCACAGCATTAGTGAAAACAGCAAAGTTTTGTTGTAAAGCTTCAATACTTTCTACCAAGACATCTAACCGACGTCTTGTTGCCGCAATATCATCAGGATGTTCAAGCATTTTTAAACTCTCATCCAGACTACTTTTTTCCGCTTTAAATTCTGCCAACTTGCTTGCTTTTTCTCCATCCTTACCCACGTAAGAATTAGCAAGCACACGCTGCCGTTCAATCTTTCCAAATTTCTTTTTTGCCTCCGCCAATCTATAAGGAAGCACATCACTATTTGCCCCAAACCAATATTGTTTGGCTTCATGGATTCTATCTTGTATTTCAACAGATGCAGCTTGATGTTTATAATAACTGCCGCGAACTCGAGAATCCCTTGTAAAATGCGCTAATCTTTCTGCATCTACAACTGGCTCATAAGAGACAGCATCAACTCCACTCGCAACCACTTCCAATGCTGTCCCGCTGACAACTGTGATTAACAGAAACGCTTTTAATATCTTTTGATATTTCAACATTTTTCTCTTCTATTGGTATTATTAAAAATACTTGGTGAGTATCTTGGTCCAAGCCATGGAAAAGAAGTTAAAAAAATAAAGATATTTAATATAGAAAGGGAAACCTAAGGTTTATACCCAATGAATTTCAAAAGACCTGCAGAAAAATGAGGGCCGAGGCGCCTAAGTGTATATAAAATACAGGCGCACCGAAGGTTCCCGAAATTTAACGAACAGGTATTTTGAAAGGCGAAGGGTATATTAATTATCACCTTTTAAGATCCTAGCCTTATCACGGGACCAATCACGGTCTTTAATTGTCTGACGTTTATCAACCACATTTTTCCCTTTGCCTAATGCGATTTCAACCTTCGCTTTTCCTTTTTCATTAAAATAAATGGACAAAGGAACTAACGTCATACCTTTTTTATTTACAGATCCTAAGAATTTTCTGATTTGCCGTTTATGCAGTAATAATTTCCTGGGACGCTTTGGAAAATGATTAAATTGATGAGCCTCTAAATATTCAGGAATGTTGGCATTAAATAGATAGATCTCACCTGCAAATTCACCGCCCATTTCACCCGCATAAGACTCATTAATACTTGCTTTTCCAAAACGAAGGGATTTTACCTCACTACCACTAAGCATAATACCAGCCTCTACGGTTTCTATGATTTCATAGTCAAACCGGGCTCGCCTATTCTGAGCAACTGTTTTAAAAGTAGGAGGTGTCTTTGCCATTTCTTAAATAACCCCTAGGCCCTTCAAAGCCTTATTTACCTTTTCTTCTGTACTCGATGCGATTGGTAATAAGGGCAAACGTAACTCATTTTGGATTTTCCCCATAGCGGATAGCGCATACTTAACAGGGCATGGATTTGTTTCTAAAAACAGTGACTGGCACAATTCTGTCATTTTCTGAGTTAATGTCACAAAATCAATCATATTTTTGCCCCTCCAAGCATCTATTAGCTGCCGACATAGCTTTGGAACAACGTTTCCTGCAACTGAGATGCTACCATCTCCGCCTTGCGCTAAATAAGCAGAAGTAAAAGGATCATCCCCGCACAATAAACTTATTTTCTTTTTCAAACGACTGCGCATTACAGAGGGTCTGCTCATGTCATCCGTTGAATCTTTCAAACCAACCACGTTTTCTAATTCAGAAAGTTTAAGTAATAAATCAACAGATACTTCAACAACAGCTCTTCCTGGATTACTATAAATAATCATTGGAATATCGACGCTCTTGTTTATTTGAGAAAAATGTTGATATAATCCTAGTTGAGAGGGTTTTACATAAAAAGGTGTTGTTGCTAAAATACCATCAGCTCCCAGGCGTTTAGCTTCAAGGGCCATGTGTACTGCTTCTTCAGTGGAAGGGGATCCGCAACTTACAATAATAGGAATACGTTTATTTGCCGTTTCTTTAATAATAGAAAAAATGTGGTTTCGTTCCTGTTGATTTAAAAGGTTTCCTTCGCCAGTTGAGCCACCAACAACAATCCCTTGTGTGCCCTCGTTGCAGTGCCATGAAACTAAATTTTGTAAAGACTTTTCATCAATTTTACCCTTTTGAAATGGGGTTACTAATGCGACAATTGAACCTTGGAACATTCTTTTACCAATCTTAGAAATGTAGAAATAACAGTGATTGAAATTATTAATTCTCTGATTAAGATACTGCGAAGAATTAAAATTGCCAATAGGTATAGTATAGTTCTTCTTACTATTTTTGGGATACTGTCTACAGTTTCTCCAGTTTTTAGCGCGCCTTCGCTTTCTGATCAATATAACACTTGGAAAAGGCTTATAAATGGACCTGTATCCCCTGTTGAGATTATTAATTTCCTAAACACTCATCCAGATTGGCCTTTAAAAACGCATCTTACCAAAAAATTAGAAATGGCTTTGACAGGCACTGAAAATTCTCAAACTCTTTTTGCTTGGTTTCAAAATAATCCTCCTTTAACAGCCGAAGGATCCTTTATCTACATAAGGCTTCTTTTAAACAGCGGCAAGAAAAATGAAGCTTCTGCGCTTATCAAAAAAACCTGGATTCAAAATGATTTTTCACCCAGTATGGCAAAAAATTTCAAATCCAATTTTTCATGGGCATTGACTTCTGAAGATAACATGAAACGAATGAATCGTCTTCTTTACAAAGAGGACATAAAAGCAGCCCAAGGAATGTTAAAGTGGCTCAGCCAAGCACAGCAGGATCTTGTAAAGACAAGAATTGCTCTCATCCAAGAAAAGGCCACTGCCAATCAATCACTGGCTAACACAAAAGTTTTTACCAAAGATCATCCTGGATTGATTTTTGATCAAATAAAATGGAATCGTCGCCGGAAAAATAATAAAGATGCGATGCAGCTTTTACAGTCCCCAGAAAAAAATGCAGAAGAAGCTGAATATGCAGATGAATGGTGGCAAGAACGCAATATTTTGGGCCGTAGAATGATTGAGGAAAAACGGTTTCAAGATGCGTACAAGGTCATGCAAGATCACAAACTGTTAAGCGGTGAAAACTTTGCAAATGCGGAATGGTTACTGGGGTGGATACAACTGAGATTCTTAAATCAAACTTTTGAAGCCTATCAACGATTTCAACAACTTTTCGAAAAAGTTAAAACACCTATAAGCCGGGCAAGAGCTGCTTTTTGGGCAGGAGAAGCCGCTAAAGAGCTTGGAAAAACTGAACAATCAAAAGGTTGGTATAAAATTGGCAGTGAACATCCCGCCACTTATTACGGTCAACTTTCCATGAGCAGATTGAATGCTCAAGGCGTAAAATTAGCCTCTATAAAAAATTTGATTTCTTTGACTCCATCTCCCTTAGTGCGTAAACGTTTCGAAGAAAGAGAGCTTGTCAAAGTTATTAAGCTGATTCCAAAAACAGAGAAGAATGAATTTGTATCACCCTTCTTCATTAAGCTAGGCCAGATTATAAAAGACCCAGCAGAGCACGAACTACTTGTTGATTTAGCGCACAATAAAGGATCATCACATACAGCTGTCGAAACAGCAAAAAAAGTAAGTCAGTCAAAAGCGCCGCTGGTTAAAACAGCATACCCACTTTTATCCACCTCACTTCAAAAAGTTATCCACTCTACAAATCACTCCTTCACTCCTTTTGCCTCAAAAAAGCATTTATTTAACTCTTTTGTTCATGCAATCATACGTCAAGAAAGCAGATTTAATCCGAATGCATTAAGCCCAGCAGGAGCTAAAGGCCTTATGCAGCTTATGCCCGCAACAGCACAAAGGGAAATAAAGCGTATTTCCTTTAATAAATCAGCCTCTCTTTTTGACACCAAAAGTAATTTGGCTCTTGGAGCTTCCCATATTTCAAATTTATTAAATGATTACAGCGGGTCTTTGATTTTGACAGCCGCTGCATACAATGCTGGGCAAAGAGCCGTTGGCGAATGGATCACCCTTTTTGGAGACCCTAGACACTCTACAATTGATACAATTAGCTGGATAGAATTGATCCCATATGCAGAAACACGTAATTATGTGCAAAGGGTTATGGAAAATTTTATAATTTATCAGGAAAGATTGAAAGACAAGCCACTTGTGCGTCATGATCTGGGCCAACACCTAAAAGTCAATCTGCACTAGGAATAGAGTTTTGAAAAAACGAGCGTTTTATTACTGGAAAGAAACAGAGGAAAATCAATCCCAGAAATGTTCTTGTCAATTCCAAGGCTGTAAAAATGAAGGAATCTACAAAGCACCCAAAAGTGATCTTTCCTCTGACCCAAAGTGCCCTGACAGTTGGCTTTGGTTTTGCATAGATCACGTCCGTGACTACAACGCTTCTTGGAATTATTTTAAAGACATGTCCGAAGAGGAAATTTGGAAAGAGCATCGGCGCGATATAACCTGGCAAAGACCTACCTGGCCTCTTGGAAGTTGGTATACCAGAAAAAATAGGGCTTTTGAATATGCCTTTTCTTCAGGACAGAAAACAAACCATGCTTTTGATGACCCTTTTGGAGTCTTTAATGACTGGAGAGAAACGACAATACCAAGCAAAGAATATCATTCAAAAACCCCAGAATCAGAAGCAATGACTTTATTTGAACTTTCTCATCCCTTTGACAATAATCAGTTACAAATTGCTTACAGGAAACTAGTCAAGAAATTTCATCCTGATCTTAATCAAGGTTGCCTTCAATCCGAAGAAAAACTAAAAAACATTAATCATGCTTACACGCTTTTAAAGAAAATTCTCTCACCCTAAATACCTATAGTTTTTGAAATTACATATAAATCTTCGTTGCGCAGCACCAATGTATCACGTTAAAGTATATATACTTCTTAAAGGTTTTAGGTTGACCTGTGATTTCCAGCTCTAAGATTATCTCTAAAAATCCTGGCACTTTATCCAAAATGGTAGTTTTTCTACATGGCTATGGCGCATCAGGCGATGATTTAATAAGTCTCAGCAGTTCATGGGAGGATCACCTTCCGCCAACTGTATTCGTCGCACCCAATGGACCAGAAGCTTGTGATGCTAATATTTTTGGATATCAGTGGTTTGGTCTGCCGGATTTTTCTCCAACCAATATGCGCCTGGGGCTAGACAGAGTGCGTCCTGTTTTATTAAATTACCTTAGCTCTCTCTTAAATGAGCATCAAATGTCGCCGCAAGACTTAGCGCTTGTTGGCTTTTCCCAAGGTACGATCGTTGCTCTTGAAATGATGTTTGCTATGCCGACTTTGAATTGTGTTTTGGGATACTCTGGTGCTTTTTTTCCGCCACCACCATCACTTTGTTCCCTGCCATCAACAAAAGTTATGTTAATTCACGGTAATATGGACACCGTTGTCCCCTATATGGCCCTCTTTCAATCACAAGCCCAATTAAAAGAGCTAAAAGTTGAAGCTGAAACTTACACTTGCCATGGAATCGCCCATACTATTAACAATATCGGCCTCGAAGTTGGCGGCCAGTTTCTTAGCCGCAACTTTAATAATACTAAATAAAAAAATAATTAAGGAGATCTTTCATGTCACATCACAAAATTGCTTTGATTGGAGGAGGCAACATAGGCGCCACTATAGCTCACCTTATTCTTCAACGTCGCCTTGGTGAAGTGGTTATGGTTGATGTAACAGAGGGTGTTCCTCAAGGTAAAAGTTTAGATCTGCTTCAAAGCTGCGCAGTTGATAGCATTGACGGAACCATTCACGGAACAAATGATTTTAAAGAAATCAAAGGTTCAGATGTTGTTATTATCACAGCCGGTATTCCAAGAAAACCAGGCATGAGCCGTGATGATCTTTTAAGTATTAATGGTAAAATTATGAATAGCGTTGGCGAAAGTATAAAACAATACTGCCCGAATGCCTTTGTAATCGTTGTGACAAATCCTTTAGATGTTATGGTTTGGTTATTGCAAAAGGCATCGCATTTACCCCATAACCGTGTCGTCGGCATGGCAGGTGTTTTAGATAGTGGGCGCTTTCGCCACTTTTTAAGTGAAGCTTTAGGAGTTTCTGTTCAAGACATCCAAACTTTTGTTTTAGGTGGTCATGGAGACACCATGGTTCCGCTTCCTCGCTATACAACGGTATCTGGCATTCCTTTGCCTGAACTTATTAAAAATGGATGGCTAAGCCAAGAAAAACTCGATGCTATGATTACACGAACCAGAAATGGTGGCGGCGAAATTGTTAATCTTTTAAAGACAGGGTCTGCTTATTATGCTCCTGCCTCATCGGCCTTATCAATGGCTGAAGCATACCTATTTGGTCAAAAAAGAGTTTTGCCATGTGCAGCCTGGTTAAATGGGGAATATGGTGTTAAAAATACGTATGTTGGTGTTCCTGTCATTTTAGGAAAAAATGGGGTTGAGAAAATTGTTGAACTTACTTTGACAGAGCCTGAGAAAAAAGAATTTGATTCATCTGTTGCTGCGGTTCAAAAACTAATGTCTGATACTCAAAATTTAGGATTGTAAAATTATGAATATTCACGAGTATCAAGCAAAAAGCATTTTGAGTGGTTATGGAATTCCTGTAACTGAAGGAAATGTTGCTTACACTCCTGACGAAGCGGTACAAGTCGCAAAAGACATGCCAAAACAATCCTCCCCCTTATGGGTGGTCAAAGCCCAAATCCATGCAGGTGGGCGCGGAAAAGCAGGCGGCGTCATTTTAGCAAGATCTCTTGATGAAGTTAAAACAGCAGCCGATAAACTGCTTCACAAACGGTTAATAACTCACCAAACCGACCCAAGAGGGCAAGAAGTAAAACGTATTTATGTTGCGCAAGGATGCGATATTGAACAAGAGTTATATTTAAGTTTAGTACTCGATCGTTCGCTAGGAAAGCTTACGTTTATTGCAAGTGCATCCGGTGGGGTAGACATCGAAGAAGTCGCAAAAGATCATCCAGAAAAAGTCTTTAAAGTTTCTATAGACCCCAGTGTTGGCATTCAAGCTTATCAAGCGCGTAAACTTTGTTTTGCTCTAAATCTTTCGGACAAAATTGCCAAACAGTTTCATTCGTTCCTAAAAAATCTTTACGATGCTTATATCGAAACAGACGCAAGTTTAATTGAAATTAACCCACTTGCCATAACAAACGAAGGTGACTTGATTGCATTAGATGCAAAAGTTTCTTTTGACCCCAATTCATTATTTCGCCACCCGCAGATTGAAATATTGCGTGATGAGGATGAAGAAGACCCAGCAGAAAGAGAAGCTAAAAAATATGACCTTAGCTATGTAAAGCTTGATGGCAATATTGGATGCATGGTTAATGGCGCAGGGCTTGCCATGGCCACAATGGATATTATTCAGCTTTATGGCGCAAAGCCGGCAAACTTCCTTGATGTTGGCGGGGGCGCTGATCAAGACAAAGTAAAAGCCGCTTTTAAGCTTATATTAGCCGATCCTAATGTTGAAGCCATTCTCATTAATATTTTTGGTGGAATCATGAGATGCGACATTATTGCAGAAGGGATCGTTGCAGCTGCTAAAGAAACAAATTTAAGTGTCCCGATTGTTGTCAGACTTCAAGGTACCAACAAAGAACTTGGGAAAGAAATTCTTTCCTCGTCTCATCTTCCCATTATTGCTGCTGATGATTTGGAAGAAGCCGCTATCAAAGTTGTGAGGGCTGCAAATGAGACTTTATAATATGTTTTACCGGATGGAATTCTAAAATATGGCTATTTTAATAGATTCAAAAACAAAAGTAATTTGCCAAGGGTTCACAGGAAAACAAGGTACTTTTCACTCAGAGCAAGCGATTGCTTATGGAACCAAAATGGTTGGCGGGGTTACTCCTGGAAAGGGTGGAACAACGCATCTTAATTTACCTGTCTTTAACACAACTGAAGAAGCTGTCAAAGCAACAGACGCTACAGCAAGCGTTATCTATGTTCCAGCTTCTTATGCTGCAGATGCAATTTTAGAAGCTGCTGATGCTGGCGTTGAGCTTGTTGTTTGTATAACAGAAGGCATCCCAATTCTTGACATGGTAAGAGTAAAGAGGGCTTTATGCGGCAAAAAAACACGATTAATAGGTCCAAACTGCCCCGGAATTATCACCCCAAACCAATGTAAAATTGGAATTATGCCAGGATCCATCCATACACCCGGTTCTATTGGTATTATTTCTCGTTCAGGGACACTTACCTATGAAGCAGTTAACCAAACAACAGCTGCTGGGCTTGGTCAAACAACTTGCGTTGGTATTGGCGGAGACCCTGTTAAAGGGTTAAATTTCACAGAAGTCTTGGAACTCTTTTGGCAAGATCCAGAAACAAAGGGCATTTTAATGATCGGTGAAATAGGCGGTCATGATGAACAAGAAGCAGCAGATTTTATCGATCATCAACGAAAAAAAGGACGCGCTAAGCCGGTTGCCGTTTTTATAGCAGGAGTCACAGCGCCGCCTGGAAGACGCATGGGGCACGCCGGCGCCATCGCTTCAGGATCTGGGGACTCTGCTCTTGAGAAAATTGATCTGATGAAAAGTTATGGGATTGCCGTTTCCGCATCCCCTGCCCTTTTAGGAAAAACCATGCTTGAAGTAATGCAAAGGAAAGAAGGACATGACACAGCCTAATCGTTTTTCTCAGCAAACGGCCCTATTTGGTAATAATATTTCCTACATACTGTCGCTTTATAAGCAGTATTGTGATAATCCCAATTTCGTTTCAGTCGAATGGCAAGATTTTTTCAAAGATTTCCCTGCTGAAGATTTCTTAGATGAACAGCCTATTTGGCCAAAAAAAAGCCTTAAAAAGAAAATTAAACTTACCGAGACGCCATCAAACATTGAAGATTCTCTTCAATCATGGCAACTTATCCAAGCTTATCGCACCTCTGGTCATTTTTCTGCAAATCTTGATCCCTTAAATCTAGAAAAACCAAAACAACACCCAGAATTAGATCCTAAATTTTATGGCTTTCGTAACGAAGATCTTTCAAAAATTATCTATGCAGAAGATTTTGGCTACATTGTCTTAAAAGATCTCCTCCAAACACTCCATAACACCTACTGCGGAAAAATAGGGGTGGAGTTTATGCACATAGAAGACACCGAACAACGGAATTGGATAAAAGAACGTTTTGAAAATCCAGAGATGCATTACGCTGCCTCTCAATATCCAATTCAGCGCCAAAAGGATATTCTTAGATGGTTACAACACGCAGAATCATTTGAAAAATTTCTGCATATTAAATTTCCAGGCGTTAAGCGTTTTGGCATTGATGGCAATGAAAGCCTGTTGCCAGCTCTTGAGACAATTCTTGAAAAAATGTCCCACAATCAAATTTGTGAACTTGTTATTGGCATGAGTCATAGAGGGCGCTTAGCTGTTATGACGCAGTTCCTTAAAAAGCCTATGCGCTATATATTTGCCCAATTTCATGGCATGTCAATTTACACAGGGAATGAAGGGTCTGGAGACGTTAAGTATCATCAAGGTTATTCTGCTGATCGCATTATTAACGCCAAAAAAATACATCTTTCTTTGCTTTCCAATCCGTCTCATTTAGAAGCTATCTATCCCGTTGTCTTAGGGAAAGTAAGAGGTAAAAAAGCCCTTCATAAAAAACAAATATTAGGCGTTGTGCTACACGGCGATGCCGCATTTTCAGGACAAGGGATTGTTGCAGAAAGCCTTCAACTCTCAAACCTTCCTGGCTATAAAACCGATGGTACGGTCCATATTATTGTCAATAATCAAATTGGCTTTACTGCCTTTCCTAATGAAACAAGGTCCTCTTATTACAGTTCTGATACTGCGAAAATTATTCAAGCCCCAATTTTGCACGTAAACAGTGACGACCCAGAGGCCGTTGTGTGGGCAACTGAACTGGCTACAGAATTTTGCATAAAGTTTAAAAAGGATGTTGTTATTGATTTAATTGGTTATAGACGATATGGCCATAATGAGGGTGATGAGCCTGGTTTTACGCAGCCCATGATGTACAAAAAGATCGCGAATCATCCAACCACAAGCACACTGTATGCAAATGAATTATTAGCTAAAAACCTCCTTACGAGCGAAGAAGCTGAAAAGATTAAAAGTAGAATTGAAAATGATCTTCATAAAGAATTTGAAGCAGCCAGCCAAATAGCAGATGACAATCAGCAAAAACTAGAACCTGATTGGCTAAAGGGAGATTGGGCTGGGATAAAATCCCATTTCGAAGGAGTCCCTGAAGGATTCTTCCAAACTGGCATCGAGTTAGAGTTTCTTAAAAAGATAGGAACATCATTAAGCTCGATTCCTTCTGGATTCAATCTTCATCCAAAAATTGAACGTCAGCTTAAACAAAGACAGCAAATTTTTGACAGTATCGAGGGTGCTGACGGCATGGACTGGACAACTGCAGAGGCACTTTCTTTTGCAAGTTTGTTAACAGAAGGATACCCTGTGAGATTAAGCGGCCAAGACAGCGCACGAGGAACATTCTCTCAACGCCATGGAACCTTAATTGATCAAGTTAATGGTAGTTCATACACTCCCTTAAATAATCTATCTCCTGAGCAAGCTAAGATTGAGATTTATAACAGCTCGCTTTCTGAAGCGGCAGTTTTAGGATTTGAATACGGATATAGCATTTCAAACCCCAATACATTAGTTTTGTGGGAAGCGCAATTTGGTGACTTTGCGAATGGTGCACAGATTATAATCGATCAATTTATTTCCTCAGCTCAAGCTAAATGGCTGAGGCTGTCAGGCCTTGTGCTTCTTCTACCTCATGGCCTTGAAGGTCAAGGGCCAGAACACTCTTCAGCGCGCCTAGAACGGTATCTGCAGCTAAGTGCAGAAAACAACTGGCAAGTTGTGAATTGCACAACACCTTCTAACTACTTTCATGTGTTAAGGCGTCAGTTAAAAACACCAAATCGTCTTCCGTTGGTGATTATGACGCCTAAATCGCTTTTAAGGCATAAGCTGGCTGTCTCTCCTCTAGAAGATTTGGCTACTGGCACTTATTTTAAAAAAATCCTTCCCGATACGCAAATTGTCTCAGATTCAACGAGACGTGTTGTTTTGTGTAGCGGAAAAGTTTATTACGATTTACTGCAAAGGCGTGAAGAGATGAAAGACAAAGGCACTGCATTAATTCGAATCGAGCAATTATATCCTTTCCCAACCGAAGAGCTCATAAAAGCGCTGGAACCTTATAAAAATGCTGACATTGTATGGTGTCAAGAAGAGCCTAAAAATATGGGGGCATGGTCATTTATTAGGTCCCATCTTGAACGGGTTTTGAATTACGCCTCTCCCAAGAAACATAGTATACCCTTTTATGTTGGCAGACTTGCGGCTTCATCCCCCGCAACTGGGTTTGCGCAAAAACATCAAAGCGAACAGCTGTCTTTGGTCAATGCAGCCCTTTTCGATAAATTAGAATGAAAGATGTTAAAGGCTCGTGTACGATAATTATGAAGAAGGAAAATTAAGAGGTTTGTTATGTCAAAACAACTAGAGATCAAAGTCCCAACTCTAGGTGAGTCTGTAACGGAGGCAACTGTCGCTAGATGGCTGAAAGAAGTTGGAGAGCCAGTCAAAGCGGATGAAGCCTTGGTTGAGTTAGAAACAGACAAAGTAACCCTTGAAGTTCCAGCCCCCTCCTCTGGTGTCCTTGAGTCTATTTTCTCCAATAGGGGAAGCGCTGTTAAAATCGGTAGTGTTTTGGGAATGGTTCGCGCAGGAGAGACTCAAATGCCAAGTGTTAAACCGAAAAAAGAAGAAACCCATTTTTCCCACCCACAGCCTCAGCATACAGAGCAAAAATCTTTCACAGGTCACTCTACTCCAACGCCTCATATTGCCCCTTCTATTCCAGCGTCTGCCCATGATCATTCTTATTCTCTGCTTGAATATCCACCGTCTGTGCAGAAATTACTCAATGATTATAATTTAAACCCCTCTTTCATTATGCCCACAGGCAAAGGGGGCAGGCTAACAAAAGGGGATGTACTTGATTACATTGAAAAGAATCCTCCTTTAGAAGTATCTGCTCAGCACCCACCTCAAGAGGCTGATTTAGAAACAAAAGAATGGAACTATGAGGAAGAAAAAGCGGCTGAGAGCACTGATGATAGGCTTGAAAAACGCACCCCTATGTCAAGGTTAAGGCAACGTGTTGCAGAAAGGCTCAAAAGTGCGCAAAACACGGCTGCCATCCTTACGACGTTTAACGAAGTTGATATGAGCGCCGTCATGGACCTTAGAAGTCGTTACAAAGATGTGTTTGAGAAAAAGCATGGCGTGAAATTAGGGTTTATGTCCTTTTTCGTTAAGGCTTGTGTTCATGCATTAAAAGAAATCCCGATGATGAATAGTCAAATAGAGGGAGATGAAATTATCCATAAAAACTACTATGACATCGGAATCGCAGTTTCGGCTCCGCAAGGACTAGTCGTTCCCGTTTTAAGAGATGCCGATCATCTAGGTTATGCCGAGGTTGAAAAAGCAATTGCCGCTCTTGGTCAAAAGGCAAAAGAAAACAAGTTAGAAATGACAGATCTTAGCGGCGGAACATTCACCATTTCAAATGGCGGAATTTTTGGATCCCTTCTTTCAACGCCCATTTTAAACCCCCCGCAGTCAGGCATTTTAGGAATGCACAAAATTCAAGAGCGCCCGGTTGTTGTGAATGGACAAATTGAAATCAGACCGATGATGTATTTGGCTCTTTCTTATGATCACCGTTTAATAGACGGCAGAGAAGCGGTGACATTCCTTGTGCAAATCAAAGAATGTATTGAGAATCCTGGTCGATTCCTTTTGAGTTTATAAGATCGCATCTGTTTTAAGGCTTTTTAAAAACTCCTTCGTCTCTTTAGGGGATTTTAAGCGAATCACGTGAAGATGAGGATACTCACCTTCTGCGATGATCTTATTATATGTTTTCTTACGCCTCCAATGCGTCTGAAGAACCCAAACAAGAATTGAATTTTTGGAAAAAAAACGGGTAAGCGTTTCATAGTTAGTCCCCCATAGTTTTTCTTTTTTGAAAATACGACTCATGCTTCTTTTAAAAGCCCTATAAAACACAAGATAAAAAGGATAATCCAACCAAATGAGGGTATCTCCCTTTGAAAAGATAATATGTCTGACTTTTGAATAATTCCCATCAATAACCCATGCCTTTTGTTCTGTTAAGTGATCTACCTTCCTAACAAAGGTTTCTATAGGGGTTTGATGCCAATTGGGCTGCCAAAATACTGTGTCTAATTCAATATTAGGGATTTTTAATTTCTTAGAAATCTCTCTTCCAAGGGTACTTTTTCCCGATCCACTTGTACCAACGATAATAATTTTTTGGTACATTGTTCACCCAAAAATCAACAAAAACTTTTAAAGATTTTTCCAACTTTTAATTTGGAAAAGATATCTGATTCTAAATCATTTTTAAGATGAGCCTTTTCAACTCTAATTCGCTGATCCCCATTTCCGCAGGCAACTTCTATTTCATCTACAAAACAGTTTGTAATTTGACCCGAAGATACCAAGGGAGCTATCTCTAAAGTAGCTCATCACAGCTGGGGCTGTTTATCAAGGACAAGTTCAACTGCGTCTCAGAGCTTATCGGCTCTCCTTGACAAACAGCCCCTAACGCCGTGATATTCAGCATCCATGGATAAATCCAAAAAAGGAACTCAGGAATTCTTTTAGCTCTATTTAAATCAGATTTTAATTAACTTCTAAACCAATCACACACTTACATGCTTCCTATCGCTAATACTCATTAGGTATAAGAAATGTGGCTGTCCCAGATAATTAATTAAGACACCCTTTAACCTATTGTTTTGGGCGTGTTATCTGGAACAGCCTTTAATTTTCCTTTGTTCAGAAGCTCTCTTGGTAAAAAATATTCTTCAGGTGGTGTCCATCTAAAGTCGACCAGCGTCCCAGGGTTATTTTTATAAAATTCTCTTTCACGTTTTTCTTCTTCTGACTTCTTTTGTTCTTCTATCTCTTGTTCTTTCTTAAACCTTGCAACAGCCAATGTCCCATCAAAAAATTCAGGCCATTTTTCATTCAATAATGCAAACGATTCTACATTTTCTTTGTATTTATTCCTTAAAGTTTTATAATATGCATTTGAAAAATCCTCTGTTGTATAATGCTGTACGATCCAATCTTTCATCTGATCAACCACAGATTGATATTCTTCTTTATGACTGTTAATTTTTAAATATTTTCCTAAATAATAAAAAATTAGGGTGTTATCTAAATAAACACCATGGATGCGCAAAACAGCCATAAGGTCAGCCGTTAATTCATGCACTTCTTTGTTTTTTGGTAGCCTGATAAGATCAAAAGCAATAAAGTTAAAAGCCCTTTGCGGGTCACCTTTTGCTTTTCCAACTAAATCTGCTGCTCGCTCTCTTTCTAAAGAATTCAAATCATCGCCTTTGATATGTGAAACACCCATATAGTAAGCCGTTGATTCATGCACTTTGTCATCCTCAAACTCAGACACAACAACACACCCCACAGCACTAACATTCAAAAGAAGAAGTGTACTTAAAAGCTTACCTACTCCCCCTCGGTAAAATTTAAAACTACTTTCCATAAAATACTTTCTTTTAAAGAAAATTAAATATTATATAAATACTATATATATTATAATGATATATATAGTATAAAAAAATTAAAAGTCAAGCTCTGTGTTGTTTTAAAAAATATAACTACATTCTCACATACTATCGTCGAGATATTAGCCCAAATGACAATGCACCTGATAACCTGAGTTTGGGATTAATAAACGGACAAGCTGCTAAATGGATCCTATGATCGCGTTTCGCTTGCCATAGGAAAACTGATGTGTATTCAGTAAAAAAATACAGTTTTCCTGTGGCCCTGATCGCAGGACTTATGGTTGCATCATAACAACACACTGCCTATCACGGTTTTATCCAAATTTTAATCCAGAATCACGTTAATAAGCAATGCGATTAAGTTCAGATCAGAAAAACCACTTATGATCGAAATCTTTAGTATTGAAAACGATATTTTTTGGGAAATTCATATACTCGATAATGGTATAGGTATTGAAGAAGAGTACCACGATAGTGTATTTGACGTGTTTAAACGCCTTAACAGTAAGCATCATTACGAAGGCTCAGGCGTAGGTCTTTCTATCTGCAAAAGAATTGTTGAGGGACATGGGGGTACAATTAGCGTTCAGTCTATTCCCACAGGCGGTTGTGATTTTATAATAAAAGTTCCCAAATTTTTTATAAAGGATTCCTAATCTTAAAAATCAGAATTTTGAAAAACTTTCCCAACTTTTAATTTGGGAGAGATATCTGATTTTAAATCATTCTTCAGATAAATCTTTTCAACTCTAATTCGCTGATCTCCGTTTCCACAGGCAACTTCTATTTCATCTACAAAGCTGTTTGTAATTTGACCAGGTGATGCTAAAGGCGCCGCCTCTAAAGTCGGAGATTTACTTTTCATCATCCACACCTCTTCGCCATCCAGAAGCGTAAAAGCCGGCGGATATTGAGGGTAAGGCTGTAATGATCTTATAAGATTATGAATCTGAATCGCTGATTGATTCCAATCAATCTGACTGTCTTTGCGGTCTCTGCCCCCAAAATATGATGCCAAAGAATGATCTTGGATAATACGCGGCGCTGTCCCCTGTTTTAGAGAAGCGAGTTGTCTTTTTAAAACCTTTTGAGCAGCTTCATTAATTTTTTCCATTAGCATTCCAGCTGTGTCGGTATTTTTGATTTCAACCGCTTCTTGATCAACAATATCCCCAGCATCAGGCGCCTTTACCATATAGTGAAGTGTCGCCCCTGTTTTTGATTCCCCATGAATAATTACCCAATTCACTGGACACCGCCCCCGGTATTTTGGCAATAAAGACCCATGCATATTCAAAGCGCCTAGGCTTGGAATATCCAAAATCTCTTGAGCGATCATTTGCCGATAATAAAACGAAAAGATTATATCTGGCTTTAAGCCTTGAATTATCTCGATGATTTCTGGTGTATTTGGTGACAAAGGCGTAAAAACAGGAATTCCATTTTCCCTTGCGAGCTTTTCTACAGAATCAAACCAGATATGTTCTTTTGGTGAGTCTTGATGGGTAAAGACAGCGGCAATATTCTCGCCTTCTGCCAACAAAAACTTCAAACAATCGTGTCCTAGCTGACTATAGGCAAAAACAACATATCTCATTTCTTTTCGATAATTTCCCTGATAACAAAGCGAGGCCTGTGGCTAAGGCTTTGAAAAATTCGCCCTAAATATTCACCGACGAGGCCAATTCCCATAATCACAACGCTTACTAAAAAGAACAAAATAGCAAAAAGGGTAAAAACCCCTTCAACTTCTGGTCCAATTAATAAGCGCCTTCCTACCATATACACAACCAAAAGGCCGCTTAGAAAGGAAATGACCATACCAAACATTGTAAAGAGTTGCAGCGGGACAAGGGAGAATCCTGTAATGAGGTCAAAATTCAATCTTATGAGTTTGTATAAGTTGTATTTCGATTCTCCAGCTGCCCTTGCATCATGCTTAACCTCTACCTCTGTAGGGTTGGTAGAAAATTTATAGGCCAGTGCTGGAATAAAAGTGGACCTCTCTTCAGAAGAGATAATCTGATTCACAATTGATCGGCTATAGGCCCTTAACATACAACCTTGATCGCGCATATGAATATCTGTAATTTGCTCTCTGACAAGATTAACCAACTTTGAAATGTACGTTCTAAAGAATGTATCTTTTCGGCTATCACGATAACTTCCGACGCAATCATAACCCTCTTCCATTTTTGCAACAAGTTTGCCGATTTCCTCCGGCGGGTTTTGAAGGTCTGCATCAAGGGTAATCACAAAATCTCCGCGACTAATCTCAAAAGCTGCAATAATGGCCATGTGTTGACCAAAATTACCATGAAAATCGATAACTCTCACTTTATCGGGATGCGTTTTATGGAAACCAGCCAAGATCTCCAGTGATTTATCTTTGCTGCCATCGTTTGTGAAGATAATTTCATAACTTTTCCCCAAGCAATCGAGGCTTTTAATAAGACGGCTCGATAACGCAGGTAAATTTTCTTCTTCGTTGTAAACAGGAATGACAATTGATAAGTAAGGAATGCCACTCGTTGATTTGCTTTTGGATTTCATTTTTATTTACCTTGCCCAAGCTCAATCGCTCTATCTCTTGCTGCTTTTGTTGCTTTTTTTAATACTCCTCCCAAAGAACAGGGGGAATTTGTCTCCATCAAAGAAGATAATGCAGCGGCTGTGGTTCCATTTGGGCTTGTGACTTGTTGTCTTAAGATTGCTGGAGACTCTATCATATTGTCTAAAACCGCTCCAGCGCCTATTGCAGTCTGGCGCGCCAAAAGGCTAGCAATTTCTTGTTGTAATCCAAGCTCTACACCTGATTTTTCTAACTCTTCAACCATTAAATAAAAGTAAGCCGGCCCACTTCCAGCAATTGCAGTTACTGCGTCCATTTGATTTTCGTCCTGCAACCAGATAATCTCGCCTACGTTTGAGAATAACTCTTCAGCAATCTCGGGTTCAGAATGATTACTGACCATAACACTCATTCCCTTTTGAAAACGAGCAGGAAGATTTGGCATGACCCTAACAACTCTTTGGTTTGCTTTTAAATGAGATTTGAAAAAAGAAATGGGAACACCGGCTGCAATACTTATCCATAAAATCCCTGGATCATCAAAACGAGATCGGTAAGCATCTATAATTTCAGGAAGAAGTTGAGGTTTCACAGCTAAAATAATAGCTTCTGGACAATAATTCTCACCAATCTCATCAATAGATTTTAAGCAATCCTTTTGAGAAGGATCAACAATTGTAAGTTTGTGAAGTTTTTTCCATACAGCTGCAAGTGCTGATCCCATTGCCCCACAACCGACCATTAGTACTTTTCTTTGCATAGACCCTTCTTTAAATCCCATAGGAATTTTCCACCTATAGAAGATGCGCTATTCTTGAAAATCATGCAAGTGGGTTACTTTACGAATCAAACAATAATTCAGCCCAACAAAGGATCCAGATTTCCTGCCTTGTTCAACGCGTACAGATCATCGCATCCACCGATATGAGCCCCATTAATAAAGATTTGCGGAACGCTTGTCCGGCCTCCGGCTTTCTCTGTCATAGATTTTCTAAGTTCAGCATCAAAACTAACGTCAATCTCTGTATAAACGCAATCTTTTTGATCCAATAGTTTTTTTGCACGAACGCAATAAGGACAAGTTGTGGTTGTGTAAATTTCGATAAGGGCCATGCTCAAACACTCTTTAATTAATACAGATTTTTAATTTTTAGACAGGAAATTTTTCAAGAAGCAAATTTCCAATTTCCTCGGCATTATCAAATTTCAACTGAATTGGCAAAATATCAACGCGCTTTCTATAATCGAAAGGTATACGCAACAGATCCTTTGCTGTTGTGATTAATTTACTTTCATGATGCTCTGCAATTTTTAATAACCGCTGAATATCCGTAATTGTATAAGGATGATGATCAGCAAAGGCTATAAATTCACGAACTATGTAATTATTCTGCTCAAGTGAATGGCGGAATTTTTCTGGATAGCCAATACCCGCAAAAGCCACAACGGGCTCTAAAGTCTGAGGGCTTGAACAACTCAGCCTAGCCCCAAATTGCCCTTTTACCTTTAACTTAAAGGGGTTACCTTTTCCAATAACAACAACCGCATGCGCCCTTTTCAGTCCTTTTTGTATAGGTTCTCGCAACGGTCCTGCTGGGAACACTAATTGATTTCCAAAGCCTTGGATTGCATCAATAACAATCAAGCTAAAATCTTTAAATAAGCTTGGGTTTTGAAGACCATCATCCATGACAATAATTGTGGCTCCAGCTCGTTTTGCTGCCCTTGCTGACGCTATTCGGTCACTACCGATCCAAGTTGGGGCTACTTGAGCAAGCAAAAGAGGCTCATCCCCTACTTGCAAATAAGAATGTTCATGAGGATCCACAAGAACAGTATCTTTCAGATATCCGCCGTATCCCCTACTCAAAATATGGGGCACATGGCCAATAGATTTTAAAATCTCAACAAGAGCCATAACGGTGGGCGTTTTTCCAGCACCACCCATGACGATATTGCCAACACAAATTACCGGAATTTCAACCTTTATCGGCGTGATTCTTCCTTCACGCCAGGTTGATGCCTGGTGATATAGCCAAGAGATGGGCCTTAAAGCCTGGCTTATTCCGAAGGTATGATTCCAAAATTGTGGGTTCTTTAGCATTTTTTATTGCAAATAAGTCATGTTAAAATAAAAGTGTCTTCTAATTTATTTTTAATACGGAAGTATTAACAAATCGATAATACTTGCCAAACTTTAGGGAAAAATTAAAAAATCTTTAAGACCACAATCTTATAGCATTTTTTGTTTACTTATGTATACACGATAATTAAAAAAGTATAGACTTTATAGATAAATATCCCCATAAAACTTAATAAGCTTGTCATATATCTTTTGTAGCCCCTTTCAAGATTAGAAAAAAATACCTGAAACTGTTATACGAATTATAGAAAATAAAATAAGTTTACATATGCTATCAATTTACCTCCACCGCCCTCTTCTCATTCTCCTGGCCCTTGGGTTTGTAAGTGGCGTTCCTTTTCTTTTAACGCTTTCTACTTTAAGTTTTTGGCTAACAGAACTTCATGTCAGTAAAAGCGTTATTGGGCTTTTTATGCTCGCAAGCTTGCCCTATAGCCTCAAATTTCTGTGGTCACCTTTTATAGATTCCTTTTCAGTTCCTTATTTAACAAAAACTTTTAGCCGGCGGAAAAGTTGGTCACTTTTAGCACAAGCGGGTACTTTTATCAGTATCATAGCGTTGGGGCTTAGTAACCCAGAAAAAAATCTATTTCTAACTGGCGTTTTTGCCTTTCTTGTTTCTTTCTTTGCAGCAACTCAAGACATTATTACAGATGCTTATCGCATTGAATTGCTTCATGAAAAGTCAACAGGAGCTGGCGCTGCTATGGAAACAATTGGGTTTCGCCTGGGGATGTTAACATCGGGAGCAGGCACACTCTACCTTGCGGCTTGTTTAAACTGGACGCTCGCCTACTGCCTCACAGCTTTAACCGGAATCTTGGGCATTATTGCTGTTTTAATGCTTAAAGAACCTTCAATTAAACATGAGCAAAAGATCAAGGAAAAACCCCCGACAACATTTATAAACAGCTTTTATCAAATTTATTCAAATTCATGGAAAGACCTTTTAAAAAAATCTTATTTTCCCTACCTCCTTCTGTTTATTTTTTGCTTTAAAATGGGGGATACAGTTTTAAATTCAATGTCGACTCCCTTTTTGTATGAACTTGGCTTTAGCAAAATTGAATATGCTAATGTTACAAAATTTTTTGGAATTAGCATGATGGTAAGCGGCGGCCTTATTGGCGGGATCCTTGTCCATCAACTTGGAATCATTCAAACGCTTGTAATGTGCGCCACCCTTCAGACGCTGTCTTGTCTTATGTTTATGATCCAAGCTCAAGCTGGGCATGTCTTAAGTATCCTTGTCATAACGATAGCTGTTGAAAGTTTTTGCTCTGGTCTATGCTCTACAGCCTTTATTGCGTATTTATCAAAGTTCTGCAAAGCGCCCTTTACAGCTAGTCAATTTACGCTTCTTTATTCTGTTGGTTCTCTCAGCCGCGTCCTTATCTCAACAGGATCAGGATGGATTGCTGACACGTATGGATGGATGATCTTATTTTTTCTCTCAAGCTTATTTAGCGTCCCCATACTCTACCTTATTGTCAAAATTAAACGTCAACAACGTTAGTATCTAAAAAGAAAAGAATAGATAAAATGACCAAAGCAAAGAACCCAAAATACAATCGCCTTAGCGAAGCATTACGACAAAACCTTTTAAAACGTAAAGAGCAGCAAAGAAATCGTTTAAAAAGCGAAGAAGAAAACGACTTAAATGAAACCTCTCAAACAACAGGAATCACAAACTCTGTTTTCATTCCATCTGATCAAGAAGAAAAAAAATAGAATGTTCTTATTAAATTTATTAACTTCATTCTTTGTATTAAAGCATTAAATTATTTTTCTCTTTCTATTTTATATAAATCATGAAAATTAATTCAAAAATTAATTAAAATATGCAGCAAGTTTTCATAAAGATTGAAGATCGCATTGACAGGCAAGGAACTTGCGGCATAGAGTAGACCAAAAATATTAGATTGATTTACTTTATGACTCCTTATGAATTTCATGTCGTTATCCTTGAGGCTAGAGACAAGACTAAAGTTAGCGAGCAGTTGTACAAAAGCGTCGTCAAAACTTTAGAGATCAACAGAGTGGGGCACAGTCGAATCACGCTTCCCTCTGTACTAGAGCTTCCTCCGGCATTGAGAATTGCAATTGAAGCCACAAAGGGAACAGAACCGACTAAAGGTAACGGCTGGCAAAGGCCCGATGGTTATATTATATTAGGATCCTTTTTAAAAAATGAAATGGCTTGCAATGCCTTGGTTTACACAGAGGTTTTAAGATCCCTACAAGATTTGGCCTGTTATTATACGTTACCAATAAGCTACGGTCTAATCGTTGCAGATGCCATTGAAGAGAGCGCTAACTATGGAGAATTAGGCCATAGCGCAGCTTTGTCATGCATTAATTTAATTGACCTTAAACAAAGATTTGGACTAGAACCAAGTTCAATTTTGGCTCCATAAGCTTAGGATAGTTTTGAAAAAATGAAAAACAAAAATCAGAGACCTTCTTCAAGACGTTCTTCAAGATTAGCGGCTGTTCAAGCTTTATATCAGCTAGAACAAACCGAACAAAATGTGGAAACTATACTGAAAGAGTTCACAGAACATCGATTTTCTCTTTTACAAGAAGAGAAAATTTATTTTAATCCAGATGTCCCCTTTTTCCAAAATTTAGTTTTAGGGGTTTATAAAAATTCAAAGGAGCTAAATGAACTCATTGAAAAGCATTTAGTTGAGAACTGGAGACTGGATAGACTTCCTTCCGTCATGAGAGGGATCCTCCTAGCAGCTTGCTATGAGATCAGCTATGAAGATATCGTCCCTCTCCCCGTTATCTTAAATGAGTATATTGAAATATCTAAAGAATTTTTCCAAGACAAAGAAGTTTCTTTTGTTAATGGAATTTTAGATGTTATTTCAAAAAACACACGCGTACACGTTTAATTTTAAGGAAAATAATAATTTTAAATATAAAAAAAATTAAGATAGTTACGCAATAAATAATAAAAAAATATTTTTATTTCATTAATCAGTGTTTGTTTTGAATTTTTCAAATATTTTTAATGGATACTAATAAATATTCTTGAAAAATATTTTTTAGTTATTAAATTATTTTTAACAAATTCACTGTAAATTTAAGTTAAGAACACTAAAATATAGGTATTAAATTATGAAAGATTCATATTTCGAAGCAGTAGTTATGATTGAACGTCTCCACAGATTATTCTTGGAGGTCGTTAAAATGGAACTTGATAAGCTGCACACACGCGATATCAACAACGTACAAGCTTTAGTTTTGTATAACATAGGAAAAAGCCAGCTGACTGTTGGTGAATTGACAAACCGCGGTTATTACTTAGGATCAAACGTTTCCTATAATTTACGCAAGATGGTGCAAAATGACTATGTCCTTCAGGTACCTTCCCCGCACGATCGCAGATCAAGCCATGTGAAGCTTTCTGCTAAAGGTTTGGAATTATTTGAAAGGCTCGATAAAATTTTGGGAAGCCACGCAACAACATTGCATAAAGACGTTGCTAATTCTGAAAGCATGAATGATTTCTGCCACACATTGCGCAAACTAGAGACATTCTGGTCAGGTCTTTTGACTCGTTAATTTCCCCTGGGGAATTTGTTTTTAAGAAAAAGGGAGCTATGTCTCCCTTTTCTTGCTTAAAAAATCTAACACTCCGTTCAGGGTACGCACTTCTTGTTCCGTTAAGTCCATACGGGTAAAAATATTTTTTAAATTACGCCACATGATCGGCTTTTTATAATCTGCACGCCAAAAATAGGTGTGATCCAATTTTTCTTCAAGGTTAGAAAGAAAATATTGCACCTGCTCTAAAGGAGCTGGCGTTGATTCACCAATCTGTAAATATTGCTCTTTTGGCTCAGTTTTCTTTAAATAGTATTCATAAGCCACAATCACAAGGGCTTGCCCCAGGTTAAGTGAAGAGAAATCAGGCTGCACAGGAATATGAATAACACCTGAGCAAAGGCTTATATCTTCGTTACTTAAGCCCGTTCTCTCTGGCCCAAAAAGAAATCCAACCTTCCAGCTTGGATTTTGAGAAACTAACGTAACGCAAGCTTTTGGCGTATAGCATTTTTTAACCATCTGCCGGATAACAGCCGTTGTCGCAAACACATGCGTTAAATCAGAAATGGCCTCAGATAAAATTGAGAAAACCAAAGCTTTTTCTAGGATTCTATCAGCGCCCACTGCCATCGCAACAGCTTTTGGATCATCCGTAGACACTTTTGGATTAACCAAGCGCAAATCAATCAGTCCAAAGTTAGCCATTGCCCTCGCAACTGCCCCTAAATTTTCAGACAGCTGCGTTTCAACTAAAATAATCACAGGCAGATTAGTGAGAGACATTTTATGCTGGAACTCTTATGAACTTTTCCATATTGTTCCTTGCGCGGTATCCTCTAGTTGAACGCCTAAGTCAAGAAGATGCTTTCTAACCCTATCGGCTTCAGCAAAATCTTTATTTTTGCGGGCTAAGTTTCTTTGTTCAATAAAAGATTCAATTTCGGCAGCATTAATTGCTGCTTTTTCGCCTTGTAGCCATTCCTCAGGCAAGGATTGCAACAAACCCAAAACAAAAGCAGCGCTTTTTAATTCGCCAACAAATCTTTTCTTCTCATTTTCGTCAGCACTTTTATGGATTTTCCCTACAATTTGATGAACATGGCTAAGGGCAAGAGGCGTATTAAGATCATCCTCTAGGGCCTCTAGGATCTCTTTTGGTGTTTTTCCAAACTCAACACTTTCATACCCTCTAAACGCTGAGTACAAACGATCTAACGTTTGCTTCGCTTGCGATAAAACATCATCTGTCCAATCCAAAGGTTGCCTATAATGCGTCATCATAAGTGCAAGACGGATTGTCTCCCCTTTGTGCTTTTCTAAAAGATCATCAACTGTTAAAAAATTTCCAAGCGATTTAGACATTTTACTGCCATCAACGGTTAAATGGCCGTTATGAAGCCAGAAATTTGCCATCTTCTTTGTTCCATGAGCGCAGCAGCTTTGTGCCACTTCGTTCTCATGGTGCGGGAAAATTAAATCGATTCCACCACCATGTATATCAAAGGTCTTCCCTAAATATTTCCAGCTCATAGCAGAACATTCAATGTGCCAACCAGGGCGCCCTCTGCCCCAAGGACTATCCCAGCCTGGCAAATCGTCACTCGATGGTTTCCATAAGACAAAATCACCAGCATCCTGTTTGTAAGGCGCAATCTCAACGCGCGCGCCCGCTAAAAGCTCATCCGTATTGCGGCGCGATAACTGGCCATAGGATTTATATTCGGACACTTTAAATAAAGCATGCCCTTGTGATTCATAGGCATATCCCTTTTCAATTAAGGATTCTATCAGCGCAATCATTTCAGGTATGTGCTTTGTTGCTCTGGGCTCATGATCTGGCGATAAAACACCTAATTTATTCATGTCCTTATGGTATTGCGCAGTCGTTTTTACGGTAAGCTCATCTATAGAAATACCCAGATTTTTACTGGCTTCATTAATCTTATCATCCACATCTGTTATGTTTCGAACATACGTAACCTTAGGATACATAAGCTTTAAAAGACGATAAAGCACATCAAAAACAACGACAGGCCGTGCATTGCCAATATGCGCTCTGTCATATACCGTGGGCCCGCAAACATACATACGGACATGATCCCGATCAATTGGCTGGAAGGTTTCCTTAGTCCGTGATAGACTGTTATAAAGTTTTAAGGACATAGTTCTTCTTTTTTCCCTTTAGACTATTTTATAACTATGCCAAGTTTATCTTGATTTTTCTAGGCTAGAGACGTTATTTCTTAATAGATTATATTTTTAGGAGTCCACCAAATGGCACGCGTTACCGTCGAAGATTGTATTATCAACATTCCTAACCGATTTGAGTTAGTCTTAATTGCGGCAAGAAGAGCGCGCGAGATTGCTGCAGGCGCCTCCCTTACTGTGGCCCGTGACAATGATAAAAATCCAGTTGTCGCGTTACGCGAAATTTCTGAAGAAACGATTTCATTATCAGCTCTTAGAGAAAACATCATAAAAGGCATGCAACGCAACGTATTCATTGATGACACAGAGAGTGATTTAGATGAAGAGTTGCAAGATATTATGCAAGCTGAGCAAGGATGGCAAACGCAACGTAAAGTTGGAGATGGCATGAGTATTTCTGATGAAGATGAGATGGATGAGGAAGATGCTTCTGACGATGATGAAATAGAGGAAGAAGAATAAGGTTTCTTACACATTTTAGTTACTAGATCTATATCCTAAAAGTTGTAGGTCTAATTTTAATCTTTAAGGATACGTCTTGATACGTCAGTTCGAATTAGTAGAACGGCTGAAGGCATACGACCCAACAGCAGATGAGGATCTTTTAAACAGAGCCTACGTCTTTTCCATGAAGGCTCACGGTAGTCAGCTCCGTGAATCAGGAGACCCATATTTCTCTCACCCTATAGAGGTTGCTGGCATCCTCGTTGACATGAAGCTTGATTGCTATTCGATCGCAACAGCCTTGCTTCATGATACTGTCGAAGACACCGTTGCAACTCTCAATGAAATCCAAGAATTGTTTGGGACTGAAATTGCCCGTCTGGTCAATGGCGTTACAAAACTCTCTCAGCTTGAGCTACAATCCGAAGAAACCAAACAAGCAGAAAACTTTCGAAAACTTGTTGTCGCAATGTCCAGTGATATTCGTGTGCTGCTCGTAAAACTAGCGGATCGTTTGCATAATATGCGAACCCTTCATTACGTAGTAGCCGCAGAAAAACGCCGAAGAATTGCTAGGGAAACGATGGAAATATACGTTCCTCTTGCAGAACGTATGGGCATGCAAAGCATGAAGGATGAGTTGGAAGATCTAGCATTTTCCGTACTGAATGCGGAAATGCATGAATCAATAAAAAGCCGGTTAAGATTTTTACATGAATCTTCAGAAAACACCATTGATACCATTCTGAATGATCTAAAACGCGCTACGCAAGAAAATGGCCTTGAATGTAGTGTGAGTGGAAGGCTTAAGACCCCTTATTCAATATGGGGAAAGATGCAGAAGAAAAATATTACATTTGAACAACTTTCTGACATTATGGCCTTTCGTTTGGTTGTCAATACAGTGGCAGAATGCTATCAGGCCCTTGGCATTATGCACAGTCAATATCATCTCGTCCCTGGACGATTTAAAGATTACATTAGCACCCCAAAAGCCAACAATTATCGCTCGCTTCACACCGGGCTTATTGGTCCTTTAAATCATCGCATTGAGATCCAAATCAGAACAAAAGAGATGCATCAAATCTCAGAACTGGGCGTTGCTGCACATTGGCAATATAAAAAAAATGGCCCTGTTCATGAAGGCAAACAATACGCTTGGCTTAGAAGTCTACTTGAAATTCTTGAGCAAGCCTCAGGACCAGAAGAATTTCTAGAACATACTAAACTTGAGATGTTCCAAGACCAGGTTTTTTGTTTCACACCAAAGGGAGAATTAATCCCTTTGCCGCGAGGAGCAACGCCGATTGACTTTGCTTATGCTATTCATTCTGATATTGGAGATCGGACAGTCGGGGCTAAAATCAATGGTCGCCAGATGCCCCTTCGGACTCAACTGCAAAATGGGGATCAAGTTGAAATTATTACTGTCAAGAATCAGTGTCCCTCACCTACTTGGGAACGATTTGTTGTAACAGGCAAAGCAAGGGCTCGTATTCGAAGATTTATACGCAGCCAACAACGAGATCAATTTAGTGAACTTGGGAAATCATTACTTCAAAAAGCGTGCATTAAAGAGGGTATTCCCTATTCTGAAAAGGCATTTATAAGTTCAATCAAACATTTTCAGTACACCTTAGTCGATGATCTATTTGCAGCCATAGGCGAAGGTATTCATTCTGCAAAAGAAGTTGTGGGCGTTGCATATCCTGATAGACAAAGCCAGGAAGATTCTTCAGATAAAAAGCAAAAGAAAAATCAGAAAATTAGTGATGAGTCTGAGAAATTCATAAACAGCAAGACTTCTTCATCTCACAAAACGGCTATTTGCATTAAAGGATTAATACCAGGCATGGCTGTGCATTATGCAGGTTGCTGTCATCCCTTGCCTGGTGATAAAATAATTGGCGTTATAACAACAGGAAAAGGTGTGACGATTCACACCCATGATTGTGAGGGTGTTTCAACCACAATCGACCCTGAACGAGTCCTTGATTTATCCTGGCAAGAAGATATCGATAACAAAAGCCGTCATGTTGGAAGGCTAAAAGTAATCTTTATCAATAAAGCAGGAAGCCTTGCCAGCATGACCACGTCCATAAGCAAGCTACAAGGCAACATTGTAAACCTTAAAATCACTAATAGAACCTCAGAGTTTTGGGATTTGTTTGTGGATGTTGAAGTGAAAAACGTGAACCATCTTCATGATATTCAAGCAGCGCTTAGAAACGTTCCCATCATTAATTACGTAGCACGGATATAAAGCCCCCTCTACGCAGCTTTCTTGTAAGAAGTTTCTTCCGGTTTCCTAATCAAAAAACGATGCAAAATAAGCGTTAAGACACTCATAAAGATAATGTAACTAGACACGGCAATTTCCGAACCGAATGTATGCGTTAAGATCGTTGCAATTAAGGGAGCTGTCCCACTAAAAACAGCAATGCCAAAAGTATACGAGATTGCAAGCCCTGAATAACGACAAGAGGTTGGAAAAAAGCTTGCCATATAAGGAAAGGCACAGCCATTAATAAGCGTTCCTGATGCCATCATCAAAAACAGGAAAAGTACCGCTTGGATCATCCCAACAAAAGGCCCTGTTAACAACCAAAAAGCAGGTATGGACACAAGGATGTTTGCGATACATCCCCTTGTTATCATTTGAGGAAACCCAATTTTATCTGAAATTCGCCCGCAAGGAATTAAGAACAAGGCGTTAAAAACCATCGTTAATCCATTTAAGGCCATTGATTCTGATGGCGTAAATCCAAGGTCGCCATAAACTTTATTGATATAAACTGTGGAAAGATTTAAAGGAATTGTTGTTAACCCTGATAAAACAAAACAAAAAAGCATTTCCTTTTTATATGCTCCAGTAAGAGTCCGGATTGATTGCATATAATTGCCAGCTGCCTTTGGATCAGAAGGGAGGAATTCCAATTTCTCACGCAATTTTATGGAAAGAAAAGCCAAAAACCCACCTAATATAAAAGGAAGACGCCAGCTCCACGAAGGAAGGATTTGAAGGACTGCAACAAGCCCTGCTAAGGTTGCCAGAATTGCACCAATCACGCCAGAAGCAATCAAAATACCTGTATTTTTTCCAAGCTCATTCTTTGGAAAAGTTTCAAAAATATAAACATTTATACCGGCAAACTCACCTCCAAAAAAGAACCCCTGCATCATACGGCAGATAATCAGAATAATGGGCGCCATAACCCCAATATCCTGATAGCTTGGCAGCAAACCGATAATGAGTGTTGGAACGCCAACAAGACCGATAGAAAGCATCAAGGGCAAATTTCGATTTGTAGAATCTCCTATAAGACCAAAAAGAATCGCTCCTAAAGGTTTGGTGATATACCCAGCTGCAAACGCCCCAAATGTAGATAATGTTTGTGTAAAAGGATCTGAGCTTGGGAAAAAGATAGGAGCTAAAAGGATTGAAAAAAACCCATAAAGAGTATTATCGAAGCATTCAATAATATGACCGAGTGCAAGACCATTTCTAAAGATCTTCATATTTTATACTTTCATTAGGAATTACAAAAAAATTTATTTTTTTATAATAAGGATGGTTTTTTTAGATAGACAAGAAGAAAATATAAATTATTTTCAAATATTTTATATCTTGCTATTGAGAACATTTAAAGACACAGCTATTTTCCCAGCTAAGGCCGCGTTGTTGACCAACAAAGATTTATTGGCTTTCATGGTTTTACCAACCGACAACTCAGCAATTCTTGCCAAAATAAAGGGGGTTACGGCTTTCCCTTTTATTCCTTGTTGAATCGCCTCTAACGTTGCCATTTGAATCCATTTTTCAACAATACTCCCCTCAAGCGAGTCTATAGATGGAACAGGGTTTGCTACAACCATGCCCGTTAATCCTAATTTCCAATTGATATCTGCAAGGGATGTGATTTCCTCTGGGCTTTTAAGACACCCAGTTAAAGGATATTCGCTTTCTTTTGTAAAAAATAAGGGAAAATGATTCGTATTGTAGCCAATGACAGGAACACCTTGAGTTTCTAGATACTCAAGTGTTTTAGGAATATCTAAAATTGATTTAGCTCCGCTACACACCACAAGCACAGGTGTCTTTGATAATTCAGTCAAATCAGCTGAGATATCAAAGGTCTCTTCTGCCCCTCTATGAACACCGCCAAGCCCACCTGTTGAAAAAACGCGAATTCCTGCATAGAAAGCGCAAAGCATTGTGGCCGACACTGTTGTAGCACCTAACCTTTTCTCTGAAAGGCAATACGCAATATCTGCTCTGCTGATTTTTAAAATATCTTTATGCGTTGCGAATAATTCTAGCTCATCCTCATCTAAACCCACATGAATATAACCATCCACAAGGCCAATCACAGCTGGCACAGCTCCTGCCTCAGTGATTGCTGACATCATTTTTTTAGTAATTTCTAGGTTATCAGGATAAGGAAGCCCATGAGAAATCACTGTCGATTCGAGCGCAACAATAGGCGTGTTCTTTTGAAGGGCCTTTTGAACTTGAGTGCCAAATTTTAAAAAAGCCGAAAATTGTTTATTCATAAGTTTTCATTCTTTCTTGAAGTGCATTTTTCGATATCATGCCGTAACTTCTCCCAGTTACCTCAACAACAAGGCTTGAAGCTATCAAGCCCAAATGGATGATCTCTTGAATTGGTTTCTTGTTTTCACTTACGAGTTCTTCGATAACGACAGAAGCAAACGCATCCCCTGCTCCCTTTGTATCATTCACCTTTGCAGGCAAAGCGGCAACAATTCCTTTATAATCAGATGTATTCACACAAACCCCTTCACTACCTAAAGTTACAAAGACGTTTAAGATTCCCTGATTTCGTAAGATATCAGAAGCCCTTAGGGCTTGCTCGTGCGTTTCAATTTTCTCGTTAATCAAACAAGAAGCTTCTTCTTTATTCATAAACAATCCATCAAAATAAGGCAGCGCAGAAATGGCTCGCTTGGCTAATATAGACGCCGCAATCACTCCAAAAAGTTTTGTTGTCTTAGGTTTATGAGTTGCTATAAAGGATATGGCTTCTTCAGTCAAATCAGTATCAATAACCCAAGTTTTAAAATTAGCCATTTCCGTTAACAAAGATTCAAGAAATTTTGGATTTAAAAGAGCGTAAATCTCAGTTCTTGCTACATTTAATAAAAATTCGCCATCTGGGCCTGTGACAAAAACAATGGATGCTGTTGGCTGTTTGTCAAATTTAGCAATATATTGATGATTAATCCCTGATTTCTGTAAAGTTTGAATCATTAATTCACCATGAGGATCATCACCTACTGCACTCATAATGCTAACGTCTTGGCCCAAGTTTTTTAAGTTTTGGGCAATATTGTGAATAACACCGCCAAGAGTGTACTTGAAAGTATAAGGGGTAAAATCAACAGGAAACCTACTCAAAGAAGATATAGATGTCCAGTCGACATTAAGACCCCCTATACATAAAATTCCCTTTTTAGTCATTTTTCACCATTTTAAGTTTTTTCTTTATTTTAAAATGTCTTTATCTTTTCAAAGAGTTTAATCATCGTTAAAAAATCACTTAAGTTATTAAGATTATCTTCAATCGCCCAACAAGCAGTCAAAACAGATTGAACATATCCCCAATCTAAAAGACGTTCATAATTCATCTGAAGACCATTTGCAAACAAATGTAATCGATTATTGATAATTTCATGAGCATTCGTTTGCTCTAAAAGATTAATAAAAGGATTGCGCAAAAATGCGCCTACCTCAAAGGCAAACTCACCCACAATTCCTTTTGGATCAATCACAATCCATTCATGATTATTGTTTAAAAGGATATTTTGATGATGCAAATCACCATGCAATAGGTACAAATCGCTCTGGGTACTTAAGAGAGATTTTGAGTACTCTTTAGCCCTTTTGAGAGAATCACTTGGAATTCTTGGATCATTAAATTGTTCCAATAAACTTAGCCAGTTGTTGATGGATGGAAAATGAGCAACGTCTTTTTCTAGAATTGGAATTCGATGTAACTTTTTCATTGTTTCAATGGCGGTATTGGTTGCCCGATCATCATTTACCGGAAACATCGTACTAAGGGGAGCTCCAGGCAGGACTGCCTCTATTAAAATGGCTCCCTTATCAATTTCTGAATCAAGAAGCTCAACGCAACCATTCCCTTGGTAATGCTGCAAGGCGTTTTGCTCATTTAAAAGTTCTTCGTTTGAGACCATCATTTTTAAAACAGCAGGTGATTTGTAGAGAGAGCTATAAGCAGTAGCTACAAAACTATAGGTAAGATTATCAAAAGGTTTTAAATCTTGCAGTTGCCATTTGTTTGAAAAATACTGAATGAGTGCTGGCAGGTTAGAAACCCAAACTTTCCCCTTATCTCTCCAGATATTTATCATTCGTTCTTCGAATTTTTTTGATAGATTCACAAACATTCTCCCCTTCAGAAACAGCTATATCACGAAAAAGGGGCTAAAGTATCGGTTTATCCTAAAAGACTATATCATATCTTGTATTAGGCCCTGCTCCCGGAAGGCGATAGAAGCATTTTTTTGCCAAAAGATCTGCAAGATCACGGGTTGCTGTTGCCTTGGAACAGCCTGTTAAAGTCATGTATTTTTGCGCATTCATTCCGCCTTTAAACCCTGATGATCCCTCTAAAAACATACGATGGATAACTTTTTCTTGTCTTTCATTAAGCTCTTGGTTATGTTCTCTCCAAAATTTCGTTTTCTTAAGAACAAAAAGAATTTGTTCTTTCGATTCAAGTTGTGACTGGTAAATAAGATTAACAAAAAACGCCACCCATTCCGTTATCTCTAAAGAATAGCCGCTGGCTAAATGGAGCATGTTATAATATTGCTTTCTGTTTTTTTGGATCGTACTTGAGAGACTAAATAGGATTGGAGTTCCTATATCCTGAGAAAGAGCTTTTTCCGCAATTGCCCTTCCTATGCGCCCATTTCCATCTATAAAAGGGTGAATACTTTCAAAATATAAATGCGCGACGGCTGCCCTCAGGGGACCGGGTAGATTTTTCTCACCTGTTTTCGGCTCTGTTTGATTAAACCATTTTATAAAGGCATCCATTTCACTCTCAAGCCTTTCTGGAGGCGGAGCCTCGTAGTAAACCCTTTCTCGCCCAATAGGCCCTGAAATAATTTGCATGGGTTCTGTATTTTTGCGCCAGTTTCCAACCTCTTCATTCAAAAAATGGGAATCACCCATAACCATTCTATGCCAATCAAAAAGTTTTTCTTTTGATAGGGGCTGATTAAAGGTACTGCGAACATCGAGCATTAACTCAGCAATACCAGAAGCCCTTCTATCTGAGACCGTTGGATCAGAATTTGGTAGCCCCAGATTGAAACGAATAGAAGAGCGAACATCCTCCTCTATAAGCATTTCTCCTTCTATTTCAGAAGTTTTGAGAGCCTCAAGAACCATCAAATCAATTAAGGTATCCGTTACCGAAACATCAGGGAGCTGACCTATTGCCCCCACAAGAAGGCTTGTTTCTTGAGCGTACAGATAAAGAACATTTTGAATCTCTGTAACGCTATATTGAAATTTCGGCCAAAGGGGATTTTGCCAGTTGTAACGCATCATGTTCTAACGCAAAAAAGGACACTTGAGCCGATTATAGCACCCTATCGGCTCAATTATCAACAAATTATGATCCGATATCGGTCTAGAATCGGCTCACATAGAATCAATTGATTCTTATTTTATGTGATGCTAACGATTGAATAAAAATAAATTTGATCAAAAAACCAACAAAATTAAATATTATAAATAGAGCGCTTGAATTTCGAGCGGAACGAGCTTATATAAATTTAAATTTATTAAAGAGGAGGAATGTAATTGCAATTAGCCAGAAAATATTTACAAACACTGTTAATGATGATTTTTGTGACTTCCTATTCACTGGCGGCTGAGCAAGCTAGTAGAAACCCAGAAATTGATCGATTGCATGAGGCTTATAGCCGTAAATTCCCAACCTCAGAAACTTCCATTGAAGCACAGCTTGATCAGCTTGATCCTCTCTTTCAAGAGGCTAAAACTGCGGGGCGCCCTATTTATGTTGTGTTTGGTGCAATAGGAATGGAGGGTTTTCACTTTAAACTCCCAGAAAAAAACCCATTTGTTATCTGGCTTTTAGACTATGTAGTCCCTATTCCTCACACCAGTGAAGAGTTATTACAAAATAAATCAGGAATGGAGAATCTTCGTAATGCCTATAATGCGACCAAACCAAACAAACAATACGATGACCTTACAGATGATGAGCTTATAGATTTTTGCATAAAGTTGATTAATGACCCATGTGTAATTTCGGGAAATGTTTTTGATCCTAACTTATATAAGGGTCTTTCATCTCGGTATTCAGGAGCTGTCAGATTAGTTACAACAGATTATGGTGTAACGGAAAAGAAAGATTTTTCCGCCGAAACCTTACAACACTATATGCAATTATTAGAAAAAACCACAGGCGTAATGGCATTTGATGTTTGTCATTTTTGGTCAGACTTTGAAGACGATGTACTTGAGGCATATGTGGAGATAAAAAATATAAAAACAAGTGAAGGATATCACGAAGAAGAGCTCAAAGAGTTCAAAGGGAAAAGTTTCACTTCTTTATCTGATGAGGAATGGGCAAAGTTTAAAGCAATAGAAAAAGAATTGCTTGCAAAACGTAGACCGTTTGACATGCATGATGAGGCCTTTTTTACATCTTTTAAACAAGCTGTTTTGAACAAAATACGCACAAAATATGCAAATCAATTCGAAAATGGAGCATCTCTGCCAACACCACAATCATCAATGATCTTGGAAATCCGTGAAAGTACTTGGAAGTATTACGATTTGTTCTTAGAAGAGGATCAGGAGGAATATAAATTATTGTGGCGCACAGTCTTCAATAGCAGTCTTTTTGATGACTGGAAGAGAGAAATTGCAAACTCTCACAGTCAGATTTTGAAAGAATTCACTTCTCAACCTGCTTTCTCAGAATATGATGTAACCTCAGTCAGAGGAATATTCCCCTATTGGGCGGAACGCGAAGGTGCTTGGTTTACAAGTGAACCTTCTGGTTATGTCTTAATTAAAAGAAGATGAAACATCGGTAGATTGAAAGAATTCGCTGATTGGAAAACAGTCGATTCTTTGAATTTTTTAATTCATCAAAAAGCTAATAACTGTTTTAGATCATCGATCATTTTATCTTTTTGATCTGCAGCATAAGATATAGAACCCTTTAGGCCAATCACTGGATCAGGCCAAGCTAAATCTGTTTTAAACCGTGCCACAATGTGAATATGAAGTTGAGGAACCATATTGCCAAAGGCTGCAATATTAATTTTGTCTGCTTTTGTATAATCTTGAAAGGTTTTAGAAACGAAAGAAATTTCTTCAATCAGTGTATGCTGCTGTTTGATTTCAAGCGATGAGATTTCAGTGATATCAGAAAGACATGGCACCAAAATCAGCCACGGAAAACGACTATCATCTTGAAGTAAAACACGACATAAGGGCAAGTTTGTTATAAAAAACTTGCCCTTTTCGAGTCGTTCATCGATGGAAAACAACATCTGCTCCAGTTACATCACTGTTACAGTTTTATCATCTTTTTCTGGATTAAACTGTTTGTTTTCTCCAGCATTTTCTGATTCCTCAAAAGGAATCGGTTTAGGCTGATAAGTTAAGGTAATTTTTAAAGCGTCATCCACAGTTCGAACGGGAATAATTGTCAGACCCACTTTCACATTATCTGGAATTTCAGCTAAATCTTTTTCGTTATCCACAGGAATCACAACTGTTTTAATGCCGCCTCTGTGCGCTGCCAAGAGCTTTTCCTTTAATCCGCCAATCTGAAGGACACGGCCACGCAGGGTGATCTCACCGGTCATTGCCACATCTTTTCGAACGGGAATCCCTGTAAAAGCTGAAACAATTGCCGTACACATAGCAACACCTGCAGAAGGACCATCCTTAGGGATTGCTCCCTCTGGGACGTGGATATGGATATCTCTTTTCTCAAACAGATTTGCTTTCAAGCCAAAATGGTGGGAACGCACCCGCACATAACTTAATGCTGCTTGAATTGATTCTTGCATCACGTCGCCCAGCTTTCCTGTAAACAGGGGCTTTCCTTTGCCGGGAAGGATAATGGCTTCTATTGACATCAATTCTCCCCCAACCTCTGTCCAAGCTAAACCGGTTGAAACACCCACTACATCATCTTCTTCTGCCTGGCCATAATGATAACGCGGAACACCTGCAAACTTTCCAAGATTCTCCTTGGTTATTTCGATCGCCTTCAATTCTGTTACCAAAATCTCTTTAATGGCTTTTCTGCAAAGATTTGCAATCTCCCGCTCAAGATTTCGAACACCTGCCTCACGCGTATAGGTTTGAATCAGTAATTTCAACGCCTCATCTTGAATCGTCAATTCTGATTTCTTTAATCCATGTGTTTCCATTTGTTTTGGTATCAAATGGTTTTTAGAAATCATCATCTTTTCGTCTTCGGTATAACCCGGCAAACGAATGACCTCCATACGATCTAGAAGCGGTTGCGGCATTTTAAGAGTGTTGGCCGTTGTCACAAACATCACATCTGATAAATCGTAATCAACCTCAAGATAATGATCATTAAAGGTTGCGTTTTGTTCTGGATCCAATACCTCAAGAAGCGCTGACGCTGGATCGCCGCGCCAATCACTGCCAAGTTTATCAATTTCATCAAGAAGGAATAAGGGGTTAGAACTTTTTCCTTTTTTCATACCTTGCACAATTTTACCAGGCATAGATCCAATATAAGTCCTTCTGTGGCCTCTAATCTCAGATTCATCCCTAACACCGCCCAAGGATATGCGCACAAAATTACGGCCTGTAGCTTGCGCAATCGATTTCCCCAAAGATGTTTTACCGACACCGGGTGGCCCAACAAGGCAAAGGATCTGACCTTTGACCTTCCCAACGCGCGCTTGAACAGCTAGATATTCAAGGATTCTTTCTTTAACCTTTTCAAGGCCATAGTGATCACTATTTAAAATAGCCTCAGCTTCCTTTAAGTCTCTTTTCACCTTGCTTCTCTGTTGCCAAGGAATTGAGAGTAGCCAATCAAGATAGTTTCTAACAACCGTTGCTTCTGCAGACGATTGATTCATAGTTCTCAGTTTCTTAACTTCAGAAGCAGCTTTCAGTTTTGCTTCTTTGGAAAGTTTAGTTTTTTTAATTCTGTCTTCTAACTCTGAGACTTCATCCTTACCATCTTCCCCTTCGCCCAGCTCTTTATTGATCGCTTTTAGCTGTTCGTTCAGGTAATACTCCCTCTGTGTTTTCTCCATTTGCTTCTTGACACGGGTGCGTATCTTCTTTTCAACATGAAGAACATTGTTTTCATTTTCTATGAATTCAAGAACTTTCTCGAGTCGTTCATTGATGTTTGCTGTTTCAAGCAACACTTGCTTTTCAGGAATTCGTAACGTAAAGTATGAGGCGATTGTATCCGCAAGTTTCGCGGGATCATCAATTTGATTAATCGTTACCAGAACATCTGGTGGAATCTTGCGATTTAATTTTATATATTGCTCAAACTGTGCAATGACAGTCCGGCAAAGCGCTTCCATTTCTTCATCATCGTTTTCAAGTTCAATGATATCTTCAACGTGCGCTACAAAATAACTTTCTTGTAAATCATATTTAAGGACTTTGACACGCTTGATGCCTTCAACCAAAACTTTAACTGTCCCATCAGGCAGTTTAAGTAATTGTAAAATTGTGCCAACAGTTCCAACTATATAAAGATCATGAGCCTCAGGAGAATCGTGAGCAGCATTTTTTTGCGTGACAAGAAGAATCTGTTTGTGATCCTCTTGCATAACCTCTTCCAAAGCCCTAACAGATTTCTCGCGGCCAACAAATAACGGCACAATCATATGAGGAAAGACAACAATATCGCGCAGTGGCAAAACTGGGTATTTTATTCCTTGTTTTAAATCAAGCATAAGAGCCCCTCCATTTAGCTAGAACTTACTTTGTAATTTAGCACGGACAGAATCAAAAGAACAAGGAATCTGAAAGCTAAAAGCAGTAAAAACAAAAGATTGCTTGTACAAATTGCTATATATAAACCAATATGGAGTGTTGATTCCCCATCCTTAAGGAAATTAAACATGATAAAAAACATAGTTTTTGATATTGGCAATGTGCTTGTGAAATGGGCACCGCTTGATACTGTTAATAAGGTATTTCCGCATCACCCAAACACTTTTGAATTAAATCAAAAGATTTTTAAATCCCCCACCTGGATGGATCTGAATCGCGGAAAAATGAGCGAAAAAGAAGCTGTTCAAATATATAACCAAGAGCTTGGGATTTCTATTTCCGAACTTGAGAACTTAATGGATCAGGCGAAGCAAGGCCTTACCCCTATTAAAGGGAGCTTTGAATTATTGCAAGCCCTTTATGATAAAGGCTATGCGATTTATTCCATAACTGATAATGTCCATGAGATTGTTCATTTTCTTAAACAAAAATATACTTTTTTTGATAAGTTCATAGGCGCTTCTATTTCAGCAGATCTTGGCGTTTTAAAGCCCAATGAAGAAATATACCGTTACCTTTTAAATACATATCATTTAAAAGCTGAAGAGTGCGTTTTTATAGATGACCTATTTATAAATATCGAAGGCGCTAAAAAAGTTGGCATGAATGGTATCCAATTTATCACAGCCGAAGCTTGTAAGGATGAATTAGTAACGCTTGGAGTTGAATTTTAAAATCAATTTTAGGATGATGTTTGGAAGTCGTTTTAAGTTTCAGATCAAACTAGAAGAACTACAAACTAAAAAAGGGATTTCCCTAATGGATTTCACAACAATAAAAGCCAAAGTTTTAGCTTTTTTCAAATTCATCATCGTCACTCTTAATGGATTAACTCTCACGCAGCGATTTAAAAAGCTAAAAAAGACGCATCAGATTCTAATCGGCCTCGTTATCTTAATTCTAGGGATATGGTATTTCGTAAAAGGCGGACAAGGCCCTATGACGCCGCCACCACCTAAAGTTATTGTCCAGGAAATGAGTCCCAAAGATGTTCCGTTGGAATACGAATATGCAGGAAGAGTTTCAGGATCCAGAGAAATTGAACTTAGAGCAAGGGTTGGTGGCATCCTTTTAGAAAGAACTTACGCAGAAGGGCAAGCCGTCAAACAAGGCGACATCCTCTTTAAAATTGATCCCGCCTCTTTTCAAGCCAAAGCTGATCAAGCCGAAGCTAAGCTAAAAGAAGAGCAAGCAACCCTAAAACAAACCGAGCAAGGATGGCAGCGCGTCCTGGACTTGCATACAAAAAAAATGGCAAGCACGCGCGAAAAAGATGAAGCTGTGTCGGCATTCGAAAGAGCAAAAGCCAAGGTTCAAGGAGCTGAGGCTGATTTTAAAAGAGCCAAAATTGATCTTGATTACACAACTGTCAAAGCTCCTATTTCAGGCATAACGAGCCAAGAGGCAGTATCAGAAGGAAGCTTAATCGATGCTACATTCAATCCAACTTTGTTGACTCGAATTGTTCAAATCGATCCTGTCTATGTTAAGTTTTCTTATTCAGAATCGGAAATCTTAAGACATCGTCATCTTGTGACAAGCAGGCAAGAAAAGGCTCCTTTAAATGAAAAGTTGGTTGCAACGTTGCGCTTTGGGGATGGAACAGTCTACCCCGTAAAAGGTGATGTTAATTTCACAGATAGCATTATCGATCCTCAAACAGGCACCGTCCAAGCAAGAGCCGTTATTCCCAACCCTGAAAGTAACTTGTTGCCTGGGCAATTTGTAAGAATCACGATCAGTGGCCTTACTCAATCAAATGCGTTTATTGTCCCAAAGCGCGCCGTTATGCAAGGTCCAATGGGTCCCTTTGTTTATTTAGTGAATGCAGAAGGCAAGGCAGCTATGCAGCCAATCGCCCTTGGCCTGTCAACCTCACAAGGTCAAATTATTGAAAAGGGATTAAAAGCCGGCGATAAAGTCATCACGGATGGCATGATTAAAGTTCGCCCTGATACTCCTGTTACAATTGAAAAACCAACAGAAGAAAAAACAGATACCAAGGATGTGAAGAAGTGATTTCACGATTTTTTATCCATCGGCCTGTTTTTGCTTCGGTTCTTTCAATTATCATCGTCGTTGCAGGTCTCGTGTCACTTAGAGGCCTTGCGGTAGAGCAATATCCTCAAATCGTACCACCTGAAATTATGGTAACTGCTAACTATCCAGGCGCCAGTGCCGAGGTTATTTCCAGTACCGTTGCAGCGCCTCTTGAACAGCAGATTAATGGCGTTAAAAACATGCTTTATATGCGCTCAAGCAGCGCAAATAGTGGGCAATTAAATTTATTTGTAACCTTTGAAATTGGAACGGATCCTGATCAAGCAGCAATTGATGTCAACAACCGCGTTCAAGCAGCTGCCGCCAGACTTCCTGCAGAGGTACGAGCTCAAGGTGTGACGGTCAATAAACGCTCAAGCTCCATTCTTCAGGTTGTTACCATGTCTTCTCCTGATGGAACGCATGACCCTGTATTTATCAGCAACTACGCCTTGCTTTATGTTATCGATGCCCTAAAACGTGTACCTGGTGTTGGGGAAGTCTCTCTTTTTGGCGCAAGAGATTATTCAATGCGTATATGGATGAGGCCCGATAAACTCGCGCAGTTTAAATTAACGCCTGCTGATGTCGCGAATGCTATTAAAGAGCAAAACTCTCAGTTTGCTGCCGGTCAGTTTGGTCAAGCCCCTATGTTTAATAAGCAAGATTTCACTTATACGGTTACAACGAGGGGGCGTTTCGCAGAGCCTGAAGAATTTGAAAATATTATTTTAAGATCTAGCCTTAAAGGAGATGTCTTACGTCTTAAGGATGTCGCAAGGATTGAATTGGGCGCTCAAGATTATGGAATGACTGTAACCTGCAATGGAAAAGCAGCTGTTGCAATTGGTGTGTATTTACAGCCTGGTGCAAATGCCCTGTCGACAACAAATGGTATTGCCTTGAAAATGGAAGAGCTTGGCAAACGTTTTCCAGCAGGTGTTAGTTACTCGCTTCCATTTGACACGACCAAATTCGTTGAGATTTCAATCCATGAAGTTGTCAAAACTTTTGTGGAAGCAATCTTACTGGTGATTCTTGTTGTCTATGTTTTCCTTCAAAATGGGCGTGCGACTTTAATTCCCCTTTTGGCTGTTCCTGTTTCCTTAATTGGAACATTCGCGTTTATGTATATTTTTGGCTTTTCCGTAAACCTTCTAACCTTGTTCGGTATGGTTTTGGCCATTGGAATTGTCGTTGATGATGCCATCGTTGTCCTTGAAAACGTCGAACGCATTATGAAAACCGAAGGGCTTCCCCCCAAAGAAGCAACCGCCAAAGCCATGGAAGAAGTCACAGGGCCCGTTATTGCCATTGTGCTTGTCTTGTGCGCTGTTTTCATCCCTGTTGGCTTTATGGGCGGGCTAACAGGTGTCATGTACAAACAATTTGCAATTACCACTGCCGTTTCTGTCATTATTTCAGGATTTGTTGCACTGACCTTAACACCGGCTTTATGCGCTATTCTTTTAAAACCCGATCACAAAGAACCATCAAAATTCTTCAAAAAATTTAATTTATGGTTTGAAGATATAACGCTTAAATATACCGCTTGCGTAAAAGCCATACTCAATCACACAAAGATCTCAACTGGGATTATCCTTGTTATCCTTGCCGTCACAATCACTTTATTTTTAAAGATTCCCTCCTCACTCGTTCCTGATGAAGATCAAGGTTATCTTTTCACAGTGCCCATTCTTTTACCGGCAGCCTCTTTAAGCCGGACAGAAGCTATTTGTGATGAATTCAATGCCCGCATCATGAAAAACCCTGCTGTTAATCAAGTTGTTTCCTTTGCAGGGTTTGATTTATTTTCCTTTACGCAAAAATCATATACGGGCGTTGCTTTTATAAGCCTTACCGATTGGTCAGATAGAGATGATCCCAAATTAGATGCTCGTAATTTAGTGGGTGCTTTTATGGGAATGGGTGCGGATTTTAAAGATGCAATTGTCCTTGCCTTTAACCCTCCCCCCATTACTGGCATGAGCACAACAGGTGGCTTTGAACTTTATATGCAGAACAAAACCGGCGAAAACATAAAAGCCATAGCGGAGATGTCAAATAAGCTGGTTGAAGCCGCAAAGAAAAGACCTGAATTAGCAGGAATTCAAGGCACAATATCGGCTAATGTTCCTCAATATTTTGTTGAGCTTGATCGCGAAAAGGCAAAGGCTTTGAATGTTCCAATTGACGTCATCTTTTCCACTATGCAAAGTACTTTTGGAAATATGTATGTCAATGATTTCACCCTTTTTGGGCGGTCCTATAAGGTCAGCTTGCAGTCGGAAGCCCCTTTTAGGGAAAAACCAGAAGATCTGCGCTACGTTTTTGTTCGATCCTTAGATGGCAAAATGATCCCGCTTGATAGCCTTGTTAAAATTCAAAGAATCATTAATGCGGATATCATTGAACGATTTAATGGTTTTCCAGCTGCTAAGATTATGGGGAAACCCGCCCCTGGGTATAGCTCTGGTCAAGCCATAGAAATCATGCAAAAAGTGGCTGATGAGGTCTTAAACAGTGACTATGATATTGGTTGGATTGGTTCTGCCTATCAAGAAAAGATTGCACAGGCAAGCGGAGCCTCAGCATTCATACTCGGCATTGTTATGGTGTTTTTGATCTTAGCGGCACAATATGAAAGATGGAGCTTGCCCCTTGCCGTTATCGCCACAGTTCCCTTTGCCCTTTTTGGGTCTCTGCTTGCGATTTGGCTCCGAAACCTTAGCAATGATATTTATTTTCAAATTGGTCTTATAACCCTGATTGGCCTATCAGCCAAAAATGCGATCTTGATTGTTGAGTTCACTATTTTAAAACGAAGTGAAGGTCTGCCCTTGTTTGATGCCATTATTGAAGCATCAAGGCTTCGTTTGCGCCCAATTATCATGACCTCGTTAGCCTTCGTTCTCGGCTGTGTTCCTCTTGCTATTAGTAGCGGCGCAGGTTCTGCCAGCCGTCATTCTATTGGCACAGGTGTTATTGGTGGTATGCTCGCAGCAACTTTCCTGGCTGTATTTTTCGTCCCCTTCTTTTTTAAGATGGCCGCTAGGCTGACAGAGAAGGAATGATAGACCTAAGATGGACTATAAACAGTCCCACCTGACATAGGTTCAGGAACGCCTGTCGTTCCTGGAAAGCTAAAAGGCTTTCCTTTTAAACCTCGTACAGCAAGGTATGCAAAAATCTGTGCTTCTAAAGCATCATTATTCCATCCTGCTTCATCAGCAGCTTGAATGTTTTTTTCCTCTACCCCCAAAGAAATAAGCCTATTTTTTAATTCAAATTCGATAATAGGATTGTTCCACCCACCACCAGCCAAAATCCAATGAGTGGGCAGCTTTGATAAATCAAGGCTGTTCACAATAGTATGTGCTGTAAAGGCTTCTAACGTTCGGCATGCATCTTCTAATGATAGTGAATCCAATTCATCCACTAATTGCAAATCACCAATATCAAGGGCTTTAGGGGGTGGCATCAAAAGATAATTTTTTCCATCTTTAAGAATGGACTTTTCGCACAAGGCCTCAAAAGCAATCTCATTAACAACACCGCAACTTCCATACTTACCGCCTTCGTCCATAGATTCTGCACCTGATGTTCTTTGTTTGACCAAACGATCAATCAACCCATTTCCAGGGCCTGTGTCAAATCCAACCAGATGCAAAGGATTATCGTCTAAAATTAAAGTAATGTTTGCAATTCCTCCGCAATTAACAACAGCTACCGGGATTTTCTTATCTCTCCTTGCTAAAGCCAGATGATACAAAGGGGCAAAAGGCGCACCCTTACCGCCAGCTGCAACATCAGCGCTTCTAAAATCATTGACAACTTTTATTCCCGTTTGATTTGCTAACGCCTGCCCATCGCCAATAATAACTGAAATTTTTTGGTCTGGCTGATGGTACATAGCTTGACCGTGATAACCAACCACATTAATTTCCAAAGCATTTAGACCCATTTCATTCAAAAAGGTCATAACAACTTTTCCATGCAGCTCTGTTGAATGTTCGATGACTTTACCCAAAGTGATGATCTGGTCAGGGGTAGAATAAAGATAATAAGATAAATCTTTTATCCTAGATTTAATCTCAGTGCTTGGAATTTTCAGCTCATCTAATAAATATTTATCAAGATAATCAGAATAGCGTAAAGCAGCTTTGGTCATATCACCCTTACATCCCCGAATAGCGTATTCAGCAGATTTCAACAATGCCTTTGTTTGCGGCTCATATTTGATTGAAAAATGACCAAGCTCTTCAATAATGTCATCTCCATTGGTTCTAAGAAGAGCCGCATCAATCCCATCCATAGATGTGCCACTCATCAGCCCAAGACTTGTAAATGTTGTTTGATCAGGCGGCATCTAACGCTCACTTATACACATGAAAAACTTACGGTTAGTTTATAGAAAAAGTTTTAACAGAGGAAGGAAGCTGTCGAAAATAAAACTCACACAACATATTGACAAAATATTATTTTTTAGCACAATATATAGATGATGGTTCTGGATTGGATTTCGATCCAATTCGGATTAAAAGGGAATTCGGTAAAAACTATTAAGGTTATAAGCCGAAGCTACCCCCGTAACTGTAAGTGATAGTCTAACTTCAAATGCCACTGTTGTAGATTCGATGGGAAGGTGAAGTTTAGGCGATAATAAATCGCAAGCCAGGAGACCTGCCATTACTGACCAAAAATTAATCCGGACGGGGTGAGTCGGATGGGTTAAAATGGCATTAAGTCATTTTCTCTGCCCTCCCCCTGTCTTTTTAAAATCGGAGGGATTTTAATGATCGCAAGTACAGCAAAAAAAGCTCTTAACATCCAAGAGCACTTTACAACTCTAAAAGAAAGAAATGATCTTTTAACGTCCTTTGGTAAGGCAACCTTATCCAATCAATACCTTTTGTCTGGAGAAGATTACCAAGATTGCTTTATGCGAGTCGCATTAGCTTATGGAGATAATCTGACCCATAGTCAGCGAATTTATAATTACATCTCTAATCTATGGTTTATGCCAGCAACACCTGTTTTATCCAATGGAGGAACAAAAAGAGGATTGCCAATTTCTTGTTATTTAAATGAGACTGAAGATTCCTTAGAAGGCATTGTTTCCCTTTGGAATGAAAACGTATGGTTAGCATCAAAGGGCGGCGGGATTGGTAGTTATTGGGGAAATCTCCGCTCTATTGGCGAAAAAATCGGTCAAAATGGCGAAACATGTGGGATTGTTCCTTTTATAAAAGTCATGGACAGTATGACCCTTGCCATATCCCAAGGTTCCCTTCGAAGAGGATCGGCTGCCATTTATTTGCCTATTGACCACCCAGAAATAGAAGAGTTCATTGATATCAGAAGGCCAACAGGCGGTGATCCAAACCGAAAAGCTTTAAACCTTCATCATGGGATCGTCATATCAGACGCTTTTATGGAAGCTGTCGAAAAAGATCTTGAGTGGGATTTAAAAAGTCCAAAAGATCAATCTGTTGTCCATACCCTATCAGCCAGATCTTTATGGATGAAGATTTTAACAGCTCGCATTGAAATGGGAGAACCTTATTTACTCTTTATCGATCAAGTTAATAAGGCACTTCCGGAACAGCAAAAAAACCTTGGCCTTAAGGTGAAATCTTCAAACTTATGCACAGAAATCACCCTGCCAACGGGCAAGGATAAATGGGATCATGAAAGAACGGCTGTCTGCTGTTTGTCGTCAGTGAATTTAGAAAAATATCTCGAATGGGAAAAGGAACCGCTTTTCATCGAAGATTGCATGAGGTTTCTTGATAACGTTTTAGAAGATTATATAAATTCTGCTCCAGAAGGTATGAATAAAGCTAAGTATTCAGCCATACGGGAAAGGTCCGTTGGTTTGGGTGTCATGGGTTTCCATTCCTTTTTACAGTCCCAAAACATCCCAATCGAAAGTGTTATGAGTAAGGTTTGGAACAATCGTATCTTCAAACACATTAAAGCAGGCGCTGATAAAGCATCCAAACTTCTGGCCCAAGAAAAAGGAGCGTGCCATGACGCCCTTGTTTGCGGAATAGAAGAACGCTTTTCAAATAAGATTGCCATTGCCCCAACGGCTACAATTTCCATTATTGCGGGTGGCGCTTCCCCTGGAATTGAGCCTTATGCAGCGAATGCATATACGCATAAAACGCTCTCAGGTTCTTTTTTAGTGAAAAACAAATACCTGGAAGCGTTGCTAAAGCAAAAAAATAAAAATAATGAAACCACTTGGACGTCTATCCTTCATGCAGAAGGGTCGGTGCAACATTTAGATTTTTTAAGCCAAGATGAAAAAGATATTTTTAAGACTGCCTTTGAAATCGATCAACGGTGGCTTGTTAAGCTGGCTGCAGAAAGACAACCTTATGTCTGTCAGGCTCAATCGTTAAATTTATTTCTTGCATCAAACGTCCATAAAAAAGACCTTCATCAACTTCATTTTACGGCGTGGCAGCTTGGTCTTAAAAGTCTTTATTACTTAAGGTCAAAATCCTTGCAGCGCCCTGAATCACAAAGATCTGAAGAGGTTTATCAGCCTCTTTCAACGGATGAATGCTTGTCTTGTCAATAACTTATAAAGAGGTGCCCATACATGGCTAATTTACTAACCCCCAATCCTATTTATAAACCGTTTTCTTATCCATGGGCTTATGATGCCTGGTTGATGCAGCAAAGGATTCATTGGATTCCTGAAGAAGTTCCTTTAACCCAAGATATCAAAGATTGGCATAAACAGTTAACCCCACAAGAGCGTCATCTGTTGACGCAGATTTTTAGATTTTTCACGCAATCTGACATCGAGGTTAATAATTGCTACATGCAGCATTACTCAAGGGTTTTTCAACCGACTGAAGTTAAAATGATGTTGGCAGCATTTTCGAACATGGAAACAATCCATATAGCCGCATATTCATATCTTTTAGACACAATCGGCATGCCTGAGAATACCTATCGAGCTTTTCTTGATTATGAAGAAATGCGCAACAAGTGGGATTACATGAAGCAATTTAACACCCATACGCCTCATAATATCGCCGTTACCTTAGCTCTTTTTGGCGCCTTTACAGAAGGATTACAGCTCTTTGCAAGTTTTGCCATTCTACTTAATTTTCCACGATTTAATAAAATGAAAGGAATGGGGCAAATTATTTCCTGGTCTGTGCGAGATGAAACCCTGCATACCCACTCTATTATTAGGCTTTTTCATACTTTTATCGAAGAGAACCCTGAATTATGGAATCAATCCCTCAAAGATGATTTAATCAAGCATTGCCAAGAAGTTGTCAGTCATGAAGATGCTTTTATTGATTTAGCCTTTTCTAAGGGAGAAGTGGAAGGATTAACGGCTGAAGAAGTAAAGCTTTATATCCGCTACATAGCTGATAGAAGGCTCAATCAATTACGATTAAGGCCCATTTATGACGTGACTAAAAATCCGTTAGGCTGGATGGATAGCTTGTTAAATGGTGTAGAGCATACAAATTTCTTTGAAAACCGGGCAACTGAATATTCCAAAGCTGCCACGCAAGGAAATTGGGATGATGCTTTTGGGGGTTAATTAACTAGATGATAAAAATACGTCATCCGAGAATTTAGTTGATCATGTGCATTAGCACATCAGAGAAATTTAATATCCGGGATCTTTTTGAACTTGTTAACAAATAGGCATAAAATTCCGGACGCTAAGTCTTATAATAGCGGCAAGCCTCAATTCGACTAAGCTCCGGAATGACAATGAATATGCGCTTTATCCATCTTAAAAATTTAAAGTTTTCCTACGAATGACCTGCTACTTTCGCAAGAGCCAAGGTTCCAGAATTTGACAATACTTTTGATAAAGGACCTTCATTATGGCTAACATTAGAAACCTTATTTTCAGAAGGATTAATCGGATAGGGTTTAATCAAACATTCAGCAGGAATATCCCAGTTTTTACAAAGCTTCCAGATCATAGCTATTGTCAAAGGGATCTCTCTATAAAGAATCTGAAAAGCTGTATCAGAAGACCCAAAAAGCTCACTTAAATCCTCAAATGATTTTCCTCTTTGCTGCATATAATATCGAATGGCTTCTATTGGGTCTGAGAATTCTATTATAGTTTTTTCTCTCTCATAATTTTCTATGCAAATAGCTAAAGTCTCAAAATAGTCATATTCAGAAGAGCCATATTCAGCGTTCCACAATTGGTCAATCAAGGAAAGAGCTTCTTCAAAATCGTCTTTTGTTTTAATGGGACGAATGCGCATGAACCGGCTCCTGAAGAAAAGTTGACTGATTTTTTAATGACAATATCTGATGCAAAGACCCTATGCCTTTGATAACTAAAATTTTTGCATTGTAATGTAAAATTGAAAAAATGTAGCAATCATTCGGTAACAGCTCAAAACTAATAGCTTCGCCGCCCTTCATAATCATGGCTCTGGGAAAGTTTTTTAGAACATCTTGATAGCAGCTCCAAGTTTTTGCTTGAACTTCATAGCGCCAACATTTTAAAAACTGTTCTACTTGAGGGTGAGAATGACCAAACTCCTCTAGTAATGAAGTATTTATTATTCGCATTACACAAAGATCCCCTTTCTGTAAGGTCCAACTTGTACAAAAATCTAAAAACTCTTTAAAACTTGATTTTCTCAAAAAATTAGAAAAAATCTTATTTTTTCCCAGAAAGGCAAAAAGGTGTTCTTTTCTGTCTGCCTTACAGTGTAAGCTAACTTGTCGTTAGCTATATTACGAGAAAGCAGTTATGAATAACCCTTTGATTTTTTGCCGTTTATTCTCCTTCCAATCTATAAATTTGCTCTTTAGCCTGAGCGTCATTTAGGTATTGGATTGAGTATAGTTAACACTCTAAGTTTGATGAGTATCATTATAAACTTTTCTTGTCAACCATGTAATATTTAATTGTATTCAACTGGCATGAAACTTTTTTTAACAACAGGGCACTTTTATGAACCTAAAGTATCTTAAACAATTTCTTCAATTATCCGAATTTCCAAGCATGAGCCAGTATGCCTTAAAGGTTGGCGTCACCCATGCTCAAGTTTCTCGAATGGTTATCGAGTTAGAAAAAGAGTTTGGTTTTCAACTATTGGTGCGTGATAAAACTCAAGGGATCTTAAAGTTGACTAAAAAAGGGGAGACACTTGTAAAAAGGATTCCCTTCATTTTCCGCGAGATTGACAATATGCAGGCCCTTCTCAAATCAGATCAAGATTTAGAGAGAGGTCTCTTTGATCTTCATACCACTGGATATCTTGTTGATTACTGGATAGCTCCTAACCTTGCTAAATTTAAAAAAGATAATCCTTTAATCACACTCAATCTTTTTGGGCGCGAGGAAACGCTTGCACCGGAAGAAAAAAAAACAATGCTAACGGTTAGTGCGCGCACAAAAGAAGATGATGATTATGAGCAAATTCCTCTTCGTGACTTTCATATAGGTCTGTGGGCGAGTGAAGATTATATCAAACGAAATGGCAAACCCGAACATGTTGCAGACCTTGCAAGGCATGTTTTAATTTGTTTTGAAAGGAAATGGCCAGAACGCTCATACCCAACGATGAACTGGTATATGAATAACACTGACTTCATGCTAACCCCTTCAAATGTCATCATTATAAGATCGAGTGTTGGGATAATGAAAGCTGCTCAAGCAGGCTTAGGTATTTTTTCGCTTGCTGAAGAGAACATCAAAACGATGGGAATGAAATTTGAAAGAATTCTCCCTCATTTAGAAGGACCAGTGGTTCCCATGTGTTTTTCTTACCCCACTGCATGGAAAGACCATGTGAGCATCCATAAAATTAGAGAGTTTTTATTTAACACCTTTAAAAAGGAACTCTGAATAAAATGAACAAAAACGCCATAGCAGCTATATCAGGGATAATATTTGAAGCCTACAACAATACCCTGTATGGATTCTTTGCTGTTACCCTAGCTCCTATTTTTTTTCCCCCAAATGAATACCTTTCTTCCATTTCTGCAAGTTTTCTTGCTTTTGCTGCTGGCTATCTAGCGCGCCCAATTGGCGGAATTGTTTTAGGATTTATTGGGGATAAATTTGGCAGAAAAAGAGCCCTTCTTTTATCCTCGCTGCTGACAACTGTTCCAACTTTTATTATTGGAATTTTACCCTCTTATGCAACTATTGGAGTATTGGCTCCCATTTTATTAATTTCTTGCAGACTTGTACAAGGCATAGCAATTGGAGCAGATTATACAGGCTCCATTATTTATATTGCAGAGCAGAATGGTATTAAGAATAAAAACTTTGTCACATCAATTCTAGTTGCTATGGGATTCTTTGGAGCTTCCCTGGGGCTTCTTGTAAGTTTATTATTTTCCTTAACTTCTTTATCAGATTCGAGCTGGAGACTTTCTTTTATCTTTGGGTCTGTTGTTGGAATTGTAATTTGCTTCATGCGATTTAAGATGGAAGAATCCTCTGCGTTCCAATATATAAAAGACAAAAGGTTGCTTGAAAAAAACCCTATATTTTCTACCTTTAGAAGTGACAAAAAACAACTAATTGCCAGTTGTATCTTAGGAGGTGCCAATTTAGTTCCCATTTACCTTGCAACTGTTTACATGAATGTTCACCTAAAAGACTTAGTTGGCCTTTCCACGTACGCAATTCTCATTGATAATTTATCTATCTTTCTCATTGGAGGAACACTCGTTCTCTGCTCGTCAAAACTAATATCTAGATTTGGGGAGATCGGCGTAATGAACATTTGCATGTATTGGTTTATCTTTTTTTCAATCCCGCTTTATACATGGTCATCTTCTAACATCTCAATAATGACTCTTATTTTAATTCAAGGATTTTTAATAATTGGCGATGCTTTTCAAATTAGCGCATTAGCGATTTTTCTACCTAAACTCTTTCCTTCCTCAAGGCGTTACAGTGGACTTGGATTCAGTTATGCTTTAGGACAAGCAATATTAGGAGGTACCACACCACTCATTGCATCTTTATTGGTTGAAAGAACAGGGCAGATAGCTGCACCTAGTTATTTTTTATGCATCATTGCTGTCTTGTATTTAGTAGCGATTTCCATTGTAAGACGCAATGTAGAACAGCAAACTAACTACACTGTTTAGCCTTTTTAAAGGGGTTTTTGCGCCACAACTCCTATGTACTCTTTGCCATTGGAATGAAACTCAAGAGGATATCCTTCCATTGAAACATAGTTTATTTTCTCAATCAGAAAGCCGCTTTCTTTGAAAAGCTGCGTTGTAACATCCATATCCAACAAATTAATCAACTTGGGCAAAATATTGGTATGATTCGGAGCATAAACCCAAGAATTGTCTATTAATCCTGGCCATTCTGCTTTCTCAGCTTTGCGCTTTAGATAAGTATCAAAAAAGCCCTCAAAAAACTTAATATAGGGAGTGGAAGTAAAAAAGAAAAACTTACCTCCAGGTTTTAAAATATCATATACCTTTAAAAATGCTTCTTTCAGTTCTTTTCCCTCAAGATAGTGGAGAACTCCCGAGGCAAGAACCGCTGTCAAAGAGGAACTTTGAATATCTACTGCGGAAGGAAATTTTCCTTTACAAATAAAAAGTCTCTCTCTTAGTTCAAAAGGGGTTTTCTCTTGCAATATAGCCAGATGTCTTTCATCAAGATCATTAGCTATAACATAAGCTCCCTTTTTTAAAGCTGAAATTGTAGTAGCTCCATAAGCTGTCCCAATATCAAGGACTGTACCGCCTGTCAAAGTTGCATATTCTATAAATTCCTCACTAATAACATCCGGTTTTTCTAACATATATCCAAATTTGTTAAGTGTAGGAATGAGAGCATAATTAATGCTAAGCGAATGTAAAGTAGATTCTCTTTTCGCCGGTTCTTTTAAAGAAGTTTCTTTAAAGATTGGTAATTTAATTTGTATGTTCTCCATTTTTAACAGTTAATCTGGGAATCAAGACTTATAAGAACACCAGGATCCTACCACTCTCTACGAAGCATCTCAATGAGTACTTCCTTTTAAAATTCAATCAGAAGAAAAACACAAGATATATTCAATATAACCTTAGCTAATTCAGAAAGATGCAGCGTGCAGTTGAGCCGCTTTTACGGTATTGATAAGGAGGTTACTAATTGTCATTGGGCCAACTCCACCTGGAACAGGAGTGATAAAACTAGCAACACTAGCTACTTCTTTAAAATCGACATCACCTTTTAAACAAGAAGTTCCATCTTCAAGCTCTAAACGATTAATTCCCACATCAATAACAATCGCACCTTTTTTAATATAGTCCTTCGTTATAAATTCAGGTGAACCAATTGCGGCAACTAGGATATCCGCTTTTGATGCAATTTCTTTTAAGTCTTTGGTTTTTGAGTGGGCAAGGGTAACTGTCACATCATAATTGGTTAAAAGAGCAGCTAAACTACGCCCCACAAGTAAAGACCTGCCAATAATAACAGCTGTTTTCCCCTGGATATTTTCCTCTACAGACTGAATCAACTGCAAACAACCTTGTGGCGTACAAGGAACAAGGAGAGGTTTATTCATCAAAAGACGACCTAAATTATAGGGGTGAAGCCCATCAACGTCTTTCTTTGGATCCAGAGCCTCTAGAATTTCTTGGGTGTTTAAATGTTGCGGCAAAGGCAGTTGCACTAAAATGCCATGAGCATCTTTTTGTTGATTTAAATCACGAATCAGATCAAGAACATCAGCTTGTGACACATCAGAGGGCAGTTGATGAACAACAGATTTAATCCCAACGAATTCACAAGCTTTTCTTTTATTCTGCACATAAATATGGCTAGGGGGATGATCGCCTATTAGTAATACATGCAAAGATGGCTGTATTCCAGTTTGATTCAAAAAGGCTTTAACCTCTTTGACTGTTTCTTGTTTTTTAAGAACAGCTAAAGCCTTACCATCTATTCGTTGAGCCGTCATAGAGAAGATTTAAAAACTCCAGTAAATTTTTAACGTAAGAATTAAGCTGGAAACCTATGCACAATTTTTTCAAGAACCCCTTGAATAAAATAGATACCAAAAATCAAGACAAGAGGCGAAAAATCAACCCCACCTAAATCGGGGAGAAACCGACGAATCGGTGATAAAAGCGGCTCAATTAATCTGAATAAAACAGTGTGGACACTATAGACAAAACGGTTATAGCGGTTGAGTACATTAAATACCTCAAGCCAACCCATGATAATGTAGATAATCAAGAGAAATTGATAAAGATCAATAATCTTAATAATAACCGTTAGCAAAGGCACAAAAATAATATCCATATTTATCCTTTTTGATAAGTGTCTCTCTATACTCTTCGTGTTTCAAACTCCGGGTTCGTTGTTTTTTCGGGATCTGCGGTGCTCATGTATTTATCACTGCGCTCCTTGCTCCTCAAACGGCCTGCCCGGCTTTTTAAAACGCTTTGAGTATAATACCTACTACCTCAGCTAAGCACAAGATGCAAGGGCCTCTAAACTTATTTCCTGACCCAAAGCCGCTAAGGCTGTTTCTAAAATATTGTTCGCCGTTAAACCAGCAATCTCATATTGCTTTTGGGGTGTGTCATGATCAATCAACTTGTCTGGAAGTGTCATTGGCCTTATTTTCAGGCCACGATCAAGAACACCTCTATTTGCTAAAAGATGTAAGACTTGACTTGAAAAACCTCCTATTGAACCTGTTTCAATTGTAATGAGGACTTCATGGTTTTTTGCTAATTTAATTATCAAATCTTCATCTAATGGTTTTGCAAACCTGGCATCAGCAACAGTTGTTGAAAGTCCATGAGCTCTTAAAAACTTTGCAGCTAGAAGGGATTCTTGTAAACGGCATCCTAAAGATAAGATAGCAATTTTACTGCCCTCTTCTACGATTCGTCCTTTTCCAATTTCCAAAGGTATGCCTTTTGCAGGAACCTCTACCCCTACCCCTTCACCCCTTGGATATCTAAAAGCTGAAGGACAATCATCAATTGAAGCCGCTGTTGCAACCATATGCTTTAATTCTGCCTCGTCAGCTGCTGCCATAACAACGATGTCTGGCAGGCAGCATAAATAAGAAAGATCATAACTTCCGGCATGCGTTGCACCATCTGCCCCAACAAGGCCCGCACGATCCAGTGCGAACCGAACAGGTAATTTTTGCAAAACAACGTCATGGACAACCTGGTCATAAGCTCGTTGCAAAAACGTTGAATAAATAGCCGCAAAAGGTTTAAACCCTTCACAAGCTAAGCTTGCAGCGAATGTCACTGCATGTTGTTCAGCAATTCCGACATCAAAGCACCGATCAGGAAAACGTTTTGCAAACAAATCAAGCCCTGTTCCAGAAGGCATAGCTGCCGTGATGGCTAAGATCTTATCATCGCGTTCAGCCTCCTCGATGAGGCTTTCTCCAAAAACTTTTGTATAAGAAGGAGCAACTGCTTTTGATTTGGCTTGCTCTCCAGTTACAATGTCAAACTTGCTAACACCATGGAATTTGTCTGCGGCCTCTTCAGCGGGTGCGTATCCCCTTCCTTTTTGAGTCACCACATGAAGAAAAATAGGCCCTTTTTCACTCCAGTCATGGGCATTTTTTAATACAGGCACTAGATGATCTAAATTATGACCATCAATAGGCCCAACATAATAAAAACCCATTTCTTCGAAAAGTGTGCCGCCTGTCATCATTCCGCGCGCATATTCTTCCGCTCGTCTTGCTGCAGTTTCGATAGATTTGGGCAAATGACTAACGACTCCTTTTGCAATTTCGCGAAGAGAATGATAAGGACCAGAAGAGAGAAGTCTGGAGAGATAACCACTCATAGCGCCAACTGGCGGCGCAATTGACATATCATTGTCATTTAAAATGACAATAAGGCGACTCGACATAGAACCAGCGTTATTGAGGGCCTCATAAGCCATACCTGCGCTCATGGATCCATCACCAATAACGGCAATAACGTGATTATTATCTTTTTTTAGATCGCGCCCTACAGCAAAACCAAGGGCCGCTGAAATAGAAGTCGCAGCATGAGCCGCACCAAAAGGATCATATTCACTTTCACTGCGACGCGTAAAACCAGATGGACCACCCGCCTGACGCAACATTTTCATATCATCACGTCTGCCGGTTAAAATCTTATGAGGGTATGCTTGATGCCCTACGTCCCAAATCAATTTATCATGAGGCGTGTTAAAAATGTGATGGAGCGCAACAGTCAGTTCCACAACCCCAAGACTAGCACCTAGATGTCCTCCTACACGAGAAACGACTTCTATCGTTTCTTGTCTGACTTCTTCTGACAATTGCTTAAGTTCAGGAATTGTTAAACCTTTTAAATCACGCGGATAATGAACCTGATCCAACAATTTAATACTATTATTCATAAAAATTTATCCCGCAAAGGTTACTCTCCTGTTACGTCTGACAATCTAAAGACTCCTTCTCTAAGGTGCAAATATTTTTTCACCTTGCAGCAAAACTTTACGTGTGTTAATTAATGTGCGATTTTAATAAAATTATCGTAAAACAAATGACGTTAATAAAGCATTCAGAAACTAAGTTAGCAAATCATCTTGTTCACGCCCTGAATCATAACAGATTAGAACTTCATGCCCAACATCAAGTTAACATAATAACAAGAAAAGTAGTTGGTGCCGAGGTTTTTTTACGTGTTCCAGAGCAAATGGCTCAATCAACGAGATGGCCTATTGCGATTCCTTTTAATATTCCAAGACTTGAAACGGAACAATGGATACAAGTTGCAAGCCATCAAGGTCTTATTGACAGCATCACAAAATGGCTTGTCAAAACAATCGCGGCCTTTTTAAGTGATAATCCCGAAGTTAACACGCCTCTCTCATTCAATGCCCCTCCTTCTGTTATAACGACGGATTTCGTAAAATTTATTGAGAAGATAATAAAAACATATAACATTTCACCCTCTATGCTCTGCATAGAAATTACAGAAGCAGAAAAGCCCTCTGATATAATTTCATTAGGGAATGTCATCAATGAGCTTCGCTCAAACGGAATAAAGGTTGTTATTGATGATTTAGGATGCGGCTATTCAACGATGTCTTATCTTGTAGACTTAAACGTTGATGCCGTGAAAATTGATAAAAATTTCATCCAAAAAGCACCTTTTCATAACGGAGCTTTTGCCGTTTTAAAATCATTGATTGATTTAGCAAAAGCAATCAACCTTAAAGTCATTTGTGAAGGCATTGAAACAGAGCATCAATTCGAAATTGTTAAAAGCCTTGGCGCTGATGTCGCACAAGGATACCTCATTAATCGCCCAGCCCCTTTAGAAAAGGTCCTTATAAAAAAGAACTGGGATCAAGAGAAATATATCCACTAAGACCTATACACCGCCAGTTGCAACAACAGCTGTTCTTTATGGTGATGTGTGTCCGTTAGTCTGACTACCGTCTGCACCAAACTCTTTTTTGGCTGGCCCCTTTGAAGGTGAAATTGCTCTTGCATCTGAAGGTCCTCGCGCAGCTGGTTTTGATTCTAATCCGTCAAGCTTGCTCCACCATTTCAATTTATCTTTTGTTTCCTCTACTATTTTTTCAAGAACCATATGGACGGATTTTTTGATTTTATCATCACCTTCAGTATGGATGCTTTCACATTCGTCAACAAAACTATTGAACAAAGAATTTTTCCTAGAAGATGTTGTTAAAAGACCTTTAGCCTCTGCGGCAAGGGCAGTAAATTTTTGAGAGGTATATTCTGCCAAACGTCCATTATCTCTATCACCATCCTCTAAAAAATCTAATCTATCTAAAATCATTTTTCTAGCGATAGGCCTGCCATCTCCTTCCCATACATTACCATCTAACACACTGACGCACATGTTTAATACAGTCCAATTAACTTCATAGGCTGAAGTGATTGAAGAACTTAAAAGAATCAAGAACAGCCACAAATTTTTTAATATCTTCATTTTCCCTCACTCCAAGCTTTTGAAAGATCTGTTATAAAGCAAAATAAACCATCTGCCTTAGTAGGAGCTGCTTCCTCATGAATAGGCATAGATGTTTTTATTCCTCTTGCAATAGGCCCTGCCATAATGGAATCAAATAAAGTTCTTATCAAAGGAATACTCGAATCTAAAGGATGCTGGATTGTAACTTGCGGCTGAAAATGTGGTCTCCAACCTCCTGGGATGTCTGAATTTTTAAACGGATGATCTTTTATGGGGTCAAATATCTTACCGTTAATTTCCACGGCAAAACCACCTTCCTCTAAAATCCTGATCAATCCTTTTTGGATAGCAATCAATGTTGCCTTGCGTTCTGCCAATTTTTCCTCAGTGCGGGTTATAATTGTGCTCTCAGCACCAACAAGACTTCCCCCATGCAGCCAATTATTAAGCGTTACTGTTCCTGGGTTTCTTTTATCTTTAAAGTCACACAAAAGCTTAAAAGCCATAGAGATTGTGCCAATACAGTCTCTGAAAAATTCCTCTTCTTCATTAGAAAAAGGTTCTGTTACAAATTCTATATCTTTCCCATCAATAACAACTTCCCAGAGTTTTACACCACCTCTTGAAACCGTAAATATTGGTTGTTTCTGAATGGCAAACATATCAGCTGCCCACTCACATAAATTATTAACCTCTTGAAATTCAAAACCAATTTTAAATTTGTGGCCTTCTCCAGTAAAAACAGCCTCCGTTGCAGCACGAGAATCTGTGGAATTTAAGATAAAGTCGCAGAACTAAAAATCGCTATCTCGGCCGCAAGCAACCGAGTTTTACGCGTTTTTTTCCTTCGGACCGCCCTGCTCCAAATTCTTTTTGCTATCCATCACGGGAGCAAACTCCCAAGATTTCCGCAAAGCGGTTAAAAAATTGATATTTTATTAATTTGTGCTTTCTGAATCCATTAGCAGCAATGAATGTCAGCAAAATGCAAAAATTTATTGAAGGATAAGACGTTTATAAAAATGCTGACAAGATCTGCAGTTTTTTTTGAACCTATTAAAATTGGGAGGTAGTATTCTAGAAAAAGATAGGGTAGGTTTCGCCTAGATTTAAGTTTCAAAGCTTAAGAAATGACATGGAAGAAATAATGAAAAAAGATTCAATTAAAAAGCAACAAAATCAGATTGTGTTGCATGAAAGTGCCTCTCAGGTTACAACGTCGTTTTGGGGTTATGAAACAAAAGAAGACAGAGTTGCAAGGAACTTGTGGATTTATTTTATGATAGGATTGGTAACGTTTTCTTTCTTGGCACTCTCTCTTAACGTATTTAATGCTTAAAGACAATCAACGCCTAGCACACCTTAAATCGTCTTCCTCGCCCTTATGTCACGTTCCATTTCGGCTTGCTTTTGGAAATAGATATTGCGAATTGTAACATATGGATCCAAAGAGTTTCTTTCGATATCATTAAGTGCTTCAATAAGCTTAGAACGACGGTTAACAACATCAAGTCCATACAAAGCATAAAGCAAATAAACCTGTTGGCCGTACCTATTACCCTGACGATGCTTGTTATGTGCAATATAGTAAAGTGGATTTAAATACCAATCAGCAACCATTCCATACGTCCCGCGGAATGAAGATGGACCTACAAAAGGAACCATCAAATATGGCCCTGTTTCAACGCCCCACTTCGCTAATGTTTGGTTAAATGTTGCAGGATGCGAAGGGATTCCTATTTCCTTTGCGACATCCACAAGACCAAAAATACCAAAGGTTGTATTGATTAAAAAACGAGCGAATGTTTCTAAGGTTTTCTCCCCTTCTCCTTGCAAAGTGTAGTTAACCATACTTAATGGCGAAGAAAGATTATCTAGAAAATTGGTTACACCTTCTTTTGCGGGGTGAGGAAGTACCGTGTCATAACCAATTGCCAATGGTTTTAAAAGAATTCCATCAAGAACTCGGTTAAAATTAAAAAATGCCCTATTCATTGGCTCCAAAGGATCTGGTTCAGCTAAAACATGTTCATCATCAAAGCCTTTGGCCCACCAAGCATCACCTTTTAAATCATGAGAAGCTACGTTTTCAGTTCCCGTAACCGGAGCCTCATGCGTCGAAACATCAAGCGCAAAAGTCGTCGAAGTAAATGCGAAAAGCGCACAGAAAAATAAAAACTTAGTCACAATAAATGCCACTTTAATAATGTCTTTAATTGAAATTCTATCAAAAATAAAAGTGAGCAGCAAAGGAAACGTGGTTTTTGACGAAGAAAAAATTCTATTTTTTTGGGAATTTCATGTAATAAAAAAACTGTTATATATTTTTTGAATCCTTTTTTAAAAATATAAATGAAATTTATTCAAACTTTTTTTATTTGGTATTGAATCCACTTCCTTATCATTTAGGATTTAGTCGTCGGCCACAGATCAGCTGGGTAGCGAAAAATAAGAAAGGTAAACGTTTTGACGGACGTCTGGAACTGGACAAAAAGCTTGGTCATCAGGACAAACAGTCTCTGTGGGAATAAATCCAGTTCCATTCCAGCATGCGGTTTGATAGCAAACTCCTGGGACTTTGGATGTAGATATGCATAGCCCCGAAACTTTCGAAAAGTTATCTTTTTCAACAGTTTCTAAAGTATTACTTGCTAACGCGTTTCCTAAACAGAAAACTGTAAATAAAATATGTAAAAAGCGTTTCGGACTGGGTATATAAATAGAATCAATGAATTCTTTTGTTGGGTTTATTCTAGAGTTAAAAACAAAGGATGACCGAGTTTCTCCTGATTCGAGAACAGGATCTTCATTCTCTATCGCTATCGCAATGCTTGGACACATTAGCATCCAACAATAGAAAAACATGATAACAACTGAGGTAATTTTTCCAACGATAGATTTTCTGATATCCATTATAAACCAACCTTATACATTAATTTTTTGAATCAATATATAGGGAGAATTTTTGGGTTAACAAGCAGAATTTTAAAATTTTTTCGCACCTGCGGATTGGGATCAGAAGAACACCTCGAGATACTTTGTGATCCAAGAAATCCTGGATCACAAAACTGTAACGTACGACTACGCCGTATTTTCCGTTAAGTGCTTTACATGAATCGTCATGGGAGGCTTTTGATGATCAACAACATCTTTATTGATAATCACTTCTTCTACCCCTTCATAGGAAGGCAACTCATACATAGTTTCAAGTAAGATCTGCTCCATAATTGATCTTAGGCCTCGTGCGCCCGTCCTTCTGGAAAGAGCTTTTTTCGCAATGGACGCCAGAGCCTCATCATTTATTGTAAGCTTTACATTTTCCATTTCAAACAAGCGCTTATATTGCTTCACCAAAGCATTTTTTGGTTTCGTCAAAATATCAATAAGCGCAGGCTCATCCAAATCACCAAGCGTTGCAATGACAGGAAGTCTTCCGATAAATTCAGGAATCAAACCAAATCTCAATAGATCTTCTGGTTCAACCTCACGCAAAACTTCTCCTGTTGGTCTTTCATCAGGAGCTCTCACTTCTGCTCCGAAACCAATCCCAGCTCCTTTACCGCGGGCTGAGATAAGCTTTTCTAAACCAGAAAAAGCACCACCACAAATAAACAAGATGTTGGTTGTATCCACTTGCAAGAATTCTTGCTGAGGATGTTTGCGCCCGCCTTGCGGAGGCACAGATGCAACCGTTCCTTCCATAATTTTCAAAAGCGCCTGCTGAACACCTTCACCAGAGACATCTCTTGTAATAGATGGGTTATCAGATTTGCGTGAGATTTTGTCAACCTCATCAATATAAACAATCCCTCTTTGAGCACGTTCCACATTGTAATCAGCAGCCTGTAAAAGCTTTAGAATAATGTTTTCAACGTCTTCACCAACATAACCAGCTTCGGTTAATGTCGTTGCATCTGCCATGGTAAAAGGCACATCAATAATACGCGCCAAAGTCTGCGCTAAAAGAGTTTTACCGCTTCCTGTTGGACCTATTAAAAGGATGTTCGATTTTGCAATCTCAATATCTGCCCCTTTTGCACCATGCGACAACCGCTTGTAGTGATTGTGTACAGCAACGGAAAGGACTTTTTTAGCATGCTTTTGCCCGATGACATAATCATCCAGGAATCCCATAATATCGTGCGGGGTTGGAACACCATCTTGTGTGGCTAGACGTGAAGAATGATTCTCTTCACGAATAATATCCGTACAAAGGTCCACACATTCATCACAGATAAAAACTGTAGGTCCAGCAATGAGCTTACGGACCTCATGTTGACTTTTTCCGCAAAATGAACAATAAAGTGTATTTTTTGCGTCGTTACCGGCACTTTTACTCATATAAAAATCTCACTTTTTCTTTTTCTGAACAAATCTAGATTTAATAGTTTTTGAAATTTACTTTTAAAATACTTCTCAAAAACTGTTTAAACCCATATTGCTCCTCGTCTGGTTATACTTTAACTATGAAGCGAAAGTGTCAATAAATAGTTAATTTTAGCTCCCTTTTGCATCAGGTGCTGTAATTAATGCAGCAGGGCGATTTGTTACAACTTCGTCAATCAAACCAAAGTCTTTTGCCTCTTCAGCAGACATAAATCGATCACGTTCCATAGCATCTTCAATCACTTTTAAAGGTTGACCTGTTCTTTCTACATAAATATCATTCAATCTCGCGCGTGTTTTTATAATCTCGCGTGCTTGAATCTCAATATCAGTTGCTTGTCCTTGCGCCCCACCATGCGGCTGGTGAACCATAACGCGTGCATTTGTAAGGCAAAACCTTTTGCCCTTTGTTCCTGCAGCCAACAACAAAGATCCGAATGAACAAGCTTGTCCTAAACAAAGCGTCGCAATGTCGGGGCGAATATAATTCATTGTATCAAAAATTGACATACCCGCGGTTACAGAGCCGCCAGGAGAGTTAATATACATTGCAATGTCTTTATTTGGATTTTCAGATTCTAAAAATAGCAGCTGAGCACAAATAAGAGACGCCATCTCATCAAAAATTGGACCTGTTACAAAAATAATCCGTTCCTTTAAAAGACGTGAATAAATGTCGTAAGCTCTCTCCCCGCGGCTTGTTTGCTCAACAACCATAGGTACAAGATTCGCTTGCACATCAAAAGATCTAGAGGAGGACATAGAAAAATTATTCGTCGTCATGCTGCTTCACTTTCTGATTTCTTTTTAGGTTTCGCGGTTTTCGTTTCGGCCTTGGAAGATTTTTTCTTCTCAGTTTGTTCTTCTTCTCCGTAACCTGGCAAAACACCTTTTAATTTTTCAGCGAGTTGCTTTGTTGTTACCTTTGTCTCTTTTAAAGTTGCTTTTGTCAAAATGAAATCAACAACTAAATCTTCAAGAATAGGTGATGTGATCTGCTCAATCATCTGAGGATTATCGCGGTAGAATTTTATCACATCTTTCTCTTGTCCAGGGTATCGCATCGCTTCACGGAAAATTGCATTGCGGGCCATTTCTGGAGTCACACGAATTGTATGAGCTTTAGCAACCTCAGCGATAACAAGCCCCAAACGAACTCTGCGAGAAGCAATGGATTCATATTCTTTTTTAAGCTCAGCTTCTGGCCTGTCATCATCCTCTTCAAAACTACCATCGGCTTTAGCTTGAGTAATTTCATCTTGAAGACGATTCCAAATATTATCAAATTCTCTTTTAACCATTGAGTTTGGAAGATCAAATTTGTAAACTTCTGCCATTGCATCAAGAACATGTCTTTTATGATAAAGCCTTGTAAGATTCAAACTATCTTTTTGCAAGCTCTCTTTAATTTTTGCACGAAGATCTTTTAAGTCTTCACATCCCATTTCTTTAGCAAAAGCTTCATTAATTTCTGTTTTCTGTGGCTCAGAGACCTCAATAATTTTTGCTTCAAATTTAGCAGTCTTACCAGCTAATGTCTTATCTGCATAATCAGCTTCGAAAGTATGATCCACAGTAACAGTCTCGCCTTTTTTATGGCCGCTAAGTTTTTCTTCAACAAAGTTTAAACCAACTTCATTTTTACCAACAACAATTGTAATCCCCTTACCGCTAAAGGACTTAATTTGTTTTTTGCCCTCAGTACAAACAAGATCAATCTTAACTTGATCGCCTTCTTTAATTTTATGGCTATCAGCGGCTGTCTTGAATTTTGTATGGCGGTCAGACAGGCTTTTTAAGGCATCTTCGACTTCTTTTTCGCCTATTTCGACAACAAGGTTGTCGATTTTAATATCTTTGAAATCTTTTAGTTTAATTTCCGGGAAAGATTCCATAGAAACAGAAAAACTAAAATCTTTTCCAACTGCGTATTGATTTACATTTTCGTAAGAAGGTTGAACAGCAAGGCGAAGACCGTGGTCCTTTACTATTTTTTGAGTCGCTTCTTTAATAAGATCCTCTAAAACATCTTGCTCGGCCTGAAGAGAATAGCGTTGCTCTACTATATTAAAAGGAACTTTCCCTGGACGAAAACCATCTAGACGAATGTGTTTTGCTTTTTCTGCTAACCACGCTGAAATTTTCTCAGCAATTGTCTTAGAAGGGATTGTTACGTTGAAATCCTTAGTTAGCCCAGTTGATTTTTTTTCTTCGATATTCATCCTAATTACTACCTTAGCATCATATTTATGGTGCGGGCGAAGGGACTTGAACCCCCACGACTTTCGTCACCAGAACCTAAATCTGGCGTGTCTGCCAATTTCACCACGCCCGCATAGCGCTCTGAAACGTCTTTTTCAAAACAATGTCTTTAACAAATAACAAATCCATCCGATCAGATCAAGCTTATACTGACGTTTTGGCTTAAGAAGCTATATTCACAATTCCCCCCTTGAAAAAGCAATCTTTTCAAGAATTCAACAAAAAGCTGAAAAACTCAAAAAAATAATCCCATATGTTTAATAAAAATTTAGTGAACGCTCACACGGGGCAAGCCCCGTGGCATCACAGTCGACCTAAAGGTCGAGTACAAGCTGCGCTTGCCCC
>JAIEPD010000031.1 GCA_019749935.1 Alphaproteobacteria bacterium
ATAGTTCCCGTTCTTCTATGCTTAAAAATTCTTTCATTCCTCTTCTTAACAAAAATTTAAGCTAAATCCAATCTTTCATTCACGAAGGGCCTACATGTTGGATGATGGTCGCATTTATAATCATAAATTAAATCTGGACAATGCTTCATATTGGATGTTTCAAGAGCTACCTACAGAAATACAAAAGGATTTCTGCATTGTCTATCGGAATGGAAATGGGCAGTCAATTCTTCAACTACTAAACTCCTCTGAAAGGCATCGAGTGCAAGATGTTGTAAGTAATGTGTATGACTATCAGCGTTTACTCAATGGTCTTCCTTATTTTTCGTTAGATGATCCGGCAGCATTTATGGGGCATATTAAACAAATCAACGAGCAAAGAGCCGCTGCAAATTGGGCTGATCCAGACATAGAGAGTCAGTATAAATGGGAAGCCGATAGACTTATTAAGCACATTATTATGAGGGCTCTAACTCGCATTCCTCTTTTTGCTGGGTACTCTTTATTAGATCAGGTTCCCGAAATTTATCCCCATTTATTATTGAACGAGCTTGATTGGGGCATGCTGAGAAGACATTCGATTGACGGTGTCCCTCTGATTCAATATGTGGCAAATAAAGCTCAAAAAAGAGAAGGTTTTATAGGGGATCATTTCTTTTCTTTTATTAAGGCTTATTATGATGATCATGAGGAGATTAGTGCTGAAACATTAAATTTAACAGAGATTTCTAGTTTAAAGAGGCTTTTTGGATCATCTATAAGTCAGCCTTATGTAAGAGATTTCTGCCTAAGATATTGAAATCTTCATGGGCAAAATATTGCTCATTTGTTGCCGATTGAACAGTTTGAAGAATTATCTCGATTGATGAAAGATAACTGGGAGCTGATTTATCTGTGAAGTTCGAAGGATTCCTTGGAGCGTGCTCCAATTGAAGGCTTATTGCCTCCAGAAGTTGATGTCTGTAAAGGGATCATGAGATTTTTTGCACAAGAAAGATGAGTCAACTTGGCACTCCTTTTGATTTGACAGAAGATGTCAAAAGACTTTGGAACGCTAGGACAGTTGAGGCTCGTGTGGCTATGACGGCTCAATCATTAGAAGGCGAGGATTTAAATCACCCTCCTTTTGCAAAAATTTGGCAAATTCCCTATTTTGACAGCGCGACTGGAAAGGCAATCAATCACGAGGATTTCGTTAATGTCCTTATAACGATGGCTGACCTTAAAGTGAAGAGTGGCGCGTCAGATGCTGATATTTCGTTAGCCTTTTTACAAGAAGGTAAGATGTATAAAGCGGCGACAAGAAGATTATGGAAAAATGCCTTAGAAGCGCATGACAGATTCCTTGAGAGAGAACAAGCGACTTTCTCAAGAGAGTATGCTGAAGCTCAAGAAGAAAAGACATTGCCGATGGCTCATCGCGTTTTGAGATTTGTGTCTAATGCTTGCGTGAAATTTCCTGGTGATGAGGTGCGTGTAAAAATGGCAAGCAAGTTGATTGCAACGGGTGGTGTTTTTGGATTTAGGTCTAAGAAGTTAGATGTCAAAGAAGCAGCGACATTGGTGACGGCTTGTGAAAAAGTGGCTAAAGGATATGTTCAAAACTTTATGGGTCAAACAAAGATGCCAGTTATTGAAGGCCTAGATATGATCGATGATCATCTTATAGGACTTCAAAATTCTCTTGAGCAAGTGGATGAGTTGATGAGAAGTGTGCGTCTTGAGTTTAATGTTTTGGGGCCAAAAGACGAGGAGCCAGAACTGGAACCTATAAAACAGGGATATGAAGAGATCAAGAAAGGATTGCTAGCTGAAAGAGTGGCATTAGAGACTGAGGCTGAGCAGAAGCATTTCATTCAGACGTTTAAGAGCGCTTTAGTGCCGCTGAAAGATATATTCTTCTCAGAAGGTCTTCCTTTAAGAATGCCAACAACTGTAACAACGAATCGTATTTTGAATCACCAAAGGACTTGCACCGTTATTAGTATGTTCTATGTGATGAAAAGTCTGGAAAAGAAAAGTCTTGATGCTCTTAATCGTGTTTTGCCAACGGTGACCGCACCATCTGTTTCAACTGAGGATAGAATTTTCAATTATATTGATGAAATTTTTGCCTCAGCTGATGGAGCAGTGCTAGCAAAAACCTCAAGACAACTTTTCACCTCTGCTTGTCGTCACTTAGAGCCTGATTTTGAGTTTTCGTTTGGTGGCCGTGCTAGGAATTATCTAGGTGGTTCTGGCAGAGTCTCGTCTGGAGTTCATTCAGATTCTGATGATTGATGATTTGAAATTGAGAGCACTGTTTGATGCATTTGTATCAGATGGTGCTTTCGTGTTTCTTTCCAGATTAGAAAAAGCTCATTAAACATTGACCATTTGGCCTTTTTCCGACATCATAACCTTAATAAATTAAGGAAAAAATAAATGATACGGTTTGAAAATTATCTGCCGATTCTGGTGTTTTTTGGGCTTGGATTTGGTCTTTCCGTTACCTTGATGATGGTGTCTTGGTGGCGCAGTCAAAAAGCACCCTACAAAGAAAAATTGAGCCCCTATGAATGCGGCTTTGATGCATTCGATACGCCAGAGCATAATGCACGTGGTCGCTTTAACGTGCAATTTTATCTAGTTGCTATCCTTTTTATTATTTTTGATTTGGAAATTGCTTTCTTGTTCCCTTGGGCGATCAGCCTTAAAACAATTGGTGTTTTTGGATTTTGGTCGATGATGCTGTTTTTAGGTATTTTAACCATTGGGTTTATTTATGAATGGAAAAAAGGGGCACTGGAATGGGAATAAAGCCTGCTTTAGAGGATTTAAAACCTTATCTTCCAGCTTCACTTCAAAATGAACAGAGCCTTTTTTCTATGGTGCGCGATGAGATCAATGAAAAAGGTTTTTTGGTAACCCAGCTGGATAAACTTGCGGCATGGGCACAAAGCGGCTCTTTGTGGCCGATGACCTTTGGTCTTGCTTGCTGCGCTGTTGAAATGATGCATACAGCTGCTAGCCGTTATGATATGGATCGCTTTGGTGTTGTTTTTAGACCAAGCCCACGCCAATCAGATGTTATGATTGTAGCTGGGACTTTGACCAACAAAATGGCTCCAGCTTTGCGCAAAGTCTATGACCAGATGGCTGAGCCCAGATGGGTTATTTCTATGGGCAGCTGTGCCAACGGAGGCGGGTACTATCATTATTCTTATTCCGTTGTAAGAGGATGCGATCGGATTGTTCCTGTTGACGTGTATGTTCCTGGATGCCCACCCACAGCAGAGGCATTGCTTTACGGTATTTTATTGCTGCAAGATAAAATTAAACAAAAACGAACATTGATCCGTTAAAATGATTTTAAAGAAAAACTCTATATCCAAAGTGTTTCAAAAAGCCGGGCAGGTGTTTGAGTGTCAAGGAGCGCAGTGTATATGAAATACTCGAGCACCAAAGATCCCGAAAAACAACGAACCCGGAAGTTGAAACACGAAGGGTATATTCATGTGGATAAAAAAACGGTAAGATGTAATGGCTTGCCTTTTCAGTTTTCATATGAAAAAAGTAGGCAGGCACAGGCACACCCAGCTGTTTATCTAAAGATCAATGAAAATGGTAAGGTGGATTGCCCTTATTGCGGACGTACATTTTTTTATAAAGAAAAGGCCGAAAAGCCAACGGTTTAGCCATGTGTGGCATTTTCCCTACACTCAGGCATAAAACCATGGAGAGTCGGTTTGTTTTTCTTTTACTAAAAATTTATTGTTTGTTAAGGTTTTTATGGTTTATATTGGTAACAGCTACATTATCAACTGAATAGGAATTCAATGATGAAAAATAAGATATTTACAATTTTAGCAGCAGGTCTTGTATTGACTGCGTGCGAAACAGGCAACACAGATTCACAAAACGTTAGCGTTGGCCGTGCGCCAGCTCCTGGCACAGCTGAAGACTTCAAAGCGAACATTCGCGACCGCGTTTTCTTCGCATTTGACAAGTCAACAGTTTCTGATGATGCGAAAAAGACATTAGAAGCACAAGCTGCTTGGTTAAAGACACACGCTGCAACAACAGCAACTGTTGAAGGCCATGCGGACGCTCGTGGTACTCGTGAATACAACTTGGCATTAGGTGCACGCCGCGCTGAAGCTGCTAAGTCTGGATTAGCGGGTATGGGTGTTGATGCTAACCGTTTGAAAACAATTTCTTATGGTAAAGACAGACCACAAGCTGTTGGAACTACAGAAGAAGTACACGCTCAAAACCGTGTAGCAATTACAGTTATCAACTAATATTGTTGATAAAAGTGTAGTTAAAAGGCCTGCTGCTAACACAGCGGGCCTTTTTTATGGGTTTTAACATCTAAAGCCTTTGTTATATAATCATCTTAGAGTCAATTTACTTAGTTTTACGTTTGTGGATAGTTTTGAGTTAAACAAAATAACAGCTGCCGTTCTGATAGCGCTTTTGGTGGCTATGCTTGCGTGTCTTTTAGGGGATGCGGTTGTTGATCCTCAAAAACCTTTAAAAAATGCCTATGTGGTAGAGGTTGGGGAAAGTAGCCAATCATCTGCGGCAGAAGAAAAGAGTTTGGCGCCTATAGAGCCTATGCTTGCCAAAGCCGACCCTGTAAATGGCGAAAAGGTTTTCAAAAAATGCTTAGCGTGTCATACAGCTGGTAAGGGCGAGCCGCATAAAACAGGCCCAAACCTTTGGGGTATTGTCATGAATCATATAGGGCATGAGGCTGATTTTGCCTACTCTGAAGCTCTCAAGTCTAAAAAAGAGCAGTGGACTTATGAAAATCTGAACAAGTTTTTGCATAAACCCCGTGAATTTGCGCCTGGTACAAAAATGACCTTTATCGGAATCTCGAACGATCAAGAACGGGCGGATGTCATTGCCTTTTTAAGGAAAAATGCCGATAGTCCGGTGCCGTTGCCTTGAGGATTTTTCATACAACTTGTCATTCCGGAATTTAGTCGACTATGCGTTAACGCATAAGGAGACCTGAGGTTAGTATGAACACAGTATCCGGAATCTTAGGACGCTCGTTAGCAAATGTCACTAGATCCCGGATACCAAGTTTCATCATGCTGCGAGCCGCAGTTCAACTAGGTTCCAGGATGACAATAAAATTGATATGATTTGACCCAAAGATCTAGGTATCTTATTGTGTTTAGTAATTTTTCCCAATTTTGAAATCACTTTAATCTAATGAAATACTGCATAAAAGGAACAATAGAAACTTTAGATTCATCAGATTTCGAAATTATTTCTAAATATTATTTTCAGAAATTCTTGAAATATAAAGATGAAAAAGAATACAGCTACAACACAGGGCATATAGTACATACCGGGTTTCATTTTATGTTAGAAGAGAGGATGTTATTAAAAGGGATTATTGCTCTTATAACAGGTACATATCCGGAATTCCGTTTCAAATCTTTAAATCATATTGATGAAAACAATCAAGTTCTTTTTTGTTCAAGAGAAACTCAATATTTATGCATAGCTCCTCGATCAGGTTTAGATTGTATGAATCATGAAGAACTAGATGCTACACAAGTTTATTTCAAAGCATTTGAGGACTTGGATTTAATGCGGGTAATAGTACTGTTCGCCAGAAGGCTGGAAGATAAATTTTTTATTGGATGGTCGGAATTATATTCAATTTACGAAATTATAGGGAAATCTGTCCGTACAAAGGGGAAGAAATTAGAAGAAGAGCTAGTTGATAAATTAAGCATAAATAGCAAAAAATTAAAGAACTTTAAATTTCTTGCTAATAAATCACGAAATCCTTTTTATGGAATGAGGCATGGAGAAGAATTATCGCAAGAAGATAGAAAAAAAATTAAGCACCTAGTACATCCAGGAGCGATAGAATGGGCATTTGATTTTATAAGAGATTTGGCAATGAAATGGCTAGATTACTTGTATAAAATTAAAATTGTTAAACCGACTCGTAATAATGATGCATACGGCTACAATCTGAGTGGTGAACCTTTAGAGTTAATATCTCTTGTGGAAGAATATGAGGCAAAACATTATCCTTCAAATCCAAGTAAACCTAATCCCTAATCCTAAACATCGCTTCTACCTCAACGGCAGCGCCTAGGGGCAGGGAATTGACACCAACAGCCGCACGGGCATGGCGGCCGATGTCAGCGCCAAATACCTCAACCATCAGATCAGAAACACCATTAATCACCTTTGGTTGATCGGTAAAATCTGGCCCGCAATTGACAAATCCACCAATCCGAAGGCATTTCTCAACGCGATCAAGGTTGCCATCACAGGCTGCTTTCAGTTGGGTTAAAATATTTAATCCACAAAGCCTTGCAGCATCCTGGCCTTCGGCAAGGGATAAGTCGGATCCGACTTTGCCCTTATAATGAACCTGACCATCACGCATGGGCAATTGGCCTGAGATGATAATAACGTTGCTATGAGTTGTAAAAGGAATATAGTTGGCAAGGGCCGCTGTTGCCACTGGAAGCACAAGCCCTAAATCCTCCAGGCGTTTCTCTACCTGACTTGTCATTTTGATTCTTCTTTCGCTAAATTTTTCTCAAGCCAGTGAATATCGTAATGACCGGATATCACATCGGGTTCCTTGGCTAATTTACGGTGCAAAGGGAGTAATGTTTTAATGCCGCCAATGACATATTCATCAATCGCTCTTTCAATGCGCTTGATACATTCTTCGCGCGTTTTCCCATGAGCAATCAGTTTTGCAACCATGCTGTCATAATGGGGCGGAACTGTATAGCCCTGATACATGTGACTATCGACACGAACGCCATAACCACCAGGGGCGTGATAATCTGTAATTTTCCCAGGTGATGGAATAAAGGTTACAGGGTCTTCGGCATTAATACGGCATTCAATGGCATGGCCATTGAACGTTATGTCTTTTTGAGTGAAAGATAAAGGCAGGCCAGCTGCAACTTTAATTTGCTCTTGGACAATGTCAATGCCTGTAACCATTTCAGAAATAGGGTGCTCAACCTGAATTCGGGTGTTCATTTCCATAAAGAAAAATTCACCATCTTCGAAAAGAAATTCTAATGTTCCAGCGCCGCGGTATCCCATTTTCCCAATGGCTTTGGTGACAATCGCACCAAGGCTTGCTCTAAGCTCTGGCGTTAGGCCAGGTGAGGGAGCTTCTTCCCAGACTTTTTGATGGCGACGCTGGAGGGAACAATCACGTTCTCCTAAATGCACAGCATTCCCATGCGTGTCAGCCAAAACTTGAACCTCAATATGCCTAGGGCGTCTTAAGTAGCGTTCCATATAGACTTGATCATTACCAAAGTTTGCTTTGGCTTCTGTTCTTGCCATACGGAAAGCATCTACAACTTCACCTTTGTTGTAAGCGACTTTCATGCCTTTGCCCCCGCCGCCAGAGGTTGCCTTAATCAAAATTGGAAAACCAATCTTTTCAGCGGCGTTTAGAGCATCTTCTTCAGTTTCAACGCAGCCATCTGAACCTGGAACAACAGGGATGCCAAGGTCAATCATCGTTTTCTTGGCCGTAATTTTATCACCCATCACGCTGATATGTTCAGGGGTGGGCCCAATAAATGTCATGCCATGCTCTTCGATCATCGTGGCAAAGGCGGCATTCTCAGACAAAAACCCAACGCCTGGATGAATAGCATCCGCTCCGGTAATGTCAGCGGCACTAATGATGGCTGGCATTTTTAAGTAGCTGTCTCTGGACGGAGCTGGTCCTATACAAACGCTTTCATCAGCAAGTCGCACGTGCATTGAATCAGCGTCAGCTGTTGAATGAACAGCTACAGTTTTAATGTCCAGTTCTTTGCAAGCGCGTAAAATACGTAAAGCAATTTCGCCGCGATTTGCAATAAGGACTTTTGAAAATAATGCCATATTAAGCTTACTCAATCACAAGAAGAGGTTCATCATATTCAACGGGTGCGGCATCAGAAACAAGAATTTGGGTAACTTTTCCAGCCTGAGTTGCTTTTATTTGGTTCATAACCTTCATTGCCTCAACAATTAAAAGGGTTTGACCAACGATAATGTTATCACCAACTTTGATAAAATTAGGGGCGCCTGGCTCAGGGGAAAGATAAGCAGTTCCAACCATTGGAGATCGCACTGCACCGCTATGTTTTGACCAATCTGTAACAGAAGGAGCTGCTGTTGGAGCGGGAGCACTATGTCCTGCAGCAACAGGAGAAGGTGCCACTATGTGTGTGGCGACAGGGGCAACATTTGCTTTGCGCGAAACATAAATGCGGCTGCCATTGTCCTCGTATTCAATTTCACTTAAATCAGTGTCTACAAGAATCTCAGCCAGCTTTCGGACTGCATCTCCGTCAATATTAAATTTAGATGACATAAAAAATTATTCCTGAATATTTATCATTTCAATTAATGCTCTTAAAGCTAAGGTATACCCGCTTGCGCCGAAACCTGCAATAACACCTTTTGCAGCTGGGGTAATAAATGAGTGATGACGAAAGGTTTCTCGTTTGTTTATAAGACTTAAGTGAACCTCAATAACAGGCACAGGCACCATTAAAAGCGCATCAAGCAAACTAACCGAGGTATGCGTTAGCCCGCCGCCATTAATAATAAGGCCCCTACCTTTGGTGCCTACTTCTTGAACCCAGTCAACTAATACACCTTCGTGATTGGTTTGGCGAAAATCAAGGTTATGTCCAAACTGCTTGGCCATTTTTTCACAATTTTTTTGAATTGATTCTAAGGTTTCATGTCCGTAAATATCGGGTTGACGAACGCTTAAAAGATTAAGATTTGGGCCATTTAAGATGAAGATCATCGAAATTAAATGTATTTTTTTATTTAAAATGAATAATGGGCTCATTCTATACCCAAGTAACCTTAAGAAACAAGATTTAGGGTTTGTGTTTTTTAAGATAACATGAATTACTCTTAAATGTTATAAACATGATTTTGTATGCGAGGTAAAATGTTAAAATTTTTAAAAAAGGTGTTAAATTTTCTCAGGTTTCATACTAGCGGGTTTTCTAACTCTGAGTGGGTTATGAACGATATTCCTGAATTTTGCAAAAATTTCTCATATGGTAGATGGGTTATATCTTTTTGCATCCAAGAAAAATTCTATACTGAGTACTCAAATCTTGATCGTAAATTATCTATGATTGAACAATTGCGCCATATATTATCATTTCTGACTGAAGAGGTAGGTTTTCTTACTGTAGGTGATCGGGGTAGTGAGCAATTTTTACAGACAACATATGCAAAAGAAATATCTCATGATAAAAAGCCTTACTATGTTGAATACCGACCACCAAATAAAGAAATTTTGTACGGTTCTGTTGAAAACTTATCCCTTGAAAAAGTATTACATTTGTTTGAAATGATAATGAATCAAGATCCTAATATCTTAAGCGAGATTGAATGGAAAGATACAGGGTTTCTTTGATATTTATCTATATATAAGCACTTGGCAAAGAAACTCGAGTGCCTTACTCTAATGGTTAAATTAATAACCCTGGAACATCAAAAATGAAAAATATGCAGAAATCTGCCCCTGTAGTTTACGAAAATCCAATGCAAACCGATGGGTTTGAATTTGTTGAATTTTCAGCTCCCATAAGTGGATCTGATGTTAATTTAAGGGATTTGTTTCAAAGAATGGGATTTACCGCGATTGCGAAACATCGCAGTAAAAATGTGACTCTTTTCAGGCAAGGAACAATCAATTTCATTTTGAATGAAGAGCCTAATTCTTTTGCAAGTCGTTTTGCTGATCTTCATGGACCTTGTGCCTGTGCCATGGCTTTTCGGGTTAAAGATGCAAAATATGCTTATGAACGGGCATTATCTCTAGGAGCTGAAGGGTTTGATTCTCCTGTTGGTGAAAACGAATTAAAAATTCCAGCTATTATCGGTATTGGCGGAAGTCTGTTGTATTTTGTAGACCAATACACTGACAGCACCATTTATGACGTTGATTTTGTTCCGCTTCCAGGGGTTGATCAACACCCTGTTGGTTTGGGGCTAATTGAAATTGATCACTTAACTCACAACGTTTTCCAAGGACGGATGGATCATTGGGCCGAGTTTTATTCAAAACTATTCAATTTCCGTGAACAGCGCTATTTCGACATTAGCGGGGCAAAAACGGGTCTGTTGAGTCGTGCGATGATTGCGCCTTGCAGTAAGATTCGCATTCCTATTAATGAATCCCGTGATGATAAATCACAAATTGCGGAGTATTTGGATATTTATAAAGGAGAGGGGATTCAGCATATAGCGTTAACGACTGAAAAGATCATCGAGAGCGTTAATGATATGGCTGTTCAAAACATTCCCTTTATGACGGTACCAAAAACCTATTACAAAGTTGTTGATGAACGCTTGCCAGATAGCGGTTTGCCATTAGAGGAACTATCAAAACATCACATTTTAATCGATGGTGAGATTGATGGAGCGCGTAAAGATTTGTTACTACAAATCTTTACCAAAACAGTCATTGGTCCTATTTTCTTTGAGATCATCCAACGCCTTGGTCACCAAGGATTTGGCGAAGGGAACTTTACAGCATTATTCGAAGCTTTAGAACGTGATCAGATGGAACGCGGGGTGTTGTAGGTTTAACGTTCTTTTAATCTTTCTTTTATAAGCTGAGAGCATTGAATTTAGAAAAGTGTAATTTTTCTGTGCAAGTGTTTCTTAGGCTTTTTTGTGTTTTGTTTGCTTTTTATGCTTCTGCGAATGGAGCTGCGGCTGTTCCTTTAACTGCGGCTAATATTAATGCACGTATAGGTAATTTATTAAGTAATCCTGCAGTCGCTGATGCTAATGAGTGTTTTGAATTTAGAGAATTTATAGAAAACTCCACAAATCCAGCTACAGGTCCAGCTCGAATAGCTGCAATTACTCGTTTGCGAGCATTGCTTAATAGTAATGTTTTTGCAGATAATGTCGAGCCATATCTTAAAAATACTGATTTTTTAAGTAATCGATTGCTTAAATTAGAGATAAAACACGAAAACCCAAACAATAACCTTGATATTAATCACCGCACAGAACATATAACAAATATGATGGTACGTATTGAAACTCCAAAAGGATCCGCTAGCGGTATATTAATTCCTGTTCCTGATAGATTCAATGCTGGTGGGATGCCTCATCATAGCTGGGCAATTTTAACCTGTGGTCATATTCTGGATGATGTATCAATAGAAAAGAAGACTTTTGGTGGTATCCCAGAAAACTTCAATGCACATTTGAATACCCTGCCAGTAGGTATTCTTAATCCAATACCTATACACTCCATCAAGGTTTTCAAAACCAACTCTTTTAGATTAGAAAACAAGAATGGATTTGCATATGAGGGTTTTGGAGATAATATTTTAAATGCGCAAGATATTAGAGCCATACCTCGTTATGAGTATCCAGGGGATTTTGCTTTATGTTATTTACACTTAACTCTGGCTCAAATCCAAGCAATCAATCAAGAGTTCTTAGCGGCTCCTGTAGGAGGTGTTTATCCAAATATTCATGTTGCGGCTCACCAGATATCATTTCAAGGTAGAAACCGAGGACATGGCGAATTTACTTACAATTTTAAATTTATTAGGGATGTTCCAACAAGAGATGCCTATGTGGGGGAGATAAATGCAGCTGCTCCAGATCATGGAAGAAAAGGATTTGTTCTAGGGTATGTAGAAAACCCAGCTCTTCTTGGCAATTATGTTCTAACTTTATCAACATCAAGAGCAGGCGGTACTCAAATTTATGGTGGAGATTTTATAGATCCTACTGGTGTTGCAGCTAGACCAGAAAATGAATTTATGTTTTTTCATGATGCGCCAACTTATTCAGGGATGAGTGGCGGTCCTGTTTTTAATACACCAGGGGACGTAGCTCATGCTAATGAAATTAACATATTTGGGGTGGTTCAGGCATATAATTCGCCTGATCTTCCTCCTCTCCCTAATCCTCCACCTCCAAATCCAGAGTTACAGTCGCGTTGTAGTGCATCTTTTCTTATGGAAAGCATATTAAATTAGATGTATATTTCCCCAAATAGTTTTTTACTAAAGAGAGAAAAATGACTAAATTATCTTTTTTAAAGAAAATACTGAAAAGCTTTAGTTTTTTTGCATTGGTGAGTATTTTTAGTTCTTATGCAGTGCTTTCTTCGGTTGACGTGGAGGTGGCAGGCTCAGGTGTACGCTCTCCTTTTTCTATGAAGGGTGTAGCCAAACAACTCAAAGATGTGGAGGGGGATGTACCTGAAACACTTAGGCAAGAACGTCTTAGGAGTTGGAATGAAAAGCTGCCGGAAAGGGCCGCAGCCTGGGGAATGAGTGAAGAAGAGTATTTGAAAAAAGCCAACGAATATATTGCCCATTTTAAAAGAAGAACGCATATTTTGTATGGTGTAGAAGACCTGATTCCACGTTATCTTCCAGAGGATTTAGAAGAGTATAATAAAGCATGGAAACATACTGGCAGAACTTATACAAGAGATTCTTTTCCGATGTTTGGGCTACCATCAAGCAGGTAAAACGATTATGCTTTTAGGTGGATTCCGGTCTTCTTATTTTTCTACTCTCAATGCACCACACAACTAAAACTTGGGGTAATAAATTTTCCTGCCATCAAAGGCCCAGCATAAGCCACACGAACAGAATGCAATTTCCCTTCAATTGATTTTAGCCAAAAATCTAAAAAATCCTTAAGACGAGGAAATGAGGGAGGAAGGTCAAGCTCTTGCCAGATATAGCTTTGTAGCAATAAGGGGTGGTCTGGTAGGTGGTAAATGATCTCGGCTGTGGTTAGCCGATAATCTCTTAAAGCGTACTCTATGTCCTGCATGGCTCTCTCCTTTTCAGGAATCAACCTTCCTCTATCTACAGGCTATATAATAAAACTTAATTTTTTATTAAGAAAAATCAAGAGGGGTAAGAGAAAGCACTTATTTTTCTGACAGAAAAGTCCATAGAAAAACAATTAAATGGAGATGAAAACCTTATCTGACATATAGTCTCATAAGTTAATAATAGTTTTTAAACATTCTAAAATAGAACTTATAGGGACAAGGCTAATGACAACTTTACCTAGATATTTATATGACGAAAATCATACACGCTTTCAGTTAGTTAAATCAGTGCCAGGTAAAGAAGTGATTAATTGGTTATTCCTGCCTGGCGGTCCTGGCGTTGATTCAAATTGTTTTACGGGGCTAGTTGATAGTATGAATGCTCCTGGTAATTATTGGCTAATTGATCTGGTATTTAATGGCAGCAATGAACACTATCCAAACTTCACAACAGATGTTTATAAGCAATGGAAAGATTTTTTGGTATCTGCAGTCAATAAATTTGAGTCTCCAATTTTAGTAGGTCATTCTTTCGGTGGATATCTGCCTCTGTTTTGTCCACAACTAGAAGATTGTTTAAAAGGTTTGGTGATCTTAAATTCAGTGCCTACATTACAGTCGGAATTATTTGCAAAATGTGCCATTGAAAACAATTTACCCTTATTGGGTGAAGCTCAAGCTTTATTTGTTGAAAAACCTACACTTAAAAATCTCAAGGCTCTCTACTTACTGGAGGCTTTTTATTTTTTCTCTTCTAACAATCAAGCGCATGGTATAGAACAGATAGTCAGTAAGCTAGAGTTTTGCTTATCAACTGAGCATTGGTGGTATAAAGAGGGAGCGCAGTATTATTCAAAAATAAAATGGATACCCAAAAAAGTACCGACTATAATCATCGGAGGAGCACATGACTTTATTACCCCTATCGGTATTTTTCAGCAAGATTTACGTTTTAATCGATCAAATATAAAAATGATTAATCTTGTCGATGCAGGGCATTTTCCTTGGTTAGAGCAACCTCAGCTTGTTAATAAAGCTTTAACTGATTTTTGCCTTCGTTAACCAAAATGCCTCAAAAAGAAAATAAAAAACCATCTTAGTTCACAAGTTTTCTGGATGGACACGCAACTTTGTTGCTCGCCATGACGAAGTTGAGTCCGTCATCGAAGAGTGGAGCTCCACAGGTCTTGCAGCGGAGCTCCTTAAATACAGTTTTTACTTAGCCTTAGGTGACCAACCCCAATTCATAACATTGGTGCCAACCTCCGGATTAACTTCTGGGTAAGCAAGGTTATCTACCCAATAAGCCCATCTTGAAGTGTTGTCATAGGCAAGCGGAATTTGGAAATAATTATGCATGACATAACGATCCATAGCATGAACCGAAGCCGCTAGGGACTCAGGATCAGTAGCCATCGTCACTTCTCTTGCCAATTCTTCCGCAACAGGGTCTTTAATACCGATATAGTTACTGCTACCTTTGGCATCAGCATTCTTTGCACTAAAGTAATACAATTGTTCATTTCCTGGAGATAGGCTGTTCGCCCAGGTGTGAATAATCATATCAAAATCAGATTCAATGACTCGGTTTTCATATTGAACGGCATCCATCATGCGGACTGTTAATTCAACACCTAACTTCTTCAGGCTTTCACGGTAAGCCAAGGCAATTTTCTCTAATTTTGGATCTTTGATCATAATTTCAAAGGCCATCAGCTGTCCTTGGCTATTAACACGTTTTCCATCTTTTACAGTCCAACCTGCCTCCTTTAAAAGAGCATCAGCTTTTTCAAGATTAACGCGCTGATCTCCGTTTCCGTCTGTATGAGCAGGTGTGAATTCATGTTCCAAAATTTCCTTCATAAAGTCAGGCTTTATTTGAGAGGAGAATTTTTCCAAGAGTTGCTTTTCCTTGCCTTCTGCTGGGCCATGATGGGCCAGGAACGTATTGGCAAACAAACTGTTTGGACATTTCATCACGCCAAAAAACACAATTTTGTTGAGAGTGTCAAAGTCAAAAGCTAAGCCAAGTGCTTTACGGATACGCAGATCGCTAAAGGAAGATTTACGCATATTGAAAATGATTGTCCTAACTGCAACAGGACGTTTGTGCGTTGTATCAACACGTTTCATCTTGCCGTCTTTGACTGCCGCTAGATTATATCCTGTTTCCCATTGGTTTGGATTAGTCTCAAAATAGACATCAAATTCACCAGCAGTAAAGGCCTGGAATTGAGCTTGGGCATTTTTGAAATATTCAATTTTAATGGTATCAAAATTGTATTGCCCCTTGTTTACAGGCAAATCTTTACCCCAATAATCTGGATTACGTTGATAGGTTATAGAACGACCTTGATCAACACTTGCAACCTTGTAAGGGCCGCTACCCATAATAACAGTTAGACCACTATCAGCAAAATCCACTTTCTCAAGCTGTGCTTTGGATAAAACTCGCACCACGGCAATGATCATTGGTAATTCTGGGTCGTATTTGCCATCATCGTTAGCCTTTAGGTGCATTTTAATGGTATGGGGATCAATGATCTCCATTTGAGTGATACGAGAATAGTACTGACGGTAACGCGGAAGACCTTTATCTTTCAAAAGTTCAATTGTAAATCTGACATCTTCAGCTGTGACTGATGTTCCATCATGAAAACGAGCATTTGGATTTAGATAAAAGGTTACTGAAGAAGAATCGGGTGCAACGTCAACGCCTTGGGCAAGTACACCATAAACTGTGAAGGGCTCTTCGGCGGAACGTGACATAAGGGGGTCGAAAGTCAACAACAAGCCTTCAGCGCCAATTCCTTTGACAATATCTTTGTTCGTTGTATCAAAAGTTCCAACTGTGCCAAGGCGAAGGGATCCACCCTTTGGTGCTTCAGGATTCACGTAACTAAAGTGAGTAAAGTCCGTTGGATAACGAGGAGCGCCAAACCTTGCTAAGGCATGAACGGTTTTTTCAGGAAGGACTCTTGTTTGGGTAGGCTTTTCGATAGCTTTTTGAACAGGAGCAGAATGTTGAATTGTTTCAGAAGGTTTTTGAAAATAATTATAGCCAAAAATAATAGCTACAATGATGACAATAAGGAGCAGAATCTTTTTAAGCACAAGTAAATATCCTTTTCTTAATGGCTTGCTTATATGCTGGATATATACAGCATAGATTGTTTAACTCATAGAAAATTTTTAAAGGTTAACTCTTTTTAAAGAAAATCTCTTTTAAAATGAACTGATGAGATCATGAGTCTACTTTTTAAAGCGTAACCCTTATGGAACAAAAAATAATTTTTCAGTATAAAGAGAAAATTTTTCATTTTTTCAAGAAAATGAAGGAAAAATCCTTTCAAAAAAAAATATATTTAGTTTTGCCTATTTTAGTTCCTTTAAGTGGCACGTATTTTTACATGACAAATGGTCGGTATATCTCAACCGATAATGCGTATGTAAAAAGTGATAAGATCGCCATAAGTTCAGATTTAAGTTACAGAGTTCAAAGAGTTTTCGTTAAGGAAAACCAGCAAGTTAAAGCCGGAGACATTTTATTTCAGCTAGAAGACACACCTTTTAGGCTTCTTGTCCAAAAATTGGAAGCTCAATTAAAAGAAGTTAACAACGATATTGAAGCAAAAAGAGCAACTTTTCATGCAAAGGAAGCCAGTATTAAACAAGCAAGAAAAGATGTGCGGTTTCATAAAGGTGAATTTGATCGTCAAACAATATTGGCGTCTAAGAAAAATACAACGGAAACAAAAAGAGAAGAATCACAAAACAATTATGAAAAAGCAGAGCAGCAGCTAAGGCAATTACAATATGATTTAGATAACGCATTAGCCGCTTTAAGCGGAAAAGCAGATATTAAAATTGAAGAACATCCCAACTATCTTGAGATTAAAGCTGATTATGATAAGGCTTGTTTGGAGTTAAAAAAGACCTCTGTACGCGCTCCCAGTAATGGGGTTATAACGCAGATGACGCTTGTACCTGGGGATTATGTGACTGTAGGTAATCCTGTTTTCTCTTTGGTTTTAACGGACAATATGTGGGTAGAAGCTAATTTAAAAGAAACAGAGTTAGAGCTGGTAAAGCCTGGACAAATGGCACGCGTTTCAATCGATGCGTATTCAAACACTGAGTGGCAGGCCGTTGTTGAGGGGATTAGCCCAGCTTCAGGTTCAGAATTTTCTGTTCTACCGCCTCAAAATGCAACTGGAAATTGGGTGAAAATTGTTCAACGGATCCCTGTAAGACTTCGCTTAAAATCTTTAGAGAATGCGCCTATTTTAAGGGCTGGACTGAGTGCTTCTGTTGAAATTGATACACAAAGCCCTATAGCGAATAATGAGAAAATAGCACATTCATGAATGAACAATCTGCTTCATTAAATAAAATTAAATATCAGGGAATGTTGACCGTGACTGTTATGATTGTAACAATCATGCAGGTTTTAGATTCAACGATTGCTAACGTTGCTTTGCCTCATATGCAGGGAAATTTAGGTGTCACTCAAGATCAAATTACTTGGGTGTTAACATCTTATATTCTCTTCTCAGCCATAGGGATGACTTTGGCAAGTTTTCTATCAATGCGGTTCGGAAGAAGACAGTTATTCCTTGTCTCAATTTCTGGTTTTACAATCAGTTCAATATTATGCGGAACAGCAGATTCACTGAATGTGTTGGTTTTTTATCGTTTATTTCAGGGATTATTTGGAGCATCGTTTGTACCTCTTTCTCAATCGATTTTGTTAGATATCTATCCCAAAGAAAAACATGGCTATGCACTCGCATTATGGGGGATGGGGATTATGGTTGGGCCTATTATGGGGCCAGTCGTGGGCGGATATTTAACAGATATGTACAGCTGGAGGTGGGTTTTTTTTGTTAATGTTCCGGTTGGAATTTTGGCGTTTGCAGGAATTTATCTATTATTAAAGGAGGTTAATCCTCTAGAAAAGACACCTTTCGATTGGAAAGGGTTTATTTTGATGACGTTATTTCTGTCAAGTTTACAAATTGCTTTAGATCGTGGAGAACAACTGGACTGGTTTGATTCATTAGAGATCAAAGCGGAACTTGCTATCTCAATTTTGTCTCTTGGTTTCTTTGTTTCTCATATTTTAAAAAAGGAAAACCCATATATACGCCCAGCCCTATTTATGGACCGAAATTTTACGATTTGTTTGGCTTTAAGTTTTGTTGTGGGGGCAATTTTGCAATCCCCCTTGGCGTTGATGCCAGATTTTCTGCAGGATCTAATGAACTATCCTGTATTAACGGCGGGTCTTATAACAGCACCAAGAGGGATTGGAACAATGGTTTCTATGTTTCTTGTTGGAAGACTTATTGGGAAAATTGAAACCCGCTTTTTGGTTTTAATAGGCCTTTTAATTCTGAGTTACTCTTTAAAGCAAATGACTGAATTTAATTTGCTTATGGGGTATGGACCTATTATTTTATCAGGCGTTATTATGGGATTTGGGTTTGGTTTTATTTTTGTGCCACTCAGCGCTTTGGCTTTTTCTACCCTTATTCCTGCTTATAGAACAGAAGGTTCTGGTCTTTATAATCTCATTCGCAATATAGGCGGCAGTATCGGGATTTCTCTTTCAACGAATCTTCTCATTCGAAAAACACAAATGTTTCATGCAAACTTAGGAGAATTCATGACTCCTTATAACAAAGCTTTTGTGCTCTCAAAGGTTTCTAACCCATCTGTGTATAAACAACAGGATTTTTTAGAGTGGAATAATAGGGTAACTCAAGAAGCGTCAACGCTCGCCTATTTGAATACCTTTAAAGCCATCATGTTTTTTACTCTTATTTCTGCTCTTCTATTATTTTTTGTGAAAAAGCAGAATAGCCAAGAAACTAAGCCCGATATGAAGCACTTGGATTAGAGGTTTTAATGGCTTATTTCTTGTGAAGGCGTCTCAATAATCCTAATGGCTACTCCATATAAAAGGGCTAACGTAAACAAAAAGAAAGACGGGGCCCATAAAAAACTGGTTACCTTGACTGTCCAGGATGCAATGAGCGGAGTTGTGCCACCTAAAAGGGCAGTGCCCAAGGCATAGCTAAAACCTACACCGCTATAACGCCTGCTTGGGGGGAAGAGTTTTGGTAGGGCGCAAGAAAGGGCAGCGACTTGAAAGGCATTGCCTATAATCAAATAAATTTGAATAGCCGTTAATGAGGCAATAGAAAGATTGTGATAAGCCCATATATAAATTGGGAGCGCTGGTACTAAAAACCAAAGCATACACATCTTCATGATTTTTATTTCACCAAATCGAGCAATGATGGGTGACGCTAAAAGAATTAAAAAGCCTCCCAAAATAAACATCAATAGGTTGTTAATTAGGATACCTTCCGTTGAAAAACATAAAAGTCCTCGCCAGTCTAGGTTTAAATAGATCGTTGCAAGATAAATAGGGACAAAGTTTGCTCCCCCTAAAACGCAACAAGCAAATAATTTTTTCTTGTCCTTTTTAAAGGATGCGAGCATGGGATTTTTTTCAAGATTATTTTCTTCTTTCAGCTGAGTATAGGACTGGCTTTCATCCATTTGTGAGCGCAAATATGAAATGTAAAGACCAATCAAGGCAGCAGAGATAAAGGAGTATCGCCAACTGCCAGAAAAGATCATTGATGTTGAGAAAAAGAGACTAATGATGACACCAATGCTGGCGCCAAAAAACCCTATAGAGGTCAAAATACAAGTGACGAGTGATTTGTTTTTAATGCCCTTTTGTTCCGCTACATAAATAAGGGCACCTGTGTAATCTCCTCCAACAGCGATTCCTTGCAGCAATCGACAAATGACCAAAAGAACAGGGGCAAGAAATCCTACCGAGGAATAGTCAGGAAGGATGCCTATTATGAAGATAGGAATAGACGTTAAAAGAGAAGAAATTGTAAGGGAGATTTTTCTGCCAAATCTGTCACCAAGATATCCAAATAAAATTCCGCCAAATGGCCTGCCCAAATAACCTGCCGCAAATGCTAGAAAACTGCCAGTAATAGGAAAAATGCCCATTTCTTCGTGGAAAAATAGAGGGGCGAGAATAACGGCAAAATACCCATAAAGCGTATTATTGTAGGCCTCAAGAACCACTCCCCCTAGGGCTGCCACAATATTTTTGTTCATTTTTGTCTTTTTCTCAAATGTTTTCCCCAAGGATTCAGAGCTCATACATATTTCTTTATATCACATATCTTGAGAGGTAGTGTGACGATAGTATTTCATCTTTCTGAACATCAATAGCATGGTAGAGTTTCTCTTGCTATATATTTTTGAGAGAAAAAGAGGAAAAAATGCAAGATCACGTTGCATGGAAATAGGAAAAAAAAGGACCGCCCTAAAAAGGGCAGTCCTAATTTTCAAAAGCTGACTTTCGATTGATTAACGGCCGCGTGGGTAACGGTCGGAACCACCACGATGGTCTCCACCGCCGCCACCACGATAGTCTCCTCCATCTCTTGAGGAGTTTCCGCGGTAACCACCGCCACCACCACCACGGTTTTCACGTGGTTCTTGTGGACGAGCTTCAGCAACGCTAATTGTGCGTCCCATAATCTCTGAGCCATTTAATTTTTTGATTGCGTCCTGTGCTTCTCCATCGCTGGACATTTCAACGAAACCAAAACCTTTGCTGCGGCCTGACCTAAAATCTGTGATAACCTTTGCGGAAACAACAGACCCTACTTCAGCAAAAATGCCTTCTAAGGTTCCATCATCCATTGTAAAGGCTAAATTGCTGACGTATAATTTCTTGTTCATAAGAGCTCCTTAATAATAATCCGTACCGCAGGCATATGAAGGTCTAGTAACATTCAGTGCAAGGGACTTTAACCACTCTATATTATATAGAACTCAAAGATTAAAAAATAGTAAAAAAGTTAGCAGGGTGAAAAATAATGCAATTAACTAATTTATCTTCAAGCTCTCAAGAAGAATTGGTGGGACATCAAAATGCTTTGAAAACATTAAGAACATTGTATGCTGCCGGAAATTTGGCGCCCTGTTGGCTTTTGGTTGGACAAAGAGGAATTGGAAAAAGGACTTTTGCGCACTCTTTTGCCAAACAAATCTTAACCGTCAATCCCCAAAATCCCACGGGACTGCCAGAAAATATTGTGAGTCGGCAACTAAAGATAGGCTCATATCCCAATGTGTTGGTCATTGAAAAGGCTTTTAATAAAGAAGGGGAAGAAGCAAACGAAATATCCGTAGATGAGGCTCGAAAGGTATTGGATTTTCTGCATCAGTCACCAGCAATTCCCGGATGGCGTGTGGTGATTGTGGATGCAGTAGATGAATTAAACAGGGCTGCAGCCAATTCGCTTTTAAAGATTTTAGAGGAGCCTCCTCAAAAAACTGTTTTCTTATTAGTTTGTCATTCGTTGGGCCAAGTATTGCCAACCATTCGGTCTCGCTGCCAGCAATTAAATTTTTCGCCTTTGACTCTTGATGATTTTAACCAAATTGCAACTGAGCCAGTCTCTGAAGAGCTGGCTGCATATGTAAAGGGAAGTCTTGGGCTTTATTATTCTTTATTAGAAGCTGGGGGGATAACGTTTATACAAACATTAACCCACATCATCGATTCTGCTAGAAAAGGCCAGGTTAGCCCTGTACAAAAATTCTGTGAAGAGGTATCAAAAGATCCAAAAAGATATTCATGCTTTTTGTGGCTGATTGAACAATGGGTTTATAAGACGACTTTGAGTACTCATTCTGATGAAAGAGCCCATTGGGTTTTGGTGTGGGAAAGGCTAACAGCATTTTTAAAGGGTGCAAAAACAACTCACCTTGATAAAAATCAGGTAATGCTCTCTTGCTTTTTGATCATCGAAAACCCTAATATTTACTCCTAAAATTTAAGAGGCTTGAGTTCCCATAAATGACAGATAAAAAAAATTTTTACATAACAACTCCCATTTATTACGTCAATGACGTGCCGCATATAGGCCATGCTTATACAACCCTGGCGTGTGATACGATGGCACGTTACAAGCGCCTTATGAGGTATAATGTTAAGTTTGTAACGGGAACTGATGAGCACGGCCAAAAGGTTGAAAAGGCAGCCGCTGCAGCGGGTATGAATCCGCAAGCGTTTGTAGATAAATATTCACAAACCTTTCGTCATTTAGCCACTGAGATGCAAGTCACCAATGATGACTTTATTCGCACAACCGAACCAAGACATAAAGATGCAGCACAGCATTTATGGAATGAACTGTTAAAGAATGGACAGATTTATCTGGGTAGTTATGCCGGTTGGTATTCTGTCAGAGATGAGGCTTTTTATGCAGAGAGTGAGCTGATGAATGGTAAGGCCCCAACAGGGGCACCTGTTGAATGGGTAGAGGAACCTAGCTATTTCTTCAAGCTTTCAGAGTGGGGTGATAAGTTATTAGAGTATTACGAAAAACACCCTGACTTTATCCAACCCGACAGTCGCCGTAATGAGGTGATTAGTTTTGTTAAAAGCGGGCTTAGAGATTTATCCATTTCAAGGGCAAGTTTTAAATGGGGTGTACCTGTTCCAAACGATCCTGATCATGTGATGTATGTTTGGTTGGATGCCTTGACCAACTATTTAACAGTCTTGGGTTACCCTAATACCAATTCAGATGATTTTAAGAATTTTTGGCCTGAGTCAGTCCATGTAGTTGGTAAAGATATTTTGCGTTTCCATGCCGTTTATTGGCCTGCATTTTTAATGGCAGCGGGTCTAAACCCGCCTAAAAAAATCTTTGCCCATGGTTGGTGGACGAACGAAGGGGAGAAAATTTCCAAATCTTTGGGCAACACAATTGATCCAATTGAATTAATAGAGGTTTTTGGTTTGGATGCTGTTCGCTATTATCTATTGCGCGAAGTTTCCTTTGGTCAGGATGGTGATTTTTCCCGCCAAGGGCTTATTAACCGTTATAACAGCGATCTAGCGAACGCTTATGGAAACTTGGTGCAACGTGTGTTGTCATTTATTTATAAGCAATGCGATGGCAAGGTTCCAGAACCAGCAGAGTATACTGCTGAGGATAAAGAATTACTAAATGAAACTGATGCTTTGCCAGAAGTTTTAGAAAAGAGCATGGAGAACTTTGCTTTTCATAAATATGCAGATCATATTTGGCAGGCTATTTTCAAAGCAAACCAATACGTTGATATGCAAAAACCCTGGGGGTTAAAAGTCACCGATCCAAAACGCATGCATACCATATTGTATGTATTAGCAGAAACTATCCGCAGAATTGCTATTTTAACACAGCCTATTTTACCCATTGCGAGTGAAAAGATTTTGGGTCAACTCGGAGTGATAAAGACAGATTTGGATATATTTAATCAAGCGTTGCAAGCAGGCACATCTTTACCAGAACCACAGGGTGTATTCCCACGAAGAGTAGAAGAAAACCATACCCAAAGAATTTCAAAAGGCCTGCAGGAAAACGAGGGCCGAGGAGCGAAAGTGTATGAATAATACATGCGCACCGAAGGTTCCGAAGTTTGACGAACAGGCATTTTGAAAGGCGCTGGGTATAAATGCGACTCGCTCTTTATCAACCTGAAATTCCACAAAACACAGGCACGCTGATGCGCCTAGGGGCTTGTATGGATGTCGGCATTGATATCATTGAACCCAGTGGTTTTATCTGGGATGATGCTAGGCTTAAACGGGCTGGGATGGATTATATAGAACTTGTTAATGTGACACGGCATCCTTCGTTCGAAGAGTTTTCCTCTACCATAGCTCCCTCACGTCTTATCCTTTTGGATACCAAAGCAACGACAGATTACTTAGACTTTGAATTTCACGGCGGTGATATCTTGATGGTTGGCAGGGAGAGCGATGGCGTTCCTGATAAAGTGTTTAACGCCTGTACGCATAAATTAAAAATTTCTATGTTATCTGGTGTTCGGTCCTTGAATGTTGCCATTGCTGCTTCTATGGTGTTAGGCGAAGCGTTGCGGCAAACAAGGAGCATTCTATGACAACAGTAGGCCAAAAAAAGGCTCTATCTGACTGGTTTACAAGCTTGCAAAAGCGCATCTGTACAGCGCTTGAGGAAATTGAGCAGGAATATCAAGGCGGCGATACTCTGCCGGGTCAGTTTCATTTTAAACCATGGATTCGGGAAGAAAATGGTGGTGGTGGAACCATGGGTATGATGCATGGCGCTGTGTTTGAAAAGGCTGGTGTAAACGTTTCAACCGTCTATGGTGAATTTTCGCCAGAGTTTCGTTCTCATATCCCAGGCGCTGCACAGGATCCGCGTTTTTGGGCAAGCGGTTTATCGCTTGTTATTCACCCCATGAATCCTTTTGTGCCAGCTGTGCATATGAATACCCGCCATATTGTAACAACACGTAGTTGGTTTGGTGGTGGTTCTGATTTAACGCCAACCTTTGAATTTGAAGCCGACACTAAGGATTTCCATAAAGCCTTTGAAGAAGCGTGCGATAAGCATGACATAGATGACTATAAACGCTTTAAATTATGGTGTGATGAGTACTTTTTTCTCCCTCATCGTGGCGAGGCCAGAGGCGTAGGAGGTATTTTTTATGATAATCTTGACACAAGCGATTTTGACCATGATTTTGAATTTACCCGTAATGTGGGCGAGGCCTTTTTAAAAATTTATCCTGAACTCGTCAGACGACGTATGAATATGCCGTGGTCAGATGAAGATAAACAAAAGCAATATGTGAAACGGGGTCGCTACGTAGAATTCAATTTATTGTATGACAGAGGGACTTTGTTTGGGTTAAAGACGGGCGGAAATATTGAAGCGGTTTTAATGTCTCTGCCACCGATGGTCAGCTGGAGGTAAAAGTAGTGAGAAAAATGATGAAACTCACTGAAAGAATTGATTTTGGGTTTGTATTGTTGGCTGACCCTTTGCAAGAAAAAGCGCTAGAAATTTTATGTAATACAATCCTAGAAAAAATGCCCTGCTATGATTGCGAGGAGGAACAGAGTGTAAGGGTTAGAAAACTGCATCTTTCTGTAGGACATTATGCGATTTTAAGGGCAGAGGTTGAAGAACTAAAAACTATTACGCAGGAAATTGCAAAACAATTCTCAGCTCTTGATGTGCCAATGAAAGAGAATATTTCAATCTCCAAGCATCATATAACATTGGAATGCTTAGGGTTGCATGAGCACACAAACCCCAAAATTGTGGAAATGTATAAGAGATTAAGAAGTCTCTATTTGCAGCGTATCATCACTAAACAACCAACAACACAAGCCTATTACCAGAAATTTCTCCATAAAGATAATAATTCTGAACTTGCTTTAATAGAAACATGTTACCAAAATTGGGGCACTCCTGAAGACAATCGTATCCGTCCTCATTTCACATTGGTCTATAATTATGCAGGGGAAAAAAATAAGGTAGAGGAAGCGTTAAAAGATATCGCTACACCTCATAACTTAAGGAGCCTTCGACTGACCCGACTCGGGGTGGCTGCTCTTGATTTATTTGGAAACCCTTTGCAAGATGGATTATTTTATGAAGTACCATTGATCAAAGAGGTGTTGCATGGCAACTGAAGATTTTTATAACGAAAATGCAGATAATTTTTATAACCGAACCCTCAATGTAAATATGGATCATTTCTATCAAGAATTTTTACCCTATATTCCAAAGAGTGGATCAATCTTAGACGCTGGATGTGGTTCAGGGCGGGATGCAAAATTTTTTCAAGAGCAGGGATATGCTGTTACAGCAACGGATTCAGCAATTGAGATGGTAAAACGTTCTGGTCTTTTATTGGGAAAGCCATCCCTGCATCTATCGTTTGAAAACATTGACATGAATGAGGAGTTTGACGGTATTTGGGCGAATGCATCTTTGTTGCATGTGAAATCGGATAAGTTACCCGAAATTCTTAAAAAGCTTTGCAAGGCTTTAAAGCCAGGTGGCGTTCTGTTTATGTCATTCAAATATGGTGAAGGGGAATATATAAAAGACGGGCGACATTTTAGTGATCATACAGAAATTACTATTCGCAAAGTGATTGCCTTAATTCCTGAATTTGAAGAGCTTAAATCCTGGAAATCAGCTGATACCAGAAATAGCTCTGCAGAATTTTGGTTAAGTAGCCTTGTTCGTAAGAGAGCAGGTTGAATACTCTCTATTCTGTTATTTTCTTTTTGAAAAAATATTACACTGTATATATTTTAATTTCTCTAGATAATTTATTGTAAGAGAGAATAATTGCTAAGATGATAAATCAAAAATACTTAAAATTATTAATAGTTGGCCTATTTTTTTCACAACCGCTCTTTGCAAGCAATGATAATGACCCATCTCCTCTTGAAACTCCGGGCTTTTCTTCTTCTTGGAAAGCAATTAAAAGTTTTTGTCGATTAGCTGAAGCGGTCTATGATGCATCCAATGAAGAATCCCGTGAAGAAAAAATTCAAGACATACTGACTTTTGTAGAGAGATATCCAGCGACCCCTTATAATATAGATTTGTTAGAGGTGGTTTATGAATACTACCCTTTCATGGAGGACCAAAGCCTTTTACCTCTTATGCGTAAAATTGCTTCGGTTGCACCTCTTTCAGAATTGGGAAAAGTTTTTGAATACATGGTAAATAGCAATGAAGAGGATAAAGAGTTTGCTATTCACCAAATTTTAACTCTCGCACAGCAACCTGATAGTTGGCGTCATTTTGAGGTTTTCTCAAGGTTTTTAAATAGTTCTCAGCCTTCTTCTCATTCCGATTTGGTTCTGAGCACTATTTTACCCATAATGCGAAAGATTGCAGAAAACGATAACGATCCTAATCAAAGTCAAGCTGTTCTTGATTTATCACGTTATTCTCTTATGAGAAAAGATAGTGAGTTTGTACGTCCCCAGCTTCAAAAAATGGTTGCAGACACCAATCATCCAAAAAGGATTGAGGCTGCTCTTGCCTTGTTTAGCAATGGAATTGAGCAAGATCAGGCCACCGTTCGCCCTGTATTATATGTAACAATAGAGAACGCAAGGCTTAAGCCAGAAAGCAGAGCAGCGTATGCATTAGATATTGTTTGTACGTTGTTATATAAAGGAAACCAAAATGATAAAGCAATCGCAGAACAAGTTCTACGTGACTTTATAGATTATTTGACTGGTACAACAAAAACTGCATATTTAACGCAACTTTTTTATTTTGGAAACATTGAAAATAAAGAGTGGGCCCGCCAAGAGCTTTATAAAACTGCAAGCAATATAAAAAACGAAGAGGCATATCAGGTTTTGTCTACTTTAACAAACAGCAAAGCTCAACAAGATAAGGACTTTGTAAGGCATCTTTTGCGTAATTCAATAAAAATATCTAGATATACTCCGTCAGAAAAATGCTTTGAAGTTATGCGTATGCTTTGGTGTGCACATCCTATTATTGAAGAGGATAGAGATTTGGTTCGACCTTTGTTGTGTAAAATTGCTGCTGATCAAAATGATCCTAATGCAATCCAGGCTGCTATAGCTTTATTTTCTAATGGAAATGAAGATGATAAAAATTATGCACGCCCAATTTTACATAAAGCAGTAAATGAATCCAGCCCTGAAACACCTTATCTTGCAGACATGCTGTGGTTCACTGAAAATTCCACGGATAAAGAAGCTGCCCGCAAATATTTTTATGCAACTCTCGCAAAAAACCCAACTCAAGCCGCTATTTTGGGAAAATTCCTATACCACGGAACTGAGGAGGAGAAAGAATTTGCCTTACCCCGCTTGAGAAAAATAATAAGCGAAGACAATTTTGCTTTAAATGCCTCTTTCTCTCTACATCAATCTTTATGGCATATTCCAATAGAAGACATAAAAGAATCGCTGCGCCCACGTTTGCATGGAATCGCCTTAAATCCGGATAACCCGAATATGCATGGGGCAATTGACTGCCTTTGGCGGAGTGGCAATGCTCAGGATAGGGAGATTGCGGGAAAAGGATTATGTTACGCATTGTGGGTAGGATATACCAAACCCCGGTATTCTCCACTTTCTATATTTCCACATTCAAATACGCCTGATCGAAACCTAATACCTAAATTAAAAACATTAATAACATTTTCTTCTGCTGCCCGTGGTTCTAGTAAAAACACGGCACCTGCATTAACAAAAGTTTCAGAAAATCCGCATCTTTTTTTGATCATTGTGGATTATGTAGGTGCATTTGAGGTGGAAACATTGGACGAATGGCCGCAATCTTACAAAAAATGGATTAATATATACAGTAAATGGAACCACTCTCTTTGTTAATGAGAAAGCATTTTTTGTTAAGTTAATTGACATCTGAGCTCGGGCTCGTTAAAACTATAAAGACATATTGCGGAGGGATGGCCGAGCGGCTGAAGGCGGCGGTTTGCTAAACCGTTATACGGGCTTAAACCCGTATCGAGGGTTCGAATCCCTCTCTCTCCGCCATTTTTATGATTAAAGAATCGAAGATTTTTTAATCATAAAAGTTACAGATGGGTCATTCGAACCCGAGATAAACTAAAAACTAGGTTCGGGCCTTGAAGCGAAGCGAAAAGGCAGTGCGAGGTAGCAATCCCTTTCTCTCCTTAACCAGCTCTTTTTGGTTTAATTTGAGGGAGCGTGAAGGGGGCTCGCATCCTTACATCCAGACTTTTGAATGATCTTTTTAATGATTTTTCTGCCATCATCTGTAGAAAACCTATAATTTCCTTGGTTGATTCATATTTATCCGCTTTTGTTGCAAGATTGATTGCTTCTTCATAATCCTCAGCTCTTCCTTGGATTTTTGCAAGTCCAAGGTATGAAAGTGATTTGTGTCTGTTGGTAATAAATCTACTTTTTGAAGAAATAATATTGTTGAAAATTGTTGCAGCAAGAGAGGTGGTCTCTTGGCTTGGTATGTGCCGATAGTGATTGGCAAGGTTGATAAGGTCGCTTGCGTGGTATGCGCCTACATCCTCTATAAAAACTTCAATGTCATCAAAGGTTTTTAAATTTTGCGAGGTTGCAAAAAATCTGGCTCTGTCTTGGCATTCTCTTATTCGTTTATTTGGCGAGCTTGCAATAACTTCTGGTAAGTAAGTTGTTATCGGTTCAGGGTTGCTTTTTAACCGCCTTCTAGAAGTTGTAACAGTTCGAAAGCCGTCCATCTCTTCTTCACCATCAGATGCTTCTGGGCTGCTTATTCCAATAACAAGTAAAGTATTTGTTAGGAATATCAAAATAAAAGACCGTAAATAATTGATTTTATACATGACAAATTCCTGCTATGTTCTCAAGTAGGACATGAATTAGATGTCAATTATTAATATTTAGTTAACGCATGTGAGTTTTATTGAGATTTATATTAATTTTGAGTAGTATGGTGTGTGTTAGACTAAGAAATGCCTTAAAAAATCGGAAAGTAACGTGTCAACTTTATTTCAAAAGAACGTACCCTCTCTTAAAACAGACTATACTGCAAAGGACATTGAGGTTTTAGAGGGGTTAGAGCCTGTTAGAAAACGTCCGGGCATGTATATTGGTGGGACTGACGAAAAAGCCTTACATCATTTAGCTGCCGAAGTTTTAGATAACTCGATGGACGAAGTTGTAGCTGGCTTTGCAAGTAAAATTGAGATACGTCTTGAAGCTGGTAATATTTTAAGCATTCGCGATAATGGACGTGGTATCCCCGTTGATCCCCACCCTAAATTTCCACATTTATCTGCCTTAGAGGTTATTTTAACAACATTGCATTCTGGTGGGAAATTTGATTCTAAGGTTTACAGTACCTCAGGTGGTTTGCACGGTGTTGGTATTTCCGTTGTGAATGCTTTATCAGATATGCTTGAAGTTGAGATTTGCAGACAAAAGCAACGATGGAGACAAACCTATAGCCGCGGGCATAGCCAGAGCCCTTTAACTTTGGATGAGCAAGCAACAAGAGGTAAGGGTACGTTTATGCGTTTTCACCCTGATCCTGAGATTTTTGAAGATGCTCATTTTAAACCAGCAACTCTTTTCCAGATGGCACGTGCCAAAGCTTATTTATTTAAAGGCGCTGAGATTGAATGGTGGTGCGATCCAAGCCTGTTGAAAGATAATCGTGTTCCGCAAACAGCAACTCTGCATTATCCTGGCGGCCTTTTAGACTATCTGCAAGATTTGGTTGGAAATGACCAAGGAGTTGAATCTGAAGAAAAGCCGGCATTTGAATTTTTCTCTGAAGAAGCAACCTTTCCAGATGGACAGGGACGGGTTGAATGGGCCATTACTTGGCCAATTTCAACGGATGTAGATAATTCTTTTGAAGGGCAAATTACTTCATTCTGTAATACCATTCCAACGCCGCTTGGGGGTACACACGAAGCCGGACTTCGTCAAGCCTTGACCAGGTCATTCCGTGATTATGGCGAACGGGTTAATAATAAACGTATTCAAAATTTAACGGCTGAAGATGTAAATGGCGGGGCGATTGTTGTGTTGTCTTGCTTTATTCAACAACCTCAATTTCAAGGGCAAACAAAAGAAAAGCTGGTTTCAGCAGGGGCCACACGGCTGGTTGAGAACGCCATAAAGGACCATTTGGACCATTGGCTTGGCGATCATCCGCAGCTTGCCAATCAGATTCTGGAATATGTGCTTAATCGTGCTGATGAAAGATTACGTCGCCGTCAATCAAAAGAAGTCGCAAGAGCAAGCGCCACTCGTAAATTAAGACTACCTGGAAAATTAACTGATTGCACGAATACTGACCCGCGTGAATGTGAGATCTTTTTGGTAGAAGGGGATTCTGCGGGGGGATCTGCAAAGCAAGCGCGTAATAGGGCAACGCAAGCGGTTCTACCCTTAAAGGGAAAAATTTTAAACGTGGCAACAGCGTCAATTGATAAAATGCGCGGCAACCAAGAAGTTGCTGATCTTATCTTAGCTTTGGGCTGTGGTTCGGGACGGGATTGTGATCCCAAAAAGCTTCGATATTCTCGAATCGTTATTATGACGGATGCGGACGTGGATGGGGCGCATATAGCATCCTTGTTGTTAACGTTGTTTTTTCAAGAAACACGCCCTTTGATTGAAGGCGGGCATGTGTATTTAGCTCAGCCGCCCTTATATCGCCTCAGCCATAACCAGCAAACGGTATATGCGCGCGATGATGCAGAAAAAGAAAAGCTTTTAAAAACAACATTTAGCAGGGCAACTAAAGTAGACATTAGCCGTTTTAAAGGTTTGGGAGAAATGCCTGTTGATCAGTTACGTAGCACAACGATGGATCCATCCAAACGAACTTTGCTGCGGGTTGCTCTGAATCCTGAGCATAACACACAACATCATACAGATTTTGTGAATAGGTTAATGGGTAAAAACCCAGAGTCACGGTTTTTGTTTATTCAAGAAAACGCCCGTTTTGCAACCGATGTGGATGTATAAGCTAAGGCTCAATCTTAACGATTGTCCCTTCCTTTACAAGTTTCCATATCTCTTCGATTTCATCGTTAGTAACAGCAATGCAGCCAAGGGTCCAGTCATATAGGGTATGCAGTTTACCAAGGTGCGAGAATTGCTTGCCAAGGCCGTGAATCATGATATCTCCGCCAGGGGAAACCTTTTTTGCTTTAGCATTTTTCCTGTCAGCAGTATTGGGATAAGAAATCTTCAAAGAAAGATGAAATTGGCTATGTGGGTTTTTGGAAGTGATTGTATACTCACCCTCTGGCGTTTTTCCATCCCCTTCTTGTTGTTTTGGATCCGTGGGAGAAAAACCAAGGCTAATTTTATAAATTTTAATAAGTTTTCCTTTAGCGTAAAGCTCCATTTTCCGCTGATTCTTTTTTATCAAAATCATATCAGCAGGTAAAAATAGGGTTTTATCTTGCAAAGCTTCGGCATTTTCTGAAAAGCAAATAACAAAAACTACAAGTAGAGAAATTAATGTAAAGGTGAGAAAGAATTTCTTTAAGAAGAGCATTTAGTAGACTATTTTGATATTATATCTTCAATGTTTAAGATATTACTCTTATTTGTATAAGTATATAAAAATAATTTATATATATTCCTAATTGCGAATTTACATTTGCTCTATTTTTAATAAGACTCTTTTAATAAAGCTAGGTCCGCGAATGATAATTTTTTTCAAAATTTTCAACACCCTCAAAACTTTATTTTGATTTGATTTCGGATTAAAATCAGGCTTTTGAGGTTTTTCAATATTTATGTCATTTGCCCAAAAAAAGCCGTTAGGTTTACGATCACCTAAGAAACGGGTTTTCAGTTTTAAAAGATCAAAGTTTCTATCTGGATGAGTTGCAAAATTCGAATTATTTCCATGTATATGTTGCAGTGCTGTGGCTCTAAATGAGGGGATAGGCAAGCTTTTTGAAAATAAATGCTGCCATAAATAACTATCTTCTGCGGTATGCATGCAAGGATCTTGTAATATTTCTTTGTCTAATAAGGAAGTTTTAATAAGGACACTAAGTGTAGCTAAAGCCCCTATTTCTTCCTCTATGGATTTTGCAAAAGGAGCATAAGCGTAAAATTTACGATTTTCCTTGATGGCACAATAAATGAATTCTTCATCTTTATGTTCAGCCAGCCACAAAGAGTATGCCCATTCAGCGTTCCCACCTTTTTGTGTTTCCCTTTGTAACGTTTCAAAAAGATTAGAAATATGGTTTGGAAAGAACTCATCATCATCATCTAAGATGCAAAAGTAGGGAATTTTTTGATCATAGATATGATTTAATCCTGCCCACAATGTGGTACTGCGTATACCATCCAAGCATTCAACAATATCAATTTTGGGAAAGGAAGATCGGTATTCTTCTAAGAATTCTTTTAAATAATCTAGCTTTTTATAAAGCACAAGAATTGGACGAACATTTTGATAAATTTGATTTTTCAAGCTGTCAAAAGATCTTCTTAAGAATTCAATGGATCTACCTCCTGCACGAACTATAACGGCAACTTCGGGTTGATCCTCCTTAGGCAGGGTTAATGACCATCCACCCTGTTTCATGCTGGCATGATGATAGTCGATAAGCTTGTCCAGCATTTGTTCTGCAGAAAATTTATCTTTTAAGATTAGATTTGCTCTCTTTGCTTTTTCAGCCGCTTTCTCAGGATTATTTCTTACCCAATCCATATGAGCAACAACATCAATATAAATATCCTTTTCAGGTTTTGTGTGATCTATATAAAGAACAGAGTCCCCAAAGTGCTCTTCAATAAAAGGCATGCGTTGAACAATAGCCACAGCTCCTGCAGCAGTAATTTCAAAAATTCGATTGCTAACAATATCATAATCAACGAAGGCATTATTCTGAAGGCTGAGGCCAACGCCAGTCTGACGATAAGCATTTAAAAGAGAATAGTTATCATAAGGAATTGCTCCCCGGTAAGTAACTTTAGTATCTTTCCATCTTTCAGGAAGACCATATACACTGAACCATTCATGCTTAGATAAAAGTTCTAAAAGCTCTAAATATCGTTTGTCCCAATTATGTCCGCAGTATATTAATTGTGCGCCTCGAAGACCATTTAAAGGAAAATCAAAATCTAGAGTATAATGTCCAGGAACAATAAATACAGGAGGAGCTTTGTCCATACTGAGGCAAAGATCAGCTGCGTAAGATTGTATTTTTTTTCCCGTACTAGAAACATGACCATCAAAAGTAAGTAAATTGGGCGTGAAAAAATCAGGCACTGTTTCTAAGGGTACAGGGATAGCTGCATAAGTTGGAAAGCGGGTCAGTTTTGGGAAAAGATAATTAAAGTTAATTACAAAATCAGGCTTGAAAGCTTCTATTGCTTGGGCATTATGAAATTCCCTAACATCATACCCTCTGTTTTTGCCTGCTGTCATATAGCTTTGAGCTGTGGCACTTTCTCCCGATGAAAAAAAACAACTGTGAATTGCGATTTTCATTTTAATGATCCTTTTCGATAATGCATAAATGATCTGAATTAAATTGATTATTTAAAGACACTTTTAAATCCCGACTATAAGAGTCTAATCCTTTTAATCAAAGGATTATTTTAAGTAACTGATAATGGAAGGTATGGAGGGGTTAGCTTAGTCTTCAATGATTTGTTCTGTAAAAATTTCTTTCCTTATCTCTCAACCCTTTTAAACAAATCGTCTGGACTATCGTACATAAGACTGATCAGGCAAACATCGGCTTTTTGGCGATTTTTCTGAAACCCAAACTCAATTTGACCTTCATCGGTACCTGAATACGCAAGCGCTAATTCATTGCCTGCAAAGTTAAATTCATCCCCGTTCCAATGGTTTAGCAAAATTTCACGGGAACGATAAATTAACCAAAGCTTATCATCTTTCAAGATTATTTTAATTTTCCCATATTGCTCATTTTCAAATTCACCCTCATAAGCCTTTAAATCTTCACAGGGTCTGGGATTTTGTTGACGTTCTTTCATCATGAATTGCTTATTTCCATTCCTGATATCTTTCATAGCTTGAGTAATTTCTTGATCCCAATCATGTTTCGGAAGGTCTAAATAAAGGTCCATGAATATTGACCGTAGCGCTTCTGGCATTAGGCTCACGCGCATAGCTCCAAAATTGGAGAGAATTGCCACGCCAAGATTATGCTCAGGAATTAAAAATGTCAGCCCTCTTACGCCAGAAAAACCACTCATGTGTCCAATGACATTAACTTTTTTCTCGGCAACTCCATATTCATACAAAAACCATCCCATACCGTAATGAACATTTTGAGTTCGTTTTCCAGGAAACTGCAAATCATCAGATCTTAAATTAGTTGCTGCAACATTAGATTTTCTAAGCTCCGCACAATTTTTCTTTGACACAAGCTGCTTACCATTGACAGCGCAATTATTTAAATTAAATAAAAGCCATTTTGACATATCGTGTATAGATGTGTTGATGCCTGTGCTACCTTGAAAAACATACATTTGTGAAGGAATCGGAATAGAGACAACTTTGTCATTAAGGGTGTAATGGGGGATGGCCACGTTCTTTGGTACACATAAGCCAAAAAATTCTTTAATAGCCGTAAACCAGCTTTTATTTTGTTCAATCGCTTCAAGCCCTACACTTGAATCTTTCATTTCAAGTGGTTCAAAAATTCGCTTTGTAAATAAGTCTTTGAGAGTTTGACCTGTTGCTTTTTCCACAACCAACCCTGCTATTCCAAATAAATGATTTTGATAGGCATAATCTTGTCTAAAAGGTGCTTTAAAGTGCTGCTTAGAAATGCTGTTAAGGATTTCGGCTTGATTTCCATCAGCATACCAAACACGATCACTAGAGAAAGGCTTAAGGCCGCTTCTGTGGGAAATTAGATCGCGAATTGTAAATTTCTTGGTAACGTCGGGATCACTTAAGCTAAAATCTGGAAGGTATTGGGTGACAAGATCATCCCATTTTAATTTGCCTTCATCAACCAGTTGAGCGATTAAAGTTGCTAAAAAAGTTTTCGTCAAAGAAGCAATAGGGAAAACGGTGTGTTCATTTATGGTTTTATCTTTTCCAATTTCTAAAACGCCAAAAGCTTTTTCATAGATAACCTGGCCATCTTTTACAATAACGACGGCCACACCAGGTGCTTCCCATTTTTGCATCGAGGATTGAATGCTTTTTTCAAAAGCAGGAAGAAGGCTTTCAACGTTTTGATGGGAAAAAGTATTAGATAAAAAAAGGATGCTTAATAGCACTAATCTTACTAAAAACAACATAACGAATTTTAATAAATTTATTAAATATTAACCTTATTCCATTATACATAAACTAAAGAGATATAAAAGCAGTTTACTGTTTGTTTGCCTTTGTAGAGTGGAGATAAAAATGAATTTTAAAGCAACAATTCTAGCCTGTGCAACATTTCTGGTAGGTATTGCGATTATCATTATGTATGCAAGCCAACAAGATCGATATGCAATTTTTTCACAAGATAAAGCGATCTTTGTTTTTGATAGAAAAAATGCAACGCTTAATTTTTGTAACGAACATTCTTGCCAGTTAATTACACCTTATGTGGGTGAGAACGGGGCTTTGCCACCACAAATGGCGCAGGTTATTCAACAGCCATTTATGCCTCAGATGGCTCCACAAGGTTCACTGCAAGCTCCAGCTGTTCCGATGGGACAAGCTCAGCAAGCAGTTATAGTGGCTGTTCCACAAGCTTCTTCAAAACCATCTGCGGCAGCAGCTCCAGCAGCACCGGCACCAGCAGCAGCACCGGCACCACCAGCAGCTCCAGCGCCAGAGGCAGCACCTTCAGCGGCTCCAGCGCCTGCGGAAGCTCCAGCAGCAGACGCAGCACCAGCTGAAGCAGCACCTGCAGCAGACGCGCCGCCAGCTGAGGCACCAGCAGCAGATGCAGCACCAGCTGAAGCTCCAGCAGAATAAATTTTAAAGGGTGTAAATCAAAGGGGGAGGAGATATAAATCTCCTCTCTTTTTATTTTTCGATACGTGCTACACGCAAGATATTTGTACCTCCAGAGGCACCAAAGGGAACGCCGGCCGTTACAATAATTTGATCATTATGAGCAGCAAATCTTTCAGCAACAGCAATTCTGCAGGCAGTTTCAACCATTTCAGAAAAAGTACGTACTTCTTCTGTTAATGCAGCATGCGCTCCCCACACAAGGGGAAGAAAACGAGCGGTGTTCAAATTGGGAGTTAATGCTAGAATAGAGGATTCAGGGCGTTCTCGCGCTGCTCTGAGAGTTGTTGAGCCTGTTTCAGTAAAGGTAACAATAACATTTGCGTTAATAATATGGGCTACTTGACGTGCTGAGGTCGTGATGGCTTCAGCAACCGTTTTCAACGGCGCTAAATGGCTATTGTCCATCATATTACGATAGACTCGATCTTGTTCTGTTTTTGAGATAATGCGATTCATCATTTCAACGGCTTCAACAGGGTATTGTCCTGAAGCAGATTCCGCAGATAGCATAACAGCATCAACGCCATCATAAATAGCAGCTGCAACATCAGAGGCTTCCGCACGGGTTGGGGAGGGAGAATAAATCATAGAGTCTAGCATTTGTGTTGCAACAATGACCGGTTTTCCAGCAACTCTGCAGGCTCTAATGATTTTCTTTTGAATACCAGGGACTTCTTCAGGCATCATTTCGACGCCAAGGTCTCCACGTGCAACCATAATGGCATCTGCCAGCTGCACAATGTCATCTAGATGTTGAATGGCCATAGGTTTTTCTAATTTAGCAATAATCTTTGCTTTATCTTTGATAATCGCTTTGGCTTCTTGGATGTCTTCAGGTTTTTGGACAAATGACAACGCGACCCAATCAATTTCCAAGTTAAGGCCAAAATTTAAATCTCTTTTGTCTTTTTCAGTCAACGCCGATATTGGCAACATAACACTTGGAACATTAACGCCTTTTCGGTTGGATAATTCACCACCGTTAATGATAATTGTTTCAGCGCTTTCTTTGCTGCATGACAATACTTTAAGACGTATTTTCCCGTCATCTAATAATAGGTCTGTATCCGGTTTTAGGGCTGCAAATATCTCTGGATGAGGCAAGCAAATACGTTGTGAGGTTCCAGGTTCTGGGTTTAAGTCAAAACTGAATTTTTCGCTCGGCTTTAAATAGATTTTCCCTTCCGCAAAGGTCCCAACACGAAGCTTTGGCCCTTGAAGATCCATCATGATAGCGATCGGTCTTTTGAGTTTTTTTTCAATCTCTCTAATCATTTGAACGCGTTCTTCGTGGTCTTCGTGAGACCCGTGAGAAAAATTCAAACGAAAAACATCCGCGCCAGCTTTAAAAAGCTCTTCAATCTTTTCCAAAGAAGAACTAGAGGGACCTAACGTTGCTACAATCTTAGCTTTTCTAAAGCGACGCATAAATAAATTCCTTTTATCGGGGAGAATTTTTTAATTCTGACAGAGATTATTATAACTCACAAGATAACAGTTTCATGTTTGGTTTTTAAGAGGCTGAGTTATTGTGCTTAGTTTGTAAAGAATGAAGCATTTTCTCAACATTTGGTTTATAGAGTACTGGTAAATCTCTCAAAGCTTCTGCTGAAAAGATATTAGCTTCATCAAATTTTCCTTCATCGGCAGCTGTGCGTGTCACAGCTCGATAAGCCATCCATTTAATAAGTGGGTCAGTTGAGTTCATTGCCTCTGTTAGAATATCCCTTGTTTGATCAAAAAGATTTAATTTTTCTTCTTTATGAAAGAGACGTGTCTCTATGTTTGAAAATAGAGTATCTAAAATCTTTTCAAGTTCACGGCATTGAGCATTGTCGCTTGTACGATGAACTTGAAATCTTGTCCTATACTGATCTGGGATTCCATATAATAAACCTAAATCTGCAAAGGTAATGATGGCACAAATTAATGGGGCTTCAGTATAGTAATTTTGAACAATCATATTACGCAGATGCTTTTCGTAACCATCTTGACTAGTGATACGCTCAATACCATCATCGAAGATGCTTATCCATCGGGTGTTAACGGCATCAGTGCTTCTATCAAAATCTGGAGGAAGAGGATCTACAGGGAGCAAAGCATTTGCTTGAAAAGATACCCCCAATAAGCTTATCACTAAAAGCAGAGCAATTCTAAAATTCATGATCGTTCCTCCTTAAAAACTAACATTTTTATTGATTTTATCAATAATCACCCCAAAATCACAGTTGCATTTGCCAAAACAGCTAAACCTTCTTCACGACCACAAAACCCTAATTTTTCCGTCGTGGTGGCTTTTATGCTAACACGTCTAATATCAATTTCTAAAATTTCAGCAACGCGTTGACGCATTTGATCGCGCAAAGGGGAAACTTTGGGCTTTTCCCCCATTAAGGTTGCGTCGATGTGATTAATTTTCCCGCCCATAGTACGAACCTTATCAGCGGCATGTTTTAAGAATTGCTCAGAATCAGCGCCCCTCCATCGTTCATCTTTGGGGGAAAAGTGATAACCAATATCAGCATCAGCAATTGCTCCCAAAAGCGCATCTGTGATGCTATGAAGGCCGACATCCGCATCCGAATGACCAATTAAAGAGAATCCACAAGGGATATATACTCCAAAAAGGGTCACCCCATCACCAGGGCCGATTTGGTGGACATCAATACCATTTCCAACGCGTATATCAATCATTTTTGGTAAATCCTTTGTTACAGTTATTTTTATGTTTTCTTCTTCTCCATCTACGCAATGAACAGGAATTCCTCCTGCTTCACATAAAAGGGCGTCATCAGTAAAAGTTGGGTTGTCAGAAAATTGCTGATGAAGAGAAAAAATGGTAGAAAAGCAAAAACCTTGTGGTGTTTGCACACGACGTAAAGTTGAGCGATCAATTGTTTCTTTAACAATATTATTTTCTGTTCGTTTGATCGTGTCTGTCACTGAAATGACGGGAATACAGGCTTTTGCATGATCAAGTGAATGTACCACACGGTTAATCAAAGCGTCTGTTATATAAGGTCTGGCGGCATCATGAATTAATACAAGGTCGGGTTTGTGCGCTTTTAAAGCTTCTAATCCCCTGAAAACAGATTCCTGACGCGTTGTTCCGCCATACGCAACCGGTAAAAGATTAAGGCCCTGTAGGGATGATTCATATAAGGATTCCGTTCCTTTGCCTATCACAACTTGAACGCCAGTAATTGCTGTGTGGTTTAAAAAAGGAGTGATGGCGTGATCTATGACTGTCTTGCCATTTAGCTGGCAATATTGTTTGGGCAGTTCGCTTCCAAACCGATTCCCTTGACCACCTGCTACGATCAGCGCGAATATTTTCCTGTTTTGATTATGAACGGACATGTTTTTTAAATCGAAAAAGGTGAGAGCTTTTTTTAATGAATAGAGTCTTTTATGGCTTGTCAAGACATAAACCATTTCAAAACCTTGCATGAATATAGATTTAAGTATAATCTAGTCTAATCTTTAAAAGATGATGAATTTCTTTACTGTTAGTGTGTAAAAATGACCATTCGCATCGGTCCTATTGAACTTTCTATGCCTGTTATTCTGGCGCCTATGTCGGGGGTGACCGATATGCCTTTTCGTCGCCTTGTGAAGCGCATGGGGGCTGGCCTTGTCATTTCAGAAATGATTGCAAGCCAGGCCATGATTCGTCACGCACGTCAAACTCTCAAAATGATTGAAAAGTCTGCGGACGAGCAGCCGATGGCGGTCCAGCTTGCCGGCTGTGAGCCTGAGGTGATGGCAGAGGCTGCTAAATTAAACCAAGACCTAGGGGCTCAGATTATTGATATCAACATGGGATGCCCTGTTAAGAAGGTCGTTAATGGTTATGCAGGCTCAGCGTTAATGCGAGATGAAAGCTTGGCTGCAAAAATTATTGAGGCAACCGTTAAGGCGGTTTCGGTTCCTGTGACCTTAAAAATGCGGACAGGCTGGGATGATAACAGTCGAAATGCGCCTCGTTTGGCAAAGATTGCAGAAGACAGCGGTATAAAAATGATTACTATCCATGGTCGCACCCGTTGCCAATTGTATAATGGTCGGGCTGATTGGGAATTTATCCGTCAGGTAAAAAATGCTGTTTCTCTGCCTGTTATTGGTAATGGAGATGTTACCACCCTAGAAGATGCCCAAAATCTTTTAGACAAAAGCGGCGCTGATGGTGTTATGATTGGCCGCGGCACTTATGGGCGTCCTTGGTTTGTGAATCAAGTGGGTGCTTATTTGCAGAATCAAACATCGCTTCCTGATCCTTCATTTTCAGAACAGTATCAGATTATCAGAGAACATTTTGAGGCTATTTTGCTGCATTATGGAGAATCAACAGGGATTAAGATTGCCCGAAAGCATGTAGGTTGGTATAGTAAGGGATTAACAAATTCGACAGACTTCAGAATGGCTGTGAATCAGGTTGAATCTGTTGCGGGTATGAAAAAGTTAATCGATGAATTTTATGGGACGCTCTGCTAGAGAAAAGTAATGCAAAAAAAAGACGACAAAAACTACAATGGCTTAAGCGGAGCAATTTATTCCTTTATAAAAGCATATTTCGAAGATCACGAAGGGCATTTGCCTGTTGGCGGTTTGTACCAAACTGTGATGAATGAAGTCGAGCGCCCCCTTTTGGCGGTGACGTTAAAGGCGGTTGCAGGCAATCAGAAAAAGGCGTCAGAGGTATTGGGAATTAATCGAAACACTTTGCGCAAAAAAATCCAAGAATTGGGAATGGATCCAAAAGAGTTTATTTAATCATAAACTTCCTGATAGGATTGTTATAAAACAACCTATTTAATTTTGCGTATATGATCTTTTTAAACCGTTTTTCCTTATTAATTTTCTTGTTTTTAAGTTTTTCTTTTTATGCTAAAGCAAGTGCTTCCTCAGAAGAAGCTGATCTGCTCTTAGACTTTGCAAGTTTTTCATCTGCTTCTATTTCTCATAATGTTAATAAAGAAAATAAGTTTGATGGAATACAGGGCATTCTTAATGCTGCAGGTTCTGATTTAGTCCTCGACACCACATCAATTTCAATTCACACAGTCACCTCTTTTCATGAGGCTCAGCCGTATATTGACACATTAAAAGCAGGCGATATTTGGTTGTCTGATGTTGATGAAACATTGATTGATAATAACTTTGAGTTGATGGAATCTGGAATTGTTGAAAGATTAGAGGGCGCTAAAAAAAGAAAAGTTTCTGTTCTGGCGTTGACCTCTGCTAAACATCCCAATGAATATAAAGAAGAGATTTTAAAGAGGAGAAGGATAATATTTAGTACGAATTTTTCTCATCTATCGCATTATGAAGGGTTTTCAACATTGAACAAGGGTATCCTTTGTTCCAAAGGAATGGGAAAGAAAAAGGGAAAAGGAAGGGGGAAAGGTGTTACAGCCAAAAGGTTTTTAAAAAGCGCATTTTCTATTCAAGAAACTAAATTAAGGAATCAGAAAAAGGTCTTTAGAGCTGTTAATACTCCTCCTGCAAAAGTTCTTGTTATGGATAATTTGGAAGAAAACCTTTTCGATATTCGTGAAGTTTTGCAAGATCTTTTAACAGAGCCCCCTTTCACAGAAATGAAGGTCACATTGTTGCATTATGTGCCACCTTCAGGATTTTTGACGCAATGATGTTGGTGTGGTTGATTTAGATCTATAATGCAATCAACGTGCGCGGCCATCTCGAAAAGTAGATCATTCTCACTATAATTCAACAAATTCATCGTTTTTAATCAATTTATTTAAATATTTATTTAAATATTTATTTAAATATTTTTTGAAATTATTTTCTCAATTCAACTTTACATAATTTTTAAAAGGTGATACTTTACCGTTGGTTAAAATATTAAATTAATAATACTTATGTTAATGAATCAAAATATAATAAATAATTTATCTAAAATTTTTTCAAATATATCAAGACTTTCTTTTATTGTCTTCTTCTTGACTGGTATTGTTTGCAGCTTTGATGTCTTTGGGGGGGAGTTAATTGAAGTGCAGGGTGGTGCTAATGAAACAAATCTGCATGGTGATGGTGAAGGGGGTTCCAAACGTAAACTTTCTGCAATAGCTAGCGAGTCGCTAGTAATAGAGGAGGGTACACCACAGCACAAAAGACCTTACCTGAATAGTGGCTCGCTAAGAAATAGTGCTGCAGGTAGAGTGGGGGGGAGAGGCAGAGGGAGAGGCCACGACTTCAGAAGTAAAGGTTCTGGAGCGATATCTAGAAGCGACTCAGGAATAAACTCGAGTGAATCGGTTGAAAAACAAGTTCAGTCAGCCGCGAAGCAGCTTCCATCGCAGGAGCAACTCGATGAAGATTCTTCAATACTCCTGCTTTCTGATACAAACCCTCATACACCTGGTGTATCTAAAAATTTATCTTTAGGAGAAAGTAGCAGTTATAAATCACCAAGCCAATTTGATAAGGTGTCAGTAGAAGGAAATGAAGAAAATAGTCCTACTAGAAGCGCTACTCCTGAACTTGATACTATATATGGCGCAGATAAAATGAATGAATCAGGTGAAATGGATGAATCCGATCAAATAAATCCCTCAGGTAAAGTAACCAAATTTTTTGTAAACCCTTGGAAAAAAGTTAAAGAAGAGGATCTTTACGCCGCAATAGATCCAACGTCAGCTGAAGGTGAAATGGATAAAATTATTCATTATCTATGCTATTTGCAAGGTGGTGACATGCAGAGAGAGATTATTTCTATGTATCCAACTATTTCTGCCAATCAATTACAAAAACATCTTGCAGATCAAGCTTGGGCAGCCGCCACAGGAGGGCCGCTAGCTGAGATTCTTGGAGAATTAATTGATCGGAATGAGAAAATTCAAAAAAAATGTAAGGCGCTAGAAACGGGGAATTCAAAGCTGGAAGAAAAATTCACCCTCCAAATGACAGAAGACCGAAACAAGATATTGCAAACATTAGCAACAGCTTTAGGGATACCTCTGACTAATACAACGAATAGCACTCTTGCCTTACAAGAATTAAAAAAGGAAATAGAGCAAATAAAAAAAGCGAAGACTTCATTGGAAAGAGAAAAAGTGGAGCTATTAGCGCAAAACGCAAAATTAGCAAATGAAAAGGCAGAGTTAGCATCGAAAATCTTGGAACTCATGCAGAAAAACCCATCCTCCGGAGCTAAAGATTGAATGTTTGAAAATAAGTTTAAGGGGGATAGCTGTTGTTTTGTGAAAAACATACAGCGATATTTATTTTATGATTGTCTGGAAATCATCAGATTAAAAAATAATAAAAATAATAAAATAAAAAGGAGATAATTTATGAATAAAAAATTAATGTATACGCTGTTTTTCACAACAGTTTTGTCGAGTGGAATTGGATTTGCGATGGATACTCCTTCAAAAGTAATTCAAGATCAGATAGATGAGATAAAAACAAATCAAGCCACACCTCAATTACGCACTCAAATTCAGCGTAATAATGATTTCAGCTTTCTTTCACCGGGTACTGCTGAGGGAATTCATGACAGCCTTATAGCTCGAGAGAGGGCGAGAAGGGAGAATCTGCTTGCTGGCCTTAGCAGAGATTTAGAGCAGAGAGCATTTGACAAAGAAGCTGAAGAGAAGAGAAGGATCCGTGAAAATGAGCATAAACTGGATATTGATAACTTCGGTCTTGAGGTAGATACGCTTACTTTAGAAATAGAGAACCTTAAATCATCTCTAACGAATATAAACTTAGGTAAGGAAGCAAAAGAGCAGGAAGTTAAAGATCTAGAAAAGCAGCTAGTAGAAAAAGATGAAAAACTTAAAGCAGAAATAAAGAAGAAACAGGCTATTGCATCCGCTTCAGTCGACTCTACGAGAGAGTGGGAAGAAATGGTTGAAAAAGAGAAAAAAACAATTTCTACTCTACATGCTAAGATTAGAGGTCTTTCGTCAGAAAATGATATGTTGACAATTGATAAAGAAGCGACTCAGCAAAAGCTTGCCTTATTGCAGAGCAAGCTAGCGGCAGTAGTAGGCACTCCTTCTTCTTCAGGAGGCACTACAGCAGGAGGAAGCCTTACTACAGTTTCTGCCGCAGGTAGTTCTACTGCTGGTAAGCCGATAGTAAGTTCCGTCATTCCTACAACAACCACCTCTTCTGGAGGCGGAGATGTTCTTGATTCTACAGTAGCTGCAGCTAAATCTGCTGGGGGCGGTGGCTCTGTAATACCAAAAGCTAGTTTTAAAAAGAAGGAAGGCAAAGAGTAAGCCGCAGAAAATAATCTGTTAACAGCTATATTTATAAAAGATGAAGGTATCAAACGATACCTTCATTTGCGTTAAAAATGGCCTAAATTTGAATGTTTTACAGAATGCAATGTTCTTAGCTTTGCAGAATATTTTGAATAGAAGATAAAATGAAACAATCAATAAAATTATTTTGCTATTTTTTGATTTTCTGTAAAGTATATAACGCGTATGCTTCAACAGACAAAACATCAGCTTCGCGGACCTTATCAAACACACGTATTGGGCTGGGTATTGCCGGAGAATATGCTAGTATTGACACTAGCCTAAAAATCAGATTTTTAAGTGATAATTTTTCATCTACCCAACAGCAAACATGCAAAAAATTTCAAGTAGCGCCTAGTTTAGAGCTAGGTACAACTGTCATGGATAATTATTATCTTGGTTTCCTGTTGAGCTGGCGTCATTCTGGTGCTAGTAAAACTACTTTGATAAGCCCGATGAAGTGGAATTATTATTTTTTACATCAGTTTAAATTACAGTCTTACACAGATGCTTTGATTAAATTTGGATATAAGCCTGCTCAACGGACAATGTTTTATGGACTTGTCGGCCCATCTATTGCTAAATGGTCCCATACAACTCAGCAAATTCTTACTAATAGTTCTACACAAGTTTCCACACTTATTAATGAATTTACTATGACAGAAAAGACAGTGGGTTTAGCTGTTGGGGGCGGAATTGAATATCTTATTAAAAATAAGTACACAATAAGTTTTGAATATGTATTTCATGGACACCGTTCAAAATCTGCAAGTCGCACATTAAGTTATAAAGATGTTAAGGGACTGATACCTTATGTTCGCTCAGGCACCGTTACAAAAATCGTTCAACCTTCCTATTCCACTTTTGCTATACGATTGTCATACTTTTTCTCTCTTTAATGAGAGAGTTTGATTTCTTTCACTACAGTCACTATTTCTCAGAGCGAAGGCCCAACAAAAGGTGCAAAAGCTTCAGAAATTTCAGTTATTCTATCATCAATATCAAAGACTAAAGTCGCTGAAGTATTGAACGAAAGTCCGTTTTCACTGCCACCGACAAAGTATACAACGGTCGTCCTTATTTCTGCAGAAGGTATAAAACGGAATGATTTTTCTCTAAGTTTCCATTTTCCAAAGCTAGTTTTAGCATTCATGAGTTGCATCAATAGCGCTTGTTGCGAGGGATAATCTGCAGAAAGTAATTCACCACCATTCTCAATTTTTGAAATTCTTTCAGCAAATAAAATGCTAATTTGATCTTTAATGTCCGCCTCATCTAATGAGCTGACTTGATCGACGAATCTTACGTATCTTAGACCGAGATTGTAATATTTAACAAATTCGGGACTTTTCCCTTCAAGGATAGGATCATCACTTGCAGTAACGGGCAAGGAATAGAGGATCGTAAACAGGAGAAGAAGGCGAACAGTAAAGGTTTTGATCATAGTATAGACTTGCAGTAAAATTATTTTACTATGTATAAGATTTATGGCTTAAAATTACAATAAAATCTTTTGATTCTAGCAATTATTCCCCGCAGCAAAACCTGACGACCAGGCCCATTGGAAATTATAGCCGCCAAGCCAGCCTGTCACGTCAACGACTTCGCCAATAAAAAATAAGTTGGGTATGGTTTTAACAGCCATTGTTTTTGACGATAAAAAGTCAGTATCAACCCCGCCTGCGGTCACCTCGGCTTTTTGATACCCTTCTGATCCGCCAATTTTGACTTTAAAGGCGTGCAATTTATCGGCAATTGCCAATAGGCTTTCTTTTTTTAAATCTGTAATGCTTTTATGAAAATCAGGATGAGTTGCTAGGGTGTCAATCAACCGATTGGAAAGATACGTCTTTAGATAATTAGCGGGCGTTTGTTTACTATTTTTATCATCGATAAATTGCTGCTTTAGGTCTATTTTGGGCAGCAAATTAATGATGATCTCTTCATTATTGAATTTCTCTAGATAAGATGAAATCTGCAATATCGCAGGCCCACTGAGTCCTTTATGGGTGAATAAAATGTTTTCTGGAAATTGCGCCTTTTTATAATGAACGATGGACGGATTTGAAACCCCACTAAGGGATGTAAACAAATGACGCTCTGATTCTGCAACAATCAGCGGAACGAGGGCTGGCCTGGTTGCGATAATTTTAAGGCCAAATTTCTTAGCAATACGGTAACCAAAATCACTGGCACCAATTTGTGGGATAGATAATCCTCCACAAGCAATAATCAAAGAATCACAGGTCAGTGTGCCATTATTCGTTTGAAGCTGGAAAGTATCATTTTTTGAGATGTCATTTACCTGGCAATTCAGTTTAATTTCAACACCGTTTGAATAGCATAAATTCACCATCATATTGATGATTTGTTTAGAGGACCCGTCACAGAACAGTTGCCCTAAGGTTTTTTCGTGATAAGCAATTTGATGGGATTGGGCCAGCTTTATAAAGTCATGCTGCGTAAATCCAGCCAAAGCTGATTTCATAAAATGAGGATTTTGGCAGATATAATTATTGGGCGATGCGTAAAGGTTGGTGAAATTACACCGTCCGCCGCCAGAGATTCTGATTTTTTCACCAATCTTATTGGTATGTTCAATCAAAAGGGTTTTCTTGCCTCTTTTCCCAGCCTGGGCCGCTGCCATTAATCCTGCCGCCCCAGCGCCTATTATAATGACTTCGTAATGAGAATTATTTTGATTCATACGCTTTTCTATCACAAAACCTCTTCTTGACACATTCCTTTTGCTCTTTCTAGACTGAGCATTACAAATAATTTTTGTAAAATTGATTTCATGAGCCTTTCAAAACAGCGCCCGCTATCGCCTCATTTACAAGTCTATAAATGGCAAATTACTTCGGTTCTTTCGATTCTGCACCGTTTTACAGGTATTGGCTTTTGTGCGGGCATTATCGGTTTGATTCTTTGGTTATACTTTCTAGGCCAAGATGAGGAATGTTACTTAGCGGCTTTTGCATTTCTAAACACCCTACCAGGACAGATTATACTATGGGCGGTTGTTTTCTCTGGAAACTTTCATTTTGGAAACGGCATTAGACATTTGGTATGGGATGCAGGATATGGTTTTTCTATGCTAGCGGTGAATGCCTCAGGCTGGTTTGTTGTTGGGTTTTCCTTTCTATCAACTTTATTTTTGTTCTTAAGCTGGAGATAGCATATGCTCTTTAAGGCCCATCATCATTGGCTCTTTCAGCGAATCTCAGCAGTGTTTCTGGTTTTCCTTTATCCCCTTTTGTTGTTCTGGTTTTACCGGCAAAGATCTCTTGATTATGATGAATTAATCGTGGTTCTTCAGGGGTCTTACGCTATGACGTTAATTGCAGTTTCTATTCTGGTTTCTGTTTACCACGCAGCTCTTGGATTACAAGTCATCATTGATGACTATGTTTCTACTTCTTGCAAGAACGTGCTTCTCACAGCTATGAAATGCTTTGCCCTTATTTTATGTCTTTTGGCTTTCTTCTTTCTCTTTAAAATAAAAACCTTGGAGATTTCATTGTGAGTGGGGCTTATTCTTTTATCGAACACACCTATGATGTGATTGTCGTGGGTGCGGGTGGGGCTGGACTTAGATCAACCCTTGGGATGAGTGCAGCTGGCCTTAAAACAGCTTGTATCACAAAAGTTTTTCCAACCAGAAGTCATACCGTTGCAGCCCAAGGCGGGATTAGTGCCGCCCTTGCGAATATGGGGGATGGCGATGATTGGCGGTACCATTTTTACGATACAATCAAGGGTTCTGATTGGCTTGGCGATCAAGACGCAATCGAATATATGTGCAAAAATGCAATTTCTGCAGTGGTTGAATTAGAACACTTGGGCGTTCCTTTTTCACGAAACAATGAGGGGAAAATTTACCAGCGTTCTTTTGGCGGGCATACAATCAAACAGGGTGAATCAATGGCAAAGCGCGCCTGTGCCGCGGCTGACAGAACTGGACATGCTATTTTACATACCCTTTATCAGCAATGTTTAAAACATCAGTCTGAGTTTTTTGTTGAATATTTCGTGCTTGATTTGATTATGACCGATGATGGCAGGTGTGTTGGTGTTATCGCTTGGTGCCTTGAGGATGGAACATTACACAGGTTTCAGGCTCATATGGTGGTTTTGGCAACGGGTGGATATGGACGAGCCTATTTTTCAAGCACATCTGCCCATACCTGCACAGGGGATGGCAATGGCATGGTGTTAAGGACAGGTTTGCCGCTTCAAGATATGGAATTTGTACAATTTCACCCAACGGGAATTTATACAGCCGGTTGCTTGATAACCGAGGGTGCGCGCGGTGAGGGCGGGTATTTAACCAACTCAAAAGCTGAACGATTTATGGAACGTTACGCGCCGCATGCAAAAGATTTGGCGTCACGTGATGTTGTCAGTAGAGCGATCACCATTGAGCTGCTAGAAGGGCGCGGTGTTGGCGAACATAAGGATCATGTTCATTTGCATGTTGAACATCTTGACCCAAAGCTTGTTCATGAAAGGCTTCCCGGCGTTGTTGATACAGCACGCATCTTTGCAGGCGTTGATGCAACAAAAGGACCCATCCCCGTTTTGCCAACGGTTCATTATAATATGGGCGGTATTCCAACCAATTATCACGGCCAGGTGATTAAAGATTCATCTGAAACTATTGTGCCTGGCTTAATGGCTATTGGTGAGGCTGCTTGTGTTTCTGTGCATGGTGCGAACCGCCTTGGAACGAATTCATTATTAGATTTAATTGTATTTGGAAGGGCTGCGGCTATAAAAGCTGCTGAATTAATAAAACCTCATTCACCGCATCCAGCTTTGAAAAAAGGTGACGGGGAAAATTCTGTTCAGCGTTTTGACAGACTGCGCCATGCAAACGGCAATTTAAAAACAAGTCATATTCGTCTTTCAATGCAGAAGGCTATGCAGCAGCATTGTGCGGTTTTTAGAAAGCAATCTTTGCTAGAAGAAGGGATTACTAAGTTAAAAGATGTCAGTGAAATGATGACTGATATTCAAATTAATGACAAATCATTGATTTGGAATACAGACCTTTTAGAGGCGTTAGAGCTTGAAAACCTTTTGCCGCAATCAACGGTGACGCTTCATTCAGCGCTTCACCGAACCGAAAGCCGTGGCGCACATGCAAGGGATGATTACCCTGAACGTGATGACATTAATTGGTTGAAGCATTCATTATGCTGGCTGGATGAAAAACAGGCGATTAAACTGGATACACGTTCTGTGCATATGAATACCCTAACAGATGAAGTAAAACCCGTTCCTTTGCAGAAACGGGTTTACTAGTTTTTTATAAAGGAGAGATTTAGTCTCTCTCCTTTATGATTAGCTGCTTTTACTCAGCTGGAGCTTCCTCTGCAGGAGATGAAGCTTCTTCAGTAGGAGTAGTAGCTGCCTCTGTAGTCTCTTCAGTTGTAGCCGCTGCTGGTGGTGGAGCTACAGGAGCTGCTGGTTCTTTCATAGTATCGATCTTAGCGTATGCAGCTTTACAAGCAGCACATTGTTTTTTGTATTTGCTATTTGGCTTTTTCTTGCCTGAACCTTTACAATTGTTCTTCTCATGCCAAAAGACCCATGCAAAGCGACCATTTTGTTTTAAACCAGCGGCAGAAAAACAATTATCTAAGACATTCTTATCAGGATTTTTGGCTGCTTCATCATCGCAAGCAAAGCCGTCTGGTAGTCCTGATGCAGGTAGTGCAATTTCACAAGCACTTTGGTTTGTCGTAGCGTCTTTACCTTGACAATGGCCGCCCCAAAAAGCTGCTGCTCCCGCTTTATGCTTGGCAGCTGTTTCAGCATCTGGCAAACATTGATCAACAAGTGTTAAACCTTTGTCTGAAGCCATTGCGCCCGCGTTACAGGCATCAACGGCGTTCATAGCTTTGTGCTTTAGAGAGCTAAAGCCAAAACCTGCATTTGCCTCTGTCATAAAACCGCTTATGGCCAATACAGCGCCAAGTGCGATGTAACTAATGTATTTTTTCACTTTAATTCCTCCGTGTTTGGTGATCTACATTTTATAATTTAAAGGTAAGCTATAATTATTAATAAATTACTAATACGGAGGATTTTTTCTGGTTAAGAGAGAATCTCTTTGCGTACGTCTTCTAACCCTTTAGGGCCGCCGATATCGCCCCATGCACTATCATGTACATGGCCAAAGAGACGATCCTTACTTTCTGCCTGATCAAAGAGAATTTTAAGGGAAAATTTTTTAGGCAAATTATTTTGAATGATTAAAGGATTAATAATCGTAACGCAGCCATAAATATAAGGCGCAGAATCATGATTTCCGCGGTATTCTAATCGCTGATCGGGTTTCAAAAAATAATCCCCTTTTGCAAAATATCCAATCGCTATTTCTTTAGGGACCACCAATAAAAGGATGTCCATGGTGTTTGGGTCCCATGCATTCATTAATTGTAATAACATTGGGTCTTTATCATCTTGCCACCAGATATCTCCGTTCACAATCAAAATTGGCTTGTTTTGATCAAAGTTTGGCAATGCATTAACAAGGCCGCCGCCTGTTTCCAAGATTTCAGGCTCATGAGAGATAATGATAGAAGGATAATTTTCTAAATGTTTGTGAATCTGCTCTGCCAAATGGTGCGTGTTAACGACAACTTGTTTAATGCCAGCCTTTGTTATTTTTTGAATGGATTCATCCAAACACGTTGTGTTCCCAATTGGGATCAGGGGTTTCGGGGTGTGATCAGTTAAAGGCTTTAGGCGTTTTCCATAGCCCGCTGCAAAGATCATGCATTGATCAATAATAGGATGCATCTAAAGAACTGGAATATTCTGTTGATGGATTGGCAAATGGCAATCGAACCAATCTTTAACTTCTTGAAGTTCAGGAATTGCTAGGCATTTTTCTAGATATTTCCATAATCGTGGCAGGTGACACAGATAATCTTTCCGTCCTTGACGCATAGCGTAACGGGTGAAAACACCAATAATTTTGGTATGACGGCCTGCTCCTAAAATAGTAGCTGCTGTTTTGTAATTTTGATGTTCAGATAAAGGGATTTCATCCAAGAAATATTGCCACATTTCTTCTGCTACCGCCGGCGCTATATCCCGTCTGGCGTCCTCTAATAATGAAACAACATCATAAACGATAGATCCCCATAAAGCATCTTGGAAATCCAAAAGCCCACATCCTTTAATCTCATCTTGCTCATCGACAATCATCAAATTATCAACATGAAAGTCTCTTAAGACTAAGCTTTGTGATGTTATGGGGCAATTTTCAAAGGCTTTTTTCCAGCTAGATTGGAATTCTTGTTTTATATTTAGTTTTGGGTCTTCTCCGGTCGCTGCTCTCCAATACCAATCAATAAAGATTTCTGTTTCTATTAAAAGTCTTTCGATTGAATAGGGGGGGATGAAATTGGGTCTGTCGGTTGCATGTTGATGAAGGTGCTTTAAAACAGTAATAGAGGTTTGATAAAGCTCTTTTTCTCTTTGAGGTTGTTGTTTTAAAATTTTTGTAAAAGTATGATCCCCAAAGTCTTCTAAAAGGACGAAACCATTTTCAAGGCAATGTTCTAATATAGAGGGCGCTCTTAATCCACATTGTTGTAAATATTCTGCGACTTGAATAAATTGTTTAGGATTTTCTGGAGATGGTGCGTCCATTAAAACCCGTTTAGGGGCGCGCAATCTGTAGTATTGCCTAAGAGACATATCGCTTGCTAAAAACGCTAGCTGCGTTGGCTCTAGTGAATGAGCTTGTAAAAATTGATCTCGTTTTTGTATACGCGGTGCGCTCATGTCTTTTTTTCTATCCTTAAAGATCGATGGTATTCATCAACTATGTTTAAGTATACATCAATTCGATGATTTGGGAGATAATTTTGTAATCGATCTGGCCATTCTATTAGGCAAATAGATGTCCTCAAGGCTTCCAATAGTCCCAGTTCTAAAATTTCTTCAGGATTTTTCAGGCGATAAAGATCTGAATGCCATATCTCGCCTTGATCGGCGTTATATGTTTGCACCAAAGTAAAGGTAGGGCTTGGGATTTCCGCATTTATATCTTTTAAGAGGTAGCGAATAAAGGCTTTCGAAAACGTTGTCTTACCAGCTCCCATATCTCCCCATAAAAGGATACAGCAAGCCTTTGAGACAATTTTTGCAAGATTTTCTGCTTGAGTTTGAAGTTCTTTCAATGAAACAATAGCGTCAATCATAAAAAATTAAAACCCATTAAGAAATTTAATGGATTATTCAGACATTTCCTTGGTAAATGTCAATACCACAAAAAAACACGACAACATTTACAAAAACATTGTCGTATTTAGTTGTGTGTAGAATGCTCAAATTTCCTTAAGGAACCATTTTTATGGAAGGATGAGCAAATATTGGGTGAGGGTGTGTTGAAAACATCTTAGTTCTCCTTTATCATTAATTTACAGGGACATTATAGTTCATTATTTCATTTTTTGCAGTTGAAATTTTATATTGATTTCAATGCTAACGTTTAGATCTGCTTAACACCTTGTCACACTTTGTAACATACCATTTCTTGAAATTTAGGATGCAAAAGCATAAGAATTTAAGATAGAGACAATAGATTTTGGGATTACATCCGTGCAGACTGCGTTTTATGGTCCATCAAAAGCGGCACCCTGTGCGCCTTTTGCACTAAGCCAGAACCAGGTTATACAAAGAACGCTTGCGCAAAGTGTGAGCTGCGTCGGTGTGGGTGTCCATTCTGGAAAATCTGCTTCCTTGACATTATGCCCCGCGTTAGAAGGTACGGGTTATGTCTTTATAAGAACAGACATTGCAAGTTTCAAAAATAAAATTCAAGCACGTTATGATAGTGTTGTTGATACCATGATGTGCACTAAGATCGCCAATTCTTATGGAGTTTCTGTTAGCACTATTGAGCATGTTGTTGCAGCCTTATCGGGTGCTAACATTACCAATGTAATCATCGAAGTGAATGGCCCTGAAGTGCCGATCATGGACGGTAGCTCGGCGGCATTTTCAAAGATGATTGATCGCGCTGGAGTTCAAACTCAAGATTCTTACGTTCCCACTTTAAGGATATTAAAGCCAGTAAAAGTAACGCATGGAAATGCGTCGGCTGAATTTGTTCCTGGTGAAGGTCGTGTAATTTCTGTGCAGTTTGACGGCCATGATCGCCTAGAAAATTTAGTAGACGAAGTTGAGTTTAGTTTTGACCTTGAGATTGATGATTTTTCAGAATTGCTTTCTGATGCGAGAACTTTTGGTTTTTATGAGGATGCAGAAAAGCTTTGGGCTGCAGGCCTTGCAAAGGGTGCTTCTTTAGAAAATACTGTTGTGATTCAAAATGAGAAAGTCATCAATGAAGGCGGCCTTCGCTCGAAAGACGAGCTTATTCGTCATAAAGTCTTGGATGCCGTTGGTGACTTAGCTCTCTCTGGGGTTACAATCGTAGGGCATTTTCATGGAATTAACTCAGGCCATGCTTTGAATAATCAGCTTCTTCGTGTTTTGTTTGCGACTCCGGATGCTTGGACCTTGAAATAGAATTTTAAGGTCTGTTTGTTTTTTGAGAGTATATAAGAGCAATGGGTTATCACTAATCCTTGTGTTTTTTATCGCATTTCTCTAATATCTCTAAGTAATTATTATCCCCATTCAAACTATTTGTTTACTTTAAATTAAAGCGCATTAGATTTTAGATGTTTCAAACCCTTTCTCAGCGATTAACTGGCATTTTTGATAAGCTTCGTGGGCGCGGCCTTTTAAGCGAAGATGACGTTAATGCAGCAATGCGTGAAATCAGAATTGCGTTACTTGAGGCAGATGTAGCGCTTTCGGTTGTTAAGGAGTTTATCGAACAGGTTCGAACAAAAGCTATTGGTCAAGAGGTTTTGAGAAGTATTTCTCCCGGACAAATGGTTGTAAAAATTGTTCATGACCATTTGGTTGAGATGCTGGGAGGACAAGCGGAACCTTTAAACCTTTCAGCTTCTTCTCCGTTTTCGATTATGGTTGTTGGTCTGCAAGGATCTGGAAAAACTACGACAACAGCGAAGCTTGGACGTTTTTTAAAAGAAAAAATGAACAAGTCTGTGTTGATGGTTTCAGTTGACATTTATCGCCCAGCAGCACAAGAACAGCTTGCAATCTTGGGGCGTCAATTAAACATCCCAACACTTTCAATTATTGAAGGACAAAAGCCTCAAGAGATTGCTAAGCGTGCCTTAGAGGAAGCCAAACGCCAGAGTATTGATGTTATGTTATTTGACACAGCTGGGCGCTTGCATATTGATGAAGATCTTATGCAAGAGGTTTCAGAGCTTAAGGCGTTAGTAAAGCCTATTGAAACGCTTTTAATTGCTGATGCAATGACGGGTCAGGATGCTGTCAGTATTGCCAAGGGATTTCATGAAAAGGTTAGTATTACGGGTTTGATCTTAACTCGGGTTGATGGTGATAGTAGAGGTGGTGCTGCGCTTTCGATGAGATCCGTGACGGGTTGTCCTATTAAGTTCATGGGTATGGGCGAAAAAGTTGATCAGCTTGAGGTTTTTCAGCCCGAACGCATAGCCGGACGTATTTTGGATATGGGCGATATTGTTAGCCTGGTTGAACGTGCGGCGGAAGTTGTTGATCAAGAAGATGCTGAAAAGCTTGCAAAAAAAATGCAAAAAGGGCATTTTGATTTAGATGACATGGCTAAGCACCTGGAACAGATGTTAAAGATGGGTGGACTGTCTGGTTTGATGAGTTTTTTACCAGGTGTTGGTAAGATCAAAGACAAAATTCAAGAAGCTGGCCTGGATGATCGTTTGATACGCCGTCAGATAGCAATCGTTCGTTCGATGACAAAAAAAGAACGTAAAGATTATCGTCTTTTGAACGCATCTCGAAAGCGCCGCGTGGCTGCGGGGTGTGGGATGGAGGTTTCTGATGTGAACCGCTTGTTAAAGCAGTTTCAGCAAATGCAAACGATGATGAAGCAAATGGGTAAAATGGGAGAAAAAGGGCTAATGCGCGGAGGTCTGCGCGGGCTTTTTGGACGTTAATATTAAGAAGTAATATTGTTAGGGAGAGTATAAAAATGGCATTAAAAATTCGTCTTGCACGTGGGGGAGCTAAAAAGCGTCCTTTCTATCGTATCGTTGTTGCAGAAGCAACAAGTCCACGTGATGGATTGTTTATCGAAAGAGTTGGGTCTTATAACCCAGTTTTGGCTTCAGATCATGCAGACAGAGTTGTTTTGAATGCAGAACGCATTAAATATTGGTTATCTGTTGGTGCGCAACCAACAGAACGTGTTGCGAAATTCTTAGGTTATGCGAATTTAGCGCCAAAACCAGAGCAAAAAGTTAGACCACAACAGGCAGCTCCAAAGAAAAAAGCACAAGAGCGCATGAAAGCAGAAGCTGAAGCAAAAGCAGCTGCGGCTGAAGCGTAATTTTAGTTTATTGTCTTTAAGATTATGAGCACCAAAGATCTTGTCTGTTTAGGTGAAATCGTTGCTGCTCATGGCATCAAGGGGTGGGTAAAGATTGTCACCTTCACAGAGTATCCTGAGGATTTAGTGGCCTATGGTCCTTTGATTCGTCAGGATATGACGCCTATCGTTATTCATATCGAGAATTTAAAATCTGCCACGACAGTTTTAGCAAGGATTGAGGGGTGTATAACCCGTAATCAAGCTGAAACTTATAGAGGTACTAAGCTTTTTATTTACAAAGACCAACTCCCTCCTTTAGAAGAAGATGAATATTACCACGAAGACTTAATTGGTATGAAAGTTTTCGATGAAGCAGGCGCTGTGGTTGGCACAGTTGAAGCGCTTCAAAATGCAGGGGCGGGTGATTTTTTGGAAATATCGCCCATCGAAGGATCAAAGCCTATAACGGCTATTTTTTCAAATGATTCAATTATAAAAATTGATTTAGAAAAACAGGAGCTTTATATCTATTCAGGCTTTTTATTATCGTGAAAAATTGGCGGGCAACTGTTCTAACACTTTTTCCTGAAATGTTTCCTGGTCCTTTGGAGTGCTCGCTTGCAGGTAGGGCATTAAAGGAAGGGTTATGGTCGTTAGAGACAGTTGATATCCGTGATTTTGCAAACGATAAACATCAGACGGTTGATGATACCTGTGTAGGCGGCGGAGCTGGAATGGTGTTAAAGGCAGATGTTGTCGATGCTGCCCTTAATTATGCTTATGATAGATACCCTATGGAAAAGCCTGCAATTATTTATTTAACGCCTCGAGGAGAGCCTCTTCGTCAACGAAGGGTGCGTTCATTCATCAATAATAATCCATCGGGTTGTATTCTTTTGTGTGGTCGTTATGAAGGGATAGATGATCGTGTCATTGAAAAATGGCGTGACGAAAAAAGACTTATCGAAATCAGTGTTGGTGATTATATCCTGTCAGGCGGAGAGATGGCTGCCTTAACTTTTATGGACGCTTGTGTGCGTCTGCTTCCAGGGGTTGTTAACAAACGAGAATCATTGGAATCTGAAAGTTTTGAGCTTGATCTTTTGGAGTTCCCTCAATACACTAAGCCTCAAAATTGGCAGGGTAAGGTGGTGCCAGAGGTATTATTATCAGGTGATCATAAAAAAATTGCAGCTTGGCGCCATAGCCAAGCGAAGAAAATAACAAGGGAGCGTCGCCCTGACTTGTGGGAAATCTATCAGAACATGCATTCCGAAACCCAAAAATAGAGAATTATTGAGAATAGGCTCTTTACTAGCCGACAAAAATTATCACTTTTTAATAATATATTAATATTATTGATTTACGTTTGATTGTGGAGGTAAGTCAGACCCGGATCGTGCCGGGTCCGAAACTGGCTGTTAAAGCCGCCTTTGTCCACATATTGACAAGGGTTTATCATGTTTAATTTTAGATACGCGCGTGTCTAAAGTATAGACCCGAAGAGCTTCAAAAGCCGGGCAGGCGTTTGAAGGACCATGGAGAGCAGTGTATATAAAATACATGAGCACCGAGATCCCGAAAAACAACGAACCCGGAGAGTTTGAAGCAGAAAGGGTATAAACTGCTTTTTTATGGGGTGGAACCCATATTAGAGATTGGAACTTTGTAAGCCTTTTTAAAGGCGATAAAAAGGGAAAAGGTAAGGTTTTGTTGAGGCGGCGGTTTGGGGTGGGCGATCATTTTTAGGGTTCGAGGTGGGCCCCGCAAAGGCCACAACAGTGCCCAAAACACCCACATATAAAGCCAATAATTGCCTTTTTTTCATCCACCAACAGGAAATCATTTATAAAATTCCATCGGACGCTAAGGGAGCAGACTCTTAAAAGCTTGCTTTATTAAAAATTTCTCAGTAAACTGAGGACCAAAATTGGCAAGGAAAGGTCGTGCCCGAAATTCTGCGTTGGGTGACCATAATGTAATATGCCGCAAGGCATAATAAACTAGCAGTGAAACCCCGGAACGTGGACCTTATTTTGGAAAGCGTAACTTAGTAAATCCGTTAGGCCAGATTTAGGGTCTAGCACGCCAGGAGTATAAAATGAATTTATTGCAACAAGTTGAAGCTGAACACTTAAAAAAGCTTATCGAAGGAAAGGCTATTCCTGACTTTCGTCCAGGTGACACCATAAAAGTTTTGGTAAAAGTTGTGGAAGGTGAACGTGAGCGTACACAGCCTTTTGAAGGTGTTGTGATCGGCCGTAAAAATCGTGGTCTGAACTCTTCTTTCCGTGTTCGTAAACTTTCCTATGGAGAGGGTGTTGAACGCGTTTTCCCACTTTACTCACCAAATATTCGTATCGAAGTTTTACGTCATGGTGATGTATGTCGTGCGAAATTGTATTACCTTCGTGGTCGTACAGGAAAGAGCGCACGTATTGCTGAAAAAAGACGCGATACACCCGTTACACCAGCATAATATAATTTTCTTTCTTTCAAAATTAAAAGGCAGTCCTCGTGGGGCTGCCTTTTTTTGTAGCATCTATACCTAGACTATCATTTCCAAATACTATTCTTTTTTTATTGACGTTTGTAATTTTTCGCAGTAGTGTCTATGCGATTAAGTATATAAATATTTATGATGTATATTTAGTTTATTTTCTTAACTATTATTTTAAATTAAGGATCTGCAATGCCATTGTATAGGTATCTTATTATCGCTTTATGTTTGTTCAACTTTATAGCCAATGCTGCAGATAATCATTATTGGGAGGAATACTTAAAAGAGAAAAAAGCAGGAAAAATTGCGAACCTAAAGGAACATATTCAAACCCTGTGCTCGCTACCAGCAGAAGGGATTTCGTCAGAAGATCTTGAGAAAAGGCGAAGAGCTCTCTTTTATTTTTTATCAACTGGCGGGAAAAATGGGTTTCGTACAATAAAAACCCCTCCGGAAGAAAAAGTTATTTTAGAAAATGCGTATCTATTTTTAGGCATGCTAACAGAAATGGACTACCAATCTTCGTCCAATTTGGATTTACAGAGGAATTATAAGACAGCCAAAGACAGTGATAAAAAAATTGATAATCATTTTACTATAGCGCAGCAGTATTTTACGGTAGGAAGAATGATTGCCAATTGGCAACAGTACAATAATCTTAATTATGCACGAATTATTTTAAGCAATAATTTCATTTTACCCAGATTAAATAGAGAATTTGGTAAGGGTAATCAAACGGCTGGTTTACAAGATGAATTAAGATCTCTTTCAACTCGGTTCACGCCTGCTTTGATGGATAGAGGATTGGAAATATGGAATCAACTTGCGAAAAGTTTACAAGATCCAGATTTCCCCTTGAAGTCCACGGCGGACAAAGAGGCTGATAATACTGGCTTACGGCAAGCTTTGAGCTCAATTGGTAAAATTGTCAGAGACACTTTGGCTTATCATTATCCTATGCAGGTGGATACATCGAATGTACCATCAATTACACTTAAGTCTTATGTGTGGAATCCCTGTTGTATCTCAAAAGGCTCTAGGCCTATGGGAATTATTTTATCGGATGGCACCTTAATTATTAAAAGGGCGGATAATACTCTTTTTATAAGTAATAAAGAAAAATCTCCGTTATTCGCATGGAAAAACAAAATTACTTCTCTAGGAGGTAAAGGTCCCCAAGATTTTATAGAAGATTCACAAGCTTTAACTGATCAAGAAATATTAGATAAACTCGGCACCATCTCCCCCGTCGTTTCTAGTTTTTATTATGGCAAGGAAGAGGATTATGACAATCTTGCGTTGGCGGATGTGTGGCCTGAACCTCTTTTGGTTATCTTTCCTAAACCAAGACCTTGGGGCTTAAAATCTCCAAACCTTAGCCTTATAAAAGACTTAGAAGAGGAATCCATAAAAGAATGTGAAGAAGGGATCAGAAAATTAGGATTGCCTACCTACACATCTCCATTCGTGAATAATAAAAATCTTATTAAAATTTTGTCAGAAACCATGGATCATTTGAGAAAACTGCAAACAGCGGAGAAAGAGACTAAAATATATCAGGATCTTTGCAGAGATCTAGAGAGCGCAGTAAACGTTCCAATGCAATCTATGGATTTTGCTGGTATGCGCGGGTTTTATAGAACCAAAAGAAGTGAGTTGCATAGTCAGGGAATTTTAAAGACTGCTTTTGATGCCTTAAAGAAGGTAAAAGCAAATCTTCGAAAGGCAAAGTATCTTTCAACACATGCTTCTTTTAATACTCTTTATCCTCCAAAAGAACCGTATGAGGCTAAAGACGTACCTTCAGATACCCTTCCTTCTGATCCAAAAATAGAGGAAGGCGAAGCTGAGCTTGTTTATTCCAAAGGTATTTTGAACATTACAGCCAAAACAAACTTTACGGTGATTACTTTTGATCAGTTTTGGATAGGAGCTGATGCAAAGATTATTGCTCATCTTCCAACCAGTGGTTCAAAAATTTCGCTTTATCAACGCAGTGGAAAGCCATGCTTTCTGTTGGGAAGATTTGAACATGCACAAGGTTTTGCAAATTTTTATTACCCTTATGGGGCACAGGGACTACCCGCAAATAGCCGGTTTTGTTTAACAGGAGGGGTTTACACTCCTGAAAGTGATCGGCGTTATCCTAAAAGCCTAAGTATGTACTCTGATAACGATCCATGGGGCGGATTTGGTCGTTGGGGCTCAGATAAAGAGGTTGTGGTTGATGAAAACTTTCTTAAAACTCCCGAAGGGCAATTTGAACAAGCAATGCTTGCGTTTAGGGAAAAATTTGTTCCAGCCAAAAAGGGAGAGGACGCACCTAAAGTTTTAAGCGGTAAAGAAGCTGAGGCAGAATCTACACCTGCAAAAATAGCAGCATATAAAGATTTTTTAAAAGTGTGTCAGGATTATATCAGCCAAAGGAGAGAAGCTGCAAAAGCATGGGAACCTGAAACAGATAAGGAGTTAGGAGTTGGTTTGTTTTGTGATGAAGAGGAGGAGGTGAAACCCCGTTCGTCATACGATAAAAATCGCGAAGCTAAAGAAGAGAATGATTTAGCAATACGCCATGCACAAACCATAGAAGGCGAGACTCAATACGAGCTAGCAGTTCGTTTGTGTATAAGTGTGCAGAATCTTCCTTTAAAGGGTGGGTTTCCAGTTTTCGAAGAAGCGATTCAATTATTAGAAGATGCGGAAAAAAATGGTTTTCGAGGAGCTGAAAAACAAAAAGAAGAAATAAAAATGACTATGGCAGGATTATTATGCAAAGAAGTCTCTGCTGAGTCTACAAAGATTGATCAGTCAATTAATCATTTAGAAGAAGGAATAGAGTTGTTAGAGACAAGGATGACTCGTGCCTTTGGTGAAAGTGCTGATAGAGATAAAACTCCTTTGTCCCAACTAAGAAGGCAAATGAAAAGTGATCTTGGTATCTTTTTAGCAAATAAAGCGCAATCTCTTTTAGAAAAAGATCCTTGTCCAAAAGAGGAAATTGAGAGCTTATTATTGCGAGCGGAAAGGATTTTTGAAGAAATTAGGAGTTTCGTTGATACTGCACAAACTAACTTAGAGACTGTAAGAAAGATCCAATTGAATTTTAGAGAAACTCTATGGAAACGTTCTTATCCCTCTAATATACCTAATAGTTTAGGTGGAGTATCAGCAAATATTATGCCCGTATCTGCCAAACCAGAAACTGAAAAAACAATCCCTCAACCTATTGTAGTTAAACCACCTTATAAAATGCCATCTGATGTAGATGGGGTGATTGAAGATATTAGGCAAGGAAAGTTGTTGCCAACTTTTCTTAGAAGTTTCGTTAAAAAAAATCCAAAGGCACGTGACGAGTCATATTTATCTTTGTATAAAGCACTCATAATTGATTCGAAAAGCTCTTTAGATGCAGCAGAGGCGCTTGTGGAAGCTTATCCTCATCCCGAGCTTATTTGTCTCTATTTAAAAAGAACAAAACAAGCCTCACAATTACATTTAAGGCAATTAGTTTCTAATGAGCAGTTTATGAAAGAAAAAGCTATAGAGTTTTTCTCGACTTTTGTTCCTTCTTTAAGTGTGGGAGAGCAAGGGATGGTTACTAGTGTTCTGGCGCCCTATCCAGCTGTATTAGAAACGATTACAGCTGCAAAGAAAAATTAGAATTTCTAAAGATCTAAAAGGCAGCCCGATTAGAGCTGCTTTTTTGTCTTTAAATTTAAAAAATAGTTTAATAAGCAATATCGGTGGTCCTTTACTATTAAATACAGTTTGCTTCTTTCCCATAAAAATATATAATTTTAATTAAATTGCCGTTATCAGGATCTCCTTTGTGTTTCAAAGTGCGCGTGATCGTTTCTTAAGCTATTATAATAATGAAATGCGTTATCTTCGTAACGCAGGCAGCATTTTTGCAAAACAACATCCAAAAATAGCTAGACGTCTAGAGTTAGGTAATAAAGAGTCTCCTGATCCCCATACCGAAAGACTTTTGGAATCTTTTGCTTTCCTTTCGGCCCGCCTGAGTCAGGAGATTGATGAACGTTTTCCTCAAATTGCTTCGGCTCTTTTAGATGTTATATACCCTCATTTAATTAATCCGCTGCCGGCGATGACGATCGCTCAATTTCAGGTTGATCCAACAAAGGGAAAATTAACGACTGGTTATTCTGTCGCAAAGGGATCTCAGCTTTTTACATACGCTGAACAAGGCGTAGCGTGTCGATTCCAAACAGCTTACCCGGTAACTTTGTGGCCCATTCGAATTAGCAAAACAGATATTATTTCACGAAGTCACTATAATGCAGAAAGTGCCCCTGGAAAACATGAATGGTTCCTTCGTTTAACGCTCGAAAGTGTGGGAGATTTGGAATTTTCTGATCTGGATGTTGATTCACTTCAATTTCATATCAGGGGGGAGAGAGTTCTCAGTTTAGCGATTTATGAAAGTTTATTCGCTCAAACATCAGCTGGTGTATTTATTTCGGTCGATGGCAAAACAGCTTACCCCTTGCCAAAAGATTCTCTCCAGCCTGTTGGTTTTGAGAGAGATGATGCGATTCTCCCACTTTCAGAGCATACAACGCACGCCTATCAGCTTTTACAAGAATACTTTCATTTCCTTGAAAAATTTCTATTTTTTAAGGTTAACCATCTTAATAAGATAAAAGAAAAAGTTTCGATGGAAACCAACACGATTGAGCTTTTAATTTCACTTAAAAATGTCCAAGATCTTTTGCAAAAAGATATGAAGCCAGATAATTTTCTTTTAGGGTGTACGCCGATCGTTAATCTTTTCCCAAAAACAACAGAGCCACAAAGACTTACAAAAAGGAAAGTAAGCTATCGTTTGGTCCCTGATCAAAGGCGAGAGAAAACGACTGAAATCTTCAGTGTTTTAAAGGTGTCTGCTGCCGTTGAGGGGGGAGAAGAGCCTCAAACCTTTTCCCCATATTTTTCTTTTGATCACAAAAAAGTTTCCAATAAGGATGCAATTTACTGGGTTGCGAAGCGGTCTCCAGCTGAGTTAAGAGATGTTCCCGGAACGGATATTCATTTAACTTTTGTCGATTTGGAATTCAATCCTGCTTTGCCAGCGCATCATATTATTTATGCGCAGACTTTATGTACGAATCGTTTTTTAGCAGAGCAAATTCCAACAGGGGCAGAGTTACAAATCGAAGAAGCGGTGCCCATTAGCCGTATTGTTTGTTTGGAAAAACCTGTTCCGCAAGCTTATTCCCCAAGTGATGGTGAAACATTATGGCGATTAATTTCGCAATTATCAGTGAATCATCTTTCCTTAACAGGTGGAGAAGAGGCTGTAAAAGTCCTTAAAGAGAGTCTTAAGTTATACGCAGGCCCACTCCATTCAGATCGTCATTATGAAATAGAAAATATTCAAAAGCTTCAAACTAAAAAATGTACGCGTCGTTTTGGCAGTGAAGCATGGCGTGGTTTTGTTAATGGCATTCATATTTCTCTTGATATGAATGTGCCAAGGGGGGGAGGCGATGCAAGTTTTCTATTGGCTTCTGTTTTAAGGCATTACTTTGCCCTTAATGTGTCTGTAAATTCTTTTATCGAACTCAGTATGTTTAAAACCAATCACTTAGATGAGTACATGAGATGGCATCCATTACCTGGCGAGAAAATCCTCCTGTAAAAGAGGCGCTGATCAAACATGTTTATGAGTTTGATTTTGATCAAGCAATTCAAGTCTTGGAAACTCTTGATCCTGAATCCACTCCGCTTGGAGAGGGGGATGATCCGCATAAAGAAGCTATTCGAATTAAATCCAGGGTCAGTTTTGCCGTTCCCTCGACGGAATTAGATTCCATACAAGAAACTTCTGATCAAAAACCTATCTTATGGATTAATTTCTTAAGTATTGCAGGGATTGTGGGGCCTTTGCCGACCCCATACACAGAGACTGTTATTGAAAGAACACGTATAAAAGACACTGCATTTCGGGATTTTCTTGATATATTTAATCATCGTTTTGCTTCATTGTGGCATAGATTTCGCAAAAAGAATATTCCAGGCCTCCTTCAAAAATCTCCTGAGAAATCTCCAATTGGCAAAACTGTTTTAGAGCTTTCAGGAATTAGCAGCATTCCTCTTTTAAATGAATCAAAGTTAGATCCTAGTATTTTATTGACTTATCGAGATTTATTGTGGAAGAGGTCACACTCATCAGCAGGACTGATAAGAATAATTCGTAGTTATTTTAAGGTCCCTGCTGTGTTGGAACAATTTCAAGGGCGATGGGTGAAAGCAAGGCCTTTTGAGTTTAGCGTTATTGGCTCAAAAGAAGGGCAATTTAATGTATTAGGGTCCAACCTTATAATAGGAAAAATGAGTTGGGATCAAGTGGCGTCTGCAACGATTGCTATTGGTCCCCTCAATTGGGATCAATATTGCTCTTTTCTTCCCATTCATAGTCTTAATAAAAAACCTCATGAGTCGCATTTGCCTGTTCTTGAGCGTCTTACCTATTTTTATAGCGGTTTAGATGTTCAATTTTTTGCACGTTTTATACTTAATCGTTTTGAAATTAGGTCCAGTAGACTCGATGGAAATTTTGCTCTTGGATTTAATACATGGCTAAAGTGTGACAAAATTCCCTCAGAAAATCCATTTGTTAAAATTAGTTTGTCAGAACCGCATAGATAAGCTTTACTTTTCAATATTTTTATATAAAAATTTAACTAAAGATTATATAGGGAGTATTTTTCATGAGTCATTTTGCAGAAAAGAGATCTGCTTTTCGAAAAGCATTGCTTGTTTCAACGGTTGTTTGTGCGTCTCTAGTTTTTTCGTCTGCTCAAGCAGAAGATAAAGCTGGCGCTGAGCTTTCACAAGCTGGTGCAGAATTATCAAAAGAAATCGCAGCTTTACAACAACAGATCCTTGATCTAAATAAAAAAGTTTCCACAATGGAAACAGTGCAAAAACAATCTGAAGAAACAACAAGGCAAACAGCAGTAGCTGCTGCAAGACAAGAAGTTGCAACTTCAGCTAAGCGTTCAGACATGCCAGCGACAAATACAAAGCCATGGCCAACAGGTTATATCTCTATACCAGGCACAAGCAGTGCCATTAAAATTGGCGGATTTGCTCGTGGAGACGTTGTTTATGAAAATGGGCCACAGATGGGTGATGCACTCAGCGTTGGAAATATACCTCTTAAAGGAATTAACGCAGCTGCTTCCAAATCAGGAAATACTTCTGTTTTCGCTCGTGCGTCTAGAATTAACTTTGCTTCAACGACACAAACAGCTAGAGGCGATCTAAACACATTTATTGAGATAGACTTCTTTGGTGGTAGTGGTACCGCAGGAGCAGGTAGCACATATCATCCACGTCTTCGTCATGCTTATGGTGAATACATGGGTGTGTTAGCGGGGCATACTGCAACAGTGTTTGGAGATCAAGATTCACTTGGCACAAACGTTGATATTAACGGTATCAACAACGGCACAATGCGTCAGCCGCAAGTTCGTTACACAATGAATCCAGCTCAAAGCGTGAAACTTATGATTGCTTTAGAAAGGCCAGTTTCCGATTACACTTCAAAAGATGGAACCCTTAACAACGCAGGTAATATGTTTGGTAACTCAGGTTTGAATAGCATAAGTTCCAACAATGGAACTGGTGCTTCAGCCGGTACTTCTTCCGTTCCTGATGTAACAGCGCAAGTAAAATGGACAGGAAGTGCTGGACATATGGCATTACGCGGTGTGGCACGTCAATTAGCTGTTAAGTATGTAACTGAAGGAATTTCCACTCCAACGACAGATTATAGTGCAAAAGCTACAGCCTGGGGTATCGGTATCGGTGGTAGACTCGTTACAGTTGGTAAGAGCGGTGTGTATGGTCAAATCAACGGTGGTGATGGTATCGGCCGTTATATTTACGATTTAGATGGACAAGCGGCATACTTTGATATAACGCAACGTAAGTTTGAGACTCAAAGAGCTTATAACGGAATTGTTGGTTATGAACACTACTGGCAAGATAACCTCCGTACAAACTTGATGGCAAGCTACACGAGAGTTCATGTGTCAGATTTTAGTCCAGGGATGGCACAGAGTACTCTGTCATCTTTGAGCGGCACAACAAGAATATCTAACCAATTCAAAAAAGTTATGGGTAACATTATCTACAGCCCTGTAAACAATATGGATGTAGGTTTTGAAGTTGGTTGGTTCAAACGTGAAACTATTGACGGTAAAAATGGTCAAGCAGTTCGTACACAAGTTGCATTAACATATAAATTCTAATAGAAAAAACTATTGGAAATTCATGAATCACACCTGATAGAATAGTTTAAGTTTATCTATTTTATCAGGTGCTTCTATGGATCAAGAATCATTAGTTCGTAAAAAAATTCACGCTCTTAAAACTTTCTACACAAATCTTTTTATCTACACTGCTGTTTGCATAGCATGCATTATTATTTGGGTTAGCATGGGTGGTGGAGCATTTTGGCCTATTTGGGTTATTTTTGGATGCGGTCTTGCAGCAGTCTTACAGGCTGTTAGTCTTGGGCAAATTCCAAAGCTTCATGAGCTTTTCCCTTTCTTAAGTCCTTCTTGGGAAGAAGAGCAAGTCAAAAATCAGCTTGTAAAAACAGATAAGCCTAAAAATACAGATAAGTATGAAAAACATGCAGAACATTCTCATATGCATATACCAGAGGAAGTTAAAAAGAAGATAAGCGCTGAAGCCAAAAAGAAAACTCAAAAGAAATGAAGTTTTTTTGTGCCTATTTAATGCATCCAAATGAGGTATCTTGATGCTAGTTTGTCGTAATGCTTTGCGATTCTCTTTTGCATTTTTGGTGCTTTTTTTGGATCAATTGAGCAAAATTGCAATTTTAAACTGGCTTTCATTTAAAGATGTTGTTGGGGTGACGAATTTTTTTAATTTCACGCTTACGTTTAACAGAGGCGTGAGTTTTGGTTTCTTTCCTGCGGATACTACCTGGGGAAAGCTGTTTCTTATTCTCATTGCAGTCACATTTGTTACTTGGCTTGTTTTTTGCTTATGGAAGGAAGAAAACTTGCTTAGCCAGGTAGGGTACAATTTTATTATAGGCGGAGCTGTGGGGAATCTTATTGACCGTTTTCAGTACGGCGCCGTGGTCGATTTTCTGCAATTCCACTTGTATAACCACTTTTTTCCAGTCTTTAATATAGCAGATAGCGCGATTACCATCGGTGTTATCTTGATTTTCCTACAGCAAGCATGGCATGTTGGAAAAAAGAAAGAAGGTCAAAGCACAATATGAGAAATAATTATTTTAATAGACTAAGTGTTATTTTGGGTCTTGGAGCCGTTTCAATAGCATTAAGCGGGTGTGATAGTTTTCGTAACACTTTTGGATTAGATCATTATCAGCCTGATGAATTTAAAGTTTCAGAAAATCCCCCTTTAAGCATGCCAAAGGATTATAAATTACGTCCTCCAGCAGGAAGTGGTAATGGCTCAGAAGGATCTACGCTAGGTATTGCATCTGTGTCCTCAGGAACGCAAGCTCAAAATTTACTACTGGGATCCTCTGCAGCTGTGACTCCAGCTATCAACAAAACACAAAGCGGTGAACAGAATTTGCTAGCAATGGCTTCTAGCCAACAGCAGGCCGTACCTAATATCAGAGAAACTGTTAATCGCGAAGCAGCGGTCTCAACAAATGTTTCTGATTCAATGATTCAAAAAATTATGGGTTGGAAAGAAGAGGCCGCTCGTAATATTGCTTCTATAAATGGTGAGGCACCACCAGCACCAGCAACTAACTAGTCAGGACCTCAATGAAAAAAAACCTGATCTTTTTGACATGCGTATGCGGTATTGCTTTAGTGGTGTTTATAGGCTTAAGTCTTAAAACACGATATCAAACAGCGTCAGATATTCCCTTAACACAAGTGCAGGACTCTATGACAACATCACCACTTCCACTCCAAGAGTTAAAAACCTCTTTAGGAAATGCTATTTGGTTTGTTCCAACTGAAATTCCTGTCGTGAGTATTAATATTACGTTTCGTCATTCAGGAGATAGAAATTGTCCGCCAATGTTACCAGGTTTAACAGATCTGGTTGCTGCGCTTCTCGATGAAGGAGCTGGTCCTTACGATAGTCAGGGTTTTAAAAAGGCTTTGCTCGAGAAAAATATTAATCTTTCCATTTCATCCAATAAAGATAACTTTGTTATTGCATTTCGAACTGTAAAAGAAAATTTGAAAGACGCACTTGATTTAATTCAAGCGATGCTGACAGCTCCCCGTTTTGCAGAAGAAGATATGAGGCGTGTGAAAGAGCAAATCATGGCAGGTTTGCAACAATCTTTGCATATGCCCCAACCCACAGCCAGAGAAGCATTGCAAAAAAACGTCTATGGCGAAAATCACCCTTACTACAAAAGCATAAATGATCGATTAAAGACATTACCTAGCTTAAGTGGCGATCAGCTGAAAGATTACATGAAAAAAGCTTTCACCCAATCAAACTTGGAGATTATTGTTTGTGGAGCGGTTACTCAAGATGAAGTGATAAAAGAAATAGAAAGCACATTTAAGGTTTTGCCAAAAGGAGAACCACTTTCAAGGCCAGCTCCTCTTTCTTTGCAGAATTTAGGAAAAACGTATCCAATCCAGATGGATATTCCACAGACTCTGATTTATTTTATTCAACCAGGTATTTCCCGTTTAGATCCCGATATTTATGCGCTTTTGGTTGGTATGCGTATTTTGGGAAGTGGAGAATTTGAATCCAGGCTGTGGCAAGAAATTCGCGAGAAACGAGGTCTTGCCTATTTTTGTAGTGCTGATATTGCGACAAGCGATTTAGCGAATGTTATCATGGGAGCTACAGCGACTAAGACTGAAAGTGTCGATCAAGTTATTGGTTTAATTAAGGAAGAATGGAAGAAAGTTGTTGATAAAGGTGTGACCCAAGCAGAGCTTGATTTTCACAAGAAAAACATCACAGGTTCATATCCTTTATCTTTCGGTTCAACTCTGAGCATTGTGGGGACGCTTGCCAGTTATAGAAATGATAATTTCCCAATCGATTATATAAAAACGCGTAATTCAAATTTTGCAAAACTGACGATAGAAGATGTTAACAAAGCGCTTCGAAGAGTATTAAACCCTGATCTTTTGACATTCATTATTGTGGGTAGATCAGCAGGGAAACCAGAAGCCAAATGAAAAAATTTTTGCGTCTCAGTTTTTTATTTCTAACTCTATTTATGGGGCAAAGTATGGCCGGTATATTTAATCCACAAGTACAAACTTTGCCTAATGGTATGAAGATCATTGTTGTTCCAAATGATATGGCACCTATTGTTAATATTGGTGTTCTTTATATGGTTGGAACTGCAGATGACCCTTCAAGCTTGGTTGGGATTTCTCACTTTTTAGAGCATATGATGTTTAAAGGAACGAAAACGGTTCCAACTTCTGAGTTTAAAAAAACGATTTTAACTTATGGCGGCAGTACAAATGCCTTAACAAGCTTTGACTACACACTGTATAGCACGGAAATTGCAAAAGAACATTTAGAGCTCATTTTAAAATTTGAAGCCGACCGTATGGTTAACCTTACTTTTACAGAAGCGGAAGTAAAGGCTGAAAAAGATGTTGTTTGGGAAGAAAGACGGATGCGCTTTGATAATCATCCATTCGGTCAAGCCTATGAGGTGTTATTAAGAACTCTAAATTGGTACCACCCCTATGGTGTGCCTCCTATTGGATATCCTTCTCATATTCAAAACTATAGCTATGATGAGGTGCGCACTCATTACAATACTTGGTATGCGCCTAATAATGCGATTTTGATTGTTGCTGGAAAGACCACAATGGACGAAGTGCTAATCCTTGCTAAAAAGCATTTTGGCTCACTACCTTCTAAAAAAATTCCAACAAGGATTCGAACAGTTGAGCCTCCTCATCTTGGGATTACGCAGCATATTGAGCAAAAAAATCCTAGAAATTCATTAATCTTATTAAATTGGTATTACAGGTCTCCTAATCATAAGGGAGAAGGGAAGGAACATTATTATCCATTGATTGTTCTTTCTCAAATCTTAGGCGGGAACAGCACCACAGAGTTTTATAAGGTTCTTGTCGAGGAAAAGAAGCTAGCAATTAATGTGGGGGCTTCGTATGAGGGGGATAGTTTTGATCCTCGTTCCTTTAGTATTGCGGCAACGCTTGCTCCCCATATGGATGTTGCAACCTTTAAAAAAGAATTGGCTGCATGGCTTCAGAATATACTAGAAAAAGGTGTTAGTGAAGAAGAGTTGAGAAAAGCAAAGAGAGATCTTTTGGCCCAACTAGCTTTTATAAGGGATGGAAACGATAGCACTTTGAATGTGTTTACAGCTCTTGCTTGCGATTTCACCATCGAAGAAATTGAAAAATGGGGCGATTATATTAAAGGTGTATCTTTAGAGCAAGTTCATGCGGCAGCAAAGCTAGTTTTAGGTGCATCTCCTATTGCGACGATGGATTTATACCCAGAGAAGTAATTATTCTCTAATCAGTTTGTGAAGTTGCTGTTTAAATGAGCTAAGTTCTTCTGCAAGACAATTAAAGAATTTATGATCTTCTTTTTCGACGACAGGCATAGCTTGTTTGACGATATCTTTTCCAGCTTTCGTTAATTTTGGAAATTTGGATCTTTCGTTTCCAGGTTCTCGTATTCGCTCTAGATAGCCTTTTTTTTCTAAGGTGCGCAGGACTTGCGATGCCATATTTACATCAATTTTACATGACCTAGCAAGTTCAATTTGTGTTGAGCTTTTATTAAAATGTTCCCGCCAATTTAAATTAGCAAGCAAGACAAACTGAATATGCGTAATGCCCAAAGGGTATAAGGCTGCTTCGATTTTACGGCGCCAAAGACTGCTGACCTGCCATAATAAAAAGCCTGGGCTATGCTCTGGTTCAGAAAACTGGCTGACTTTACTCCAATCTTGGTGTTCCATGTTTCTCCTATAAAGATTCAGCCTTTTTTATAAGGCTTTGCATCGCTAAGGGTAACCCTTTTTTCATTTTTTTGCCAATAACGAATGCAAAGAAAAAAGCCAATGGACCAACCATTTCGATCCTGTGTGTGACTTTTGTCATTTGTCCAACTTGTTGCAAGGTGTGCGTGAAGATAAAACGGGATAAGGGAAGTTTTGAAACGTCAACGAATTTCTTAAATGGAATAACTTCTTTTAAAACAAAGGGAACGACAGGGCCGCCTTTGGGTTGTAATTTGCCTGTTGTTCCCTCTTTAAAATCTCCATCTAATTGACCCCATTCAATTTCATGGTCCCATTCTCTCCAATTTGGGATATCTTTCCATACACTCCAAACAGCCTCAGGAGAAGCTTTTGTTGTTAAATTGTGTTCGATGATAAGCATGCCTTTTCCTTTAACCATATAGTATGTATGCATATTATATATACTAATGTATTATTTTTTTCAATAAACTTTTTTACAGAAAAATGCTGTGCTACTCTAAGAATTATAGAAAACATATACCCAAAGTGTTTCAAAGAGCTGGGAAGGCGTTTGAGGGTCAAGGAGCGGAGTGTATGGATAATACATGAGCACCGCAGATCCCGAAAAACAACGAACCCGGAATTTGAAACAAGAAGGGTGGAGATGGGAATTGCTTTTGTCACCTCAAACCAAAGTCACAGCGCCTTCCCTATCAAAGGCATTAGAAGAAGTCAAAACGACTCTTGGCCAAGATGCAATTATCGTTGCAACTGAGGAAAGGGACGGGGAGATCATATTGACTGCAATGCCAAAGGAAAATCTTAAATCTTTTTCTGTATCACCCAGTGAATCTTCTTCTGGTCCTCTGTACTCTGATGCTTTGTCAGCGATTAAGGCTGTTTGTGATATTTGCGATACTCATCAATTGGGACATACGTTTTGCGATCAATGGTTAAAAGAGCTATCTCGTGATTTCTCTGTTATGCCTGTTGGAATTACACGGTCATTGGCGGCAATTGTGCCGTTTTGTTCGTCTTGGATAGAGGAAGTTTCAGCAAGACAGCCTATTATCTTGGTAGGTCCCCCTGGTTCAGGCAAAACTGTTATGCTTGCTAAAATTGCAGCTGTTTTATTATCTCAGAAAAGAAAAATTAAAGTTCTAACACTTGACACAGTTAAGGCTGGAGGAGCGCTTCAGCTTCAGTCTTATTTGGAGGCAATGAACCAGAAGCTTTTAATTGGAGAGACCCATTTAAAATCTGTTCTGGAAAGTTGTGATTTTTTAGAAAATGATGAAGTTGTTTTAATCGATACGCCAGGTATCAATATCATGAATGAAGAAGATCAAAATTTTCTTTATCGTTTTTCCCATGAGGTAAATTCGCCTTTAACTCTTGTTCTAGGGGCTGACATGAACCCCATAGATGCTGAGGAAATTGCTAAGAATTTTTATTTTTTTAATACCCGTTATCTTGTTACGACCCGAATGGATATGACAAAACGTTATGGTGGATTTTTGAATGCGGCTATGGCATGTAGTCTGCAAATCATTGCTTATAGCAACACGCCTACAATTGGTGATGGACTACATTCTTTGGCAGTTGATCAGATGATTGAATATTTGAGGCCGGCGGGGTGAAAGCTGTTACTTAACACTGTTATGCACAACACTAGCCTCTATAAAAGATACACCAAAGCTTTTTGCGGCTTCTTCGTCATGCCATGTGTCCCCAATCATAACGCTCGTTTCTTGATTAATAATCTGGCCATATTCTTCAAAAACGACATCTTTCATGACAACAAACATACCAATACCTGGTTTTTTAAATTTTCCGATATAGTTTTGATAACGAGGGTCTTCGTGAGCTTTTTTGATAACAATAGAGTTGTCTAGTCTTTTGATCACAACATAGCAAGCAATACTGCCTATTGTTGGGGAAAAAGCAGCTGCTTGGATAGGAAGATTTTTCATAAGGGCTATAAATTTATCTGCAACTTTTTCGGGATCAAAGTTTTGTGCTTCGCTTTCAGGGAATTTAAAGCCGGAAATAATAAAATTAAAATCGGCTTTCTCCATAGCATCTCTTACACCTGGCAAGATAACTTTTGCATTATCCGAGGCATCATTCGGGTTTATAGAGCCTGTTACGGTGCCATCATTATCCCAAATCAGTATTTTATGTTTCATAGAAGAACCTTAAAATTTGTTTGCATTGTCATTTTCTGGCATAGCTAAAAAAATGAGAACGATACCAATCATCGTGATGAATATATGGCTTTTTTCTTGCCCGTTCCACTTTGCAAACCATTCTCCGCCCACAGTGATAAAAGCAAAGATATAAAGAAGAAATCCAACTGTCAGGCCAATTAGACCCAAAGATTTCACGGAATGGAATGAGGGTAATTTTCTATGTTTTATGAGAACGATGCTGCCTACTAGACATAACGAGGCAGCTATAAATTCCCAAGCAACAATAATCCAATAAAATAAATGATGTACCGTTGGGTTTTTGGTAGCTCTGTTCATTAAGGAAGGAGCTTGGAACGTGGTATCCATGCTCAGAACATGCTGAACATAAGAGAAGTTGCTTTGATAGTCTATAACGTCTCCAAAGCCTGCAATTAGAAAGAAAAGGACAATGCTAAGTAACATCAATATTTTGCATATTTTTATAGGGCACACTGGTTATGAAACTTTTAGCTAATTATCTTCTACTCTTTATCCTACTTGTTTTAAAGGAGAGAGATAAAGATTATTTTGTTTCACGTATCTAATAATTTTAGAATTTAAAAGCTTCTGAAGAATGGCTTCTTCTTGGATATGCGAGCGAACTTTTGTTGATGAGCAGGTATATAAGTCCTGTTCAATCTTTAACACCATAATGTTGGGGGGTAAAAAAAATGAAAAGGGTTGTTTTGAGTCAGGAACATGGCGCGGTACGACAATAATTTTATCATAAGCCGTCAGATTCTTTTCATATTGTGCCCACTTTTCATAAGAATCTTGACCTGCAACTGCATATAATTTGCCATCAATATGCTTTTTAACTGTATGGTAGTCGGCTTTTTGGCCTTCGTCTTGGATAACCAAGATAACTTTATCTTTATAATCTTGTAGAAGGATATCCATCATTTTAAATCGTTGATTGATATCAGTTGAATTGTTTTTATCAGAGTCTTTAGGGTTATTTAAAACCACGATGATCTTATCGATTCCCAACTGATTTAAGGCCTGAACGATGATTTCTTTGTGTGCCAAAGTAGGTGGGTCAAAATATCCCCAGTAAATGGCGTAAGTGCCTTTTAACTGGCCAAGATTTGACAAGAGGAGAGGTTGTAAAGATTGTTTATTGGATACTTCCCTTAATGAGGAAGCGTAAACAGTGCTAGGTCCCGCAAGCATTGTTGAAAAGCTTAAAACTAAACTTAATGAGCAGGAAATTGGTAGTGAGAAAATGATTCTTTTCATAAATGGATTATCCTGCATGAGTTTTAAGGATCTTTCACAAAATTTATAAGAAACGATAATTGTATTTATAATGCAATTTTCATTCTAGAGATAGCATATGGAAATCTCATTTTAAAAAAGTAAGTCTTCTATGTAATAACTTCCGTCGCGACCAATATAACTAACCTTTTTCGTGTGGATATAGACTGCATAACGACAACAGCCAGCAGACATAATTTCACGTAAATAGGTTTGGTAATCAATTTTATATTGCTGGAAATCTGTAATTGTGTTTTTTAATTCTAAGAGACTACATAATATCTCATGACGATATTATGTAATGATAGAATCATACATTCATTAATGTCGTTAATATCCATGTGCTATTCTTTTACATATTTAGTTCAAGCAGTCTTTTTTCCTTAAATATTTCCTCAGAGATATTGAACAAAGGCTATTTCAATTTACTAAATATTTTTAATAAATTCAGAAACAAATATATCAATCTATTTTGGGCGTACTACAAGTTTTAAAGATTGTCGAATGGTAATTATTATCAAACCATAGTTTTATAATTGTATAGACATAGGGATGTCAACACAGTTTTATTATGTAAAGGTAGAATAATTAAAGATTTATAATAATATTTCTTGCCATCTTAAGTAACTTGCCCCTTGGGTGGTTGGTTCACAATGTTAAGACTTTTTGGTCTTAATTTTTAAATAACTCGGCAAATCTGCTTTTATTGGCTTCAAGATTTTCGAGTACATTTTCAGCGCTGAAAGACATTACTTTTTTCTCCCAAGGATGTAATCCTTTTATGGGCATATATCCTAGATTTTTAGCTAGATCTTGTCCTTCTTCACTTAAGACAAACTCAACAAACTTTTTTGCCTGTGGTTTATAATTTTCATCTTTCTTTTTAATCAGTGCAATGGGCTCAGTTATGGTAACAATGCCTTCTTCAGGGTCGATAAAATCAACGGGCGATCCTTTATGCTTAGCATTAAAGGCCATAAAATCCACAACGATTCCTGCCATTTTCTTACCATTTGCAACAGCTTCGACGACAGACGCATTTCCATTAACAATCATTATGTTATTGGATTTAAGTTTTGTATAAAAATCCCAACCAAATTTTGGATTTTCTATAAAAATACCCAACATCAAAGCTGCAGCTCCTGAGTAAAAAGGGCTTGGCATAACAATTTTATCTTTGAATTCAGGTTTATTTAGGTCAGCAAAAGATGTTGGTTTTATTGTTAGGTTTTTATTAAAAATCACACCGATGCTAATTCGCTTTGTGCCGCAATAGGTTTTATCGGAATCAAAAAATGCTTTTAGATCTTCAGCAATTTGAATTCCATCTAAAGAACCTAAAAGCCTTTTTCGTTTTAAATTTTCCATTGCGACTATGTCAGAAATCATAATAACATCCGGTTGGATATTATTGTTACGGACTTCTAATAAAAGTTTATCAACGATTTCGGTTGTACCAGACCTAAAAACTTCAATGTGAATATCAGGATACTTTTTTTGAAACGCATCAATAAGGACAGTAATGTCTTTGTTATGCTGAGAGGTGTAGAGAATAACATTATCTTTTTTCTTTTCACAGCCCCATAACAATAAGAGGCACGAGCAAACGAGAAAGAATTTTTTCACAATTGTTTTTGATGCGTTGTTAAACATTTGCCTATCCATAGATGAGTTAGTTTTTCTTGTAAAGAGTTTTGAGAAAGGCGTTTGTTTAAACATTCAAAATCAACTCTATCAAGAAGTTGATCCTGATTTGCACACGAATAAACAATCTTTTCTTCGCCCGTTAAAGGGTCTTTATGAATCTGTAAGCACTGCGCACAGATTTCCTTCATCATGCATTGCATAGGTGAGTTGATGCTACCAATAGCAATGTGCCTTGGGTTCAAATAGGGCGCTAATGCAGTATGCCGAGCTTTTGTAACCGCTGCCATCATGCGGTCGGATCCAATTACGATCAGGCGGTTAATTTGATCTAATGGGATCTGCCCTTTGCCAAGATCACCTTTTGCATAAGCTTCGATAGCGTTCACAATATTACCTACGTAGCGAAGATCTTGAGATCGACCAGGTGTAAAACCTGGTGCTTCATCACTGCACCAAATGATTTGATCAGCGGCCTCTTCAATTTCTGTAACCTTGTAACGGTCTTGTAGTTTTTTATAGCCGGCAAAATAAAGGACTTTGCATCCTTTGGCACGCAAGTTTTGACCTATAGAAAACAAAACCGCATTACCAAGCCCGCCGCCAATAAGAAGGACTGTTTCATTGGTAGGGATTTCGGTAGGTTCGCCCGTTGGTCCCATCAGAACCACAGGCTCTCCTGGTTTTAACAACTTACAAAGGTCTGAAGAGCCGCCCATTTCTAGCACAATTGTTGAAAGAAGGCCTTTTTCAGGATCAACAGAAGCACCTGTTAAAGCCAGCCCTTCCATGGCAAGGCGCGTTTTATTCACAACTGGCGCTAAGCTCTCAAAGTTTTGAAGGCGATAAAATTGCCCAGGTTTAAAGGCTTTTGCTGCCAGCGGAGCTTTTACGACAACCTCAACAATATTGGGGGTGAGTCTATGAACAGCCTCAACCTGTGCACGAAGTAGAGAATTTATATGGCCTAAAAATCCACTTAAATCCTTTTGACCAGAGGTTCGTTTTAGAACGGTACTGACAACTGGATATCCCTGCTTTGCGCTACCCATGGCTTTAACGACATTGCCGGCAAATGATGGATGGAGGTCGCCAAAGAAACTCACCGCTTTATTATCATCTGCAAAGCGGATGAGGACATGAACGTCTTGAGGTTTCGAAAGGCGTTCCGGGGAAACAGGGTCACCCTTTTGATTGATAGCTTGAAAAGTAAGATTCTTGCCTGAGGTGTTTAAAGTGATTTGGTCAGGCGTATCGTAACGCAGGTTTGTGTTTGGTTTTGTGCCAGCTGCAACTAAAATGCTGCGTGCCGGCAGAGTGCGTTCAGTATCTTTGTGTTTAACGGTTAAGCTTATCGCGTAGCCATTCTGGTCTACATTAACTTTGACAGGTGTTGCATGATCTAAAATGCTGATTCCCTCTTGAAGGGCGAGGGCGACTTCTTCGTGGTTCAGAGTGTAACTAGGAGCCTCAGTCACATCGCGGCGATAAACGATATTGGCCCCCCCCCATGCTTGCACCAGCTTTTGTACCTCAAGCGGGTTTTTTGCGTCATTAATTTGACGGGCATGATCCAGCATTTCGTCTGCTAATTCAGTTTCGTATTGTGTCCAATTCGCTCTGACATTCGCTTCACCTAATTCAGTCGTTAAATCGTTATAACGCTCAGCGAACTTTTTAACCTGAACTGGATAATAAGCCATGGCTTCGGTTGCCGTATCGATGGCTGTTAAGCCGCCGCCAATGACAACGACAGGCAGGCGAACCTGCAGGTTTGCAAGCGAATCTTTTTTTGCAGCGCCAGTTAATTGTAGTGCCATTAAAAAGTCGCTAGCTTGGCGCACGCCAGGAGCTAGGGCATTTTCCATGTCAATTAAGGTTGGACTGCCAGCCCCAAGGCAAAGGGCCACATGGTCAAAACCTAACTCAAAAGCCTGATCAATTGTTAGCGTTCCACCTAAGCGCACGCCGCCAATTAGGCTAAATTGTGAGCGGCGTTCTAACAAAAGGCGGATAATTTTTAAGAAATTTTTATTCCAGCGGACTGTGATGCCGTACTCAGCAACGCCGCCAAAGCCACCAAGGATGCGTTCATCAAGAGGTTCATTGATTTCATCAAGACTATAAATCGCTTTGAAATCCGTTTTGGACCCATCTAAGTTCACGCCGTTTAAATGCGATGGAAGAGGCTCAATTTTTAAACCCTCAACCCCCACAACCATGTGGCCATCGTTCATAAGGTGATGCGCTAATGTAAAGCCAGCCGGTCCCATGCCGGCCACCAGAACTGTTTTACCGCTTTTGGCAAGGGGAAGGGGGCGTTTGAAATTTAAAGGATTCCACCGAGTTAAAAGGCTGTAAATCTCAAACCCCCAGGGTAAATCCAGGATATCGTTTAAGGTTTGTGTTTCAACGCCTGGGATATTCACAGGTTCTTGTTTTTGATAGATGCACGATTTCATGCAATCATTGCAAATGCGATGGCCTGTGCTAGCAACCATGGGGTTGTCAATAATCGCCGTTGCAAGGGCCCCAAGGCTGTAACCGTCTGATTTCAACTTGTTCATTTCAGAGATTTTTTCTTCCAAAGGGCAGCCGGTCAGATTTGTTCCGAAATGATTTTTCTGAAAACGTTCTGTCTCGGGAGTTTTGGACTTAAGCCCTTTGGAGCAAGAGTCCTTGCCTTGCTTATGGCACCAGATGCAGTAATTCGCCTGATCAACAGCCTGTTCGCGGCTGACTCCAGCATCAGTTAGGGCAAAGCCTTCGCGTTTCCTTAAATCCTTCAGGTACCATTTGCCGCCATCATCTTGGACAAGGCCATGGATTAAATGATCAAAGTCCAGCTTTTCAGGGGTTTTAAACAGGACACCATTTTTATGTGCCTGTTGACCATTCGGTGTTAACGTTGCCCAAGCCGCATACTGAGCTGCTTGTTCAAGGATATCTTTGTTTTGGTCCTCATTTTGTTGCCAAGCTGTGATAGCCTTGGCGAATTCTAGCTCGGACGATAGAGGCAGGTTTGCCTTAATCGCATCTGCTTCTTCATCTGTTACATTTGGATATTTTTTGACAGCATAGCGCTGCACGAATTGCCGTTTGACTGTCACCAAGGGCGCCAAGTCATTGTGCGCTGTTTGAAGGGCGAAGACCTCATTTTTTATATTAAAAAGATGGCTTAAAAAATCCTCTAGGATTGGCGCTAGGGCAATAATCAAATTGCTTTCTTCAATCGGCATCAGCGGCACTGTGCGAGCAGCTGTTAAGGCAGCGCAGAGGTTTGGTGATGTTTCTTTAAGGAAATCCTGAAAGACCACATCAACCTTGGCAAGACCATCATCAGAATAAAGATCTTCGAACGAGAGGTTATAGGATAGGTGGAGAGGAAGGGTGTGGGGCATTTTGATTTTATTATTTACCTGGGGTGTTGGGATCAGTTGCAATATTTTTTATTTTATATGTTATATTTCCGTCAGGAATTTCCAGCGGTAGATTTTTTAAATATTTTTTTGATACCAAAACGAGATATCTATAATTAAAAAGCTCAATGCCACCCAATACACCATTTTGATATTTCTCAGCTTGTGCCTTTGCTTTATCAATTACTGATTGATAGTTATTTTTATCTTGAACAATTTTCCATTCAGTTAAAACAGCACCGTCAACAATATCACCTGGCTCAGATAATATTGCATCTGTTGTTCCTTTTGGAGCGCTTACTTTAAAGGCCCAGATGTTTTGTCCAAGGAAATGTGCCATTCCCAATTTCTCGAAATATACTTCTCCTCTTATGTTTTTCTTGCCTTCTTCTGGAAACCATCCTTTTTCCCAATCTGCTTTAACATGCCCATCAACTTCCAGTTGTCTTTGCAAAAGTAGGAAAGTTCTTTCAACGTTTTTATGAATTAGAGTTTGTGCATCATTCAAGTAATGAGAAATTTCTCCTGCTATTAGGGCGAGAGAAGCTATGTATTCTTTAACTGTATCAGAATTGCTCGTTGGTTCAAATTCTGGCCTATAAATGGATGGATTTTCTTTTTGCTTAAATTTCTCTATGCTAGTGTTGATATAGATTTCAAGTAAGTCAAGAGCCTTATTGGGAAGAACATTTTCAAATGCCTTTTTAAACTCTTTTATTGATTCATAAATGCCTTTAGCAATGATGGATATATTTCTATGAGAACCGTGAATACCAGATCCAACATTGGCTTCGCACAATGATTTTACTCTTATGCAAATGGAATTCCACTCATTGACAGCTTGATTGATACTCATAAAATTGGCAGTTTCCTTATCTCATTAACACTTTATCAACATTTGTGCTCTATAATGTAGGGTGGAAGGGAGGGGGATGGCCATCCCTCTTGTAAAGGCAAAAAGGCCATTTTTTGGTTTTTGAAATTTGATCACCATTTTGATTACCGTACAGTAAAACATTACTCTAAAAACCTTAACGCCCTCTTAAAACTCAGTAACACCATATTCTGAGCTCACATTTTTTGCAATAAAGCTGTGCATGGTAAGGGGGTCAACATGTGCGGTACAGCCGGAAGGAATTATAAAATCCAATCATTAAGCAAATTATTTTACTGCCATGAAAATTGCTAAAGATCATGATTTAGGGGGGGCTGGATGCTTTTTTAAACCAAATGGGTATTCCCGATACTTACCCTATCAATAATAATTTTACAGGAAAAAATAAAGCCGAAGAGGCTTATGATGTTTGGGTGGGAGAACGAGAAGGGGATCGTGTAAGAGGGCAAGCAGAGCAAATCGGTCGTGAAATTGGCAAAGGTGCCGAAAAAGCAGCAAATGTTTTAAAGGGCGCTTTTTAATTGTATTGAAGGCAGCTCTGGATTAATAAGTATTTGAAGGGGACTCTGAGCAAATTATAGAAAAATTTTCTATGGCTTGTTGGGGGCCCTCTTAATTTTAAAATGAGTGTTTAAATGACAACAGTGTATTTAAGTTTAGGCAGTAATCTTGGTGACAAGCGGGCGTATTTAAGGGCTGCCGTTGATGCACTTAAGCTAATTTTAAGGGATGTAAAGGAATCATCTGTTTACGAAACAGCGCCTTTATATGTAACCGACCAGCTAGCATTTTTAAATCAAGCAATTTCCGGGAAAACAGATTTAGAGCCCTTAGCATTTTTAAGACAATGCCAGGCTATTCAAAAAGCTGTGGGGCGGACAGCACAAGCAGTGCGGTTTGGTCCGCGTGAAATCGACATTGATATTATAAGTTTTGGCGATATTCTTTTAAAAACAGAAACAATCGAAATCCCACATCCGCGCCTTCATGAGCGGTTGTTTGTCTTAGAGCCTTTGGCGGAAATAGCCCCTGATTGGGCCTGTCCCAAAACAGGCCATTCAGTACAGGAATTAATCCAAAAAATCTAAGACGCAGCATACCATTTATGGGTTTCTGATCTGGGCAGTGCCTCAACACCGTCAGCCTCGATAAAGGCAACCACAGCCCATCTTGCAAAGGGTTTTCCAATTAGCGTTTCATCGGTTTGAATCACATCGTGCCAGCCTGGCGATAATTGATCTGTATCCATAACCTTTTGGAAATTGCTGGACAGCATAAAGACAGCGCTTTCGGCTTTGTGATGGACAGGCTTTAAGTTGTCTGGGTTGCTTCCAATCCTAAGACCAGGACAGCTTTCAGCAATTGCAAGACTGAATGACCCAGCATCAAAATGTGGTTTTGCTAGATATTTTCCAGAACTTTTCCAGTCATATTTCAAAAACCGAAGCTGAATATGAACGGCTTCAGTGTCAAAAATTTTAGAACATAAGCCTGGAAAATCAGGTTCAAGAGTGCTTAAAGTCTTAAAGACGGTCTGATAAGCAAGATCCCAAATGGGTTTTGCTTTTTTTGCAAAATCATATACAGCGGGATGCTTTTCAAGAAAATCCGCGTATTTGTCAAATAACGTTGGATGAAAATGAAAAAATTCTTTGCTGTCGTTATAAATACTTTCGGTTGGATCGCGGTGTTTGTAACCAACATCTCCCCTGCGATGGAGCGGCGCAATTGTATAATTTATATGAGTTTTAACGGATTCAGGTTCTTCTAGAAATTTGAAAAATGAATCAACAGCTTCCTGGATGGTGCCAGGTTGCATCGGAAAAGGCAGTTCAATATAAAATTGCTTTTGAAGAGTTTGATAGATTTCCTCTTTCGTTGGGAATGCAATTGTACTCATGACTTACCTTTCTAATGCTTGACCGGTGCATATACCCTTCCTGTTTCAAATTCCGGGTTCGTTGTTTTTCAGGATCTGCGGTGCTCGAGTATTTCATATACGCTGCGCTCCTCGACCTTCAAACGCCTGCCCGACTTTTTGAAACATTTCGGGTATAAATAAATTATGTTACTTATTGAATAACAAAGTTATGTTAGACAAATCTACTTTAATATAAGGATCAAGGTATTATGTTGGTCGATAGCCATTGTCATTTAAATTTTCCAGAATTCAAGGACGACCTGGATGCAGTTATTAAACGGGCAGAGGAAAAAGGCGTTAAAACTTTTTTGACGATTAACACAAAACTGAGTGAAGCCAAAGATATTCAAAAAATTGCAGATCATTACCCGAATGTTTTCTGCACCGTGGGTGCGCACCCTCATGATGCAATCGATCATAATTATGAGGGCGTTTATGAAGATCTCATTAAACTTGCGCAACATCCAAAAGTTGTAGGGATTGGGGAAACAGGCCTTGATTATTATTATGAAAATAGCCCGCGAGCTGAGCAGATAGAGTCTTTTAGAACTCATATACGGGCATCTATTGAGCTTGATCTTCCTCTTGTCATTCATACCCGTGATGCCGATGAAGATACCCTTACTACTATCAAGGAATTTCCAAAGGCAAAAGGCGTCTTTCATTGTTTCAGTGGCAGTAGAGATTTAGCAAAAGCGGCTTTAGACCTTGGGTTTTATATCTCCTTTTCAGGGATTATCACTTTCAAAAAGGCAGATGATCTGCGTGAGGTTGCAAGTTTTGTGCCTATGGATCGCGTGTTAGTTGAGACAGATTCACCTTTTTTAGCGCCCATCCCTCATCGTGGTGCGCGAAATGAACCTGCTTATACATATATTACGGCTATGAAACTATCAGAGATTAAGGGTATTTCCCTAGAGGATATCGCTCGTCAAACAACCTTGAATTTCTTTAAATTGTTTAACAGGTTTTAAAATATCTCTTACATGTTAAAAATATACTTTTTAGTATTTGTTCGCATTTGCTAAGATATAAATTAGAAATGAGGGTGATTTTTAAGTCACCCCCATTCTTTTGGATGTGTTGTCTGGTCTTAGAGCTCTCTGGTCAATCGCTCTAATGCCTCTGTATGCATGGCTATTTTTGTGCATAAAGGGAGAGCTTTCTCTTTTTTTTTGCACTTTAAAGACAAACCATACGACAACACCATAAATATATCTGAATGATGTTTTGATGTAAATATCATTTTTTGATAAAAATGGATGGGTGATTTTGTTGGGACTTTTTTTAAAACAATATGAAACGATAGGTGAACGCGTTCATTCCCTTAGAAGAGCTTTGGGAATGACACGGAGAGATTTCAGCAAAAAACACAATATTCCTGAACCAACATTAAGAATTCTTGAAAGCGCTCAAGCTAATATATCAAGCAAGCAATTGCACAAACTGATTAAGGCGTTTGAGGCTGAAGGTATTATCTGTCCAGAAGAGTGGCTTTTAAAGGGACAGGGAGCTGAGCCCAGTTCTGCAAAAAAATTTATCCAAAAAGAAATGGAATCTATGGAAATAGATAAGACTTTATCGATAGATCCAGTTTTAGTAGAGGCTGCTTGTTTTCAGAAATATACGCCGGATTCAGTTGTATTGCAGGTTACTGATGAAATGATGTCACCTCTTTATAAAAGAGATGATTATGTAGGGGGAGTAAAAGTTTCTTTATCTTTTTCTGCATCGCTTCACAAAGAGCCGTGTGTTGTTAAATTTGAAGACGGAGCTACACTAATTCGCCTCATTCATCCGGGCAGCAAGAAACATCTTTTTAATTTAAGTTGTTTAAATCCAAATGATTCCTCAAAACATCCTTTTTATGTTGATGCGAACCCTGTCGAGATTTATCAGATTGTTTGGCATAGAAAAAATATTAAAACGCAAAAATAATTAAGTGCATTATGCGTCTTATCTTGCAATCTGCCAAGCTCACTCAAAGAATTTATTATTTTTTAACAATATATTAATATTGTATATCTATATTTTAGTATGGAGGTAAGAAAGACCTGGATTGTGCCGGGTCCGAAACGGGCTGTTAAAGCCGCCTTTGTCCACATATTGACAAAGGTTTGCCAAGTTTATATGGAGATACACGTGTGTCTGAATATAAGCTGCTTTTTTATGGGGTGGAACTCATATCAGGGATTGGAACTTTGTAAGCTTTTTAAAGGCGATAAAAAGGGAAAGGGTAGGGTTTTGTTGAGTGTGGCGGTTGGGTTGGGCGACCGTTTTGGGGTTTTGAGGTGGGCCCCGCAAGGCCAAAACTATACTCGCTACACTCCTATAAAGCCAACAATTGAGCCTTCCTTTATTCATCGATAGGGTATTATTTAAAAAATCTTGTCGGGGGGGTAATATACCTCCTGTCTTGCTTTTTTGGTAAAATAAGGGTAGGAAGTAAAGTAGAATCTATTTGTATTTTTTATTTTCATAAGGTTGTAATGGCAAAAGCGTCCGCATCACTTGGGACTTTTACCCCAGAAACATTATTAAATTCCTATAAACAGATGGTGTTGATTCGAAGGTTCGAAGAAAAAGCCGGTCAATTATATGGAATGGGTTTGATTGGTGGATTTTGTCATCTATATATTGGGCAAGAAGCTGTAGTTGTTGGACTTCAGGCCTCAATGCAACCGCAAGATACCGTTATTACCAGCTATCGCGATCATGGTCATATGTTGGCCTGTGATATGGACCCCAGAGGGGTGATGGCAGAATTAACAGGGCGCGCGGGTGGATATTCTAGAGGCAAGGGCGGCTCTATGCATATGTTCAGCCGTGAGAAAAATTTCTTTGGCGGACATGGTATTGTAGCAGCTCAGGTTCCTATTGGGGCTGGTATGGCATTGGCTCATCAATACAAGGGCGACAAGGGGGTTTGCATGACCTATTTCGGAGATGGTGCTGCAAACCAAGGGCAAGTCTATGAGGCCTTTAACATGGCTGCTTTGTGGAAATTACCCGTAATTTTTGTTATTGAAGACAACCAATATGGTATGGGAACGTCAACGACCCGCGCATCAGCGAATGCAGATTTTTATAAGCGCGGTGAACCTTATGGTATTCCAGGGCAAGTGGTTGATGGCATGGATTTATTTGCGGTTAAAGAAGCCGGTGACTGGGCTACAGAACATGCAAGGTCTGGTAAGGGCCCAGTGATTTTGCATATAAAAACGTATCGTTATCGCGGGCATTCTATGTCAGATCCTGGAAAATACCGTAGTAAAGAAGAAGTTGAGAACATGCGTCAAAACTTTGACCCTATCGAACGCGTTCGCCAATTTATTTTAGATCATAAAATTGCAGGTGAAGATACTTTGAAAGAGATCGACAAAGAAATCAAAGATATTATGGTAGAAACTGTCGAGTTTGCTCAAACTTCCCCTGAACCAGATCCATCGGAACTCTATACCGATATTCTTATCGAAAACGTGTAAATAAGGACCAGTAGTATATGACCCAGACTCTCACAGTTCGTGAAGCCTTAAGAGATGCTATGGCGGAAGAGATGCGCCGTGATACGAACGTATTTTTAATGGGCGAGGAAGTCGCTGAATATCAAGGTGCTTACAAAGTTAGCCAAGGGTTGTTGGATGAATTTGGTGTAAAAAGGGTCATTGATACGCCTATCACTGAACATGGTTTTGCAGGGCTTGCGGTGGGAGCAGCTTTTTTAGGGCTTCGTCCAATTGTTGAATTTATGACCTTTAACTTTTCCATGCAAGCTATGGATCATCTTATAAACTCAGCGGCAAAGACATTGTATATGTCGGGCGGTCAAATGGGATGCCCTATTGTATTCAGGGGGCCTAATGGAGCAGCATCAAGAGTGGGTGCTCAGCATTCCCAGTGTTTTGCCAGCTGGTTTGCGCATTGTCCAGGCCTTAAAGTTGTCAGCCCCTATTCAGCAGCCGATGCAAAAGGATTGCTTAAATCAGCAATTCGTGACCCTAACCCGGTCGTTTTCTTAGAAAATGAATTGATTTATGGCCGTTCTTTTGAGGTACCAACAGACTCGGATTACTTAATTCCGTTAGGAAAAGCAGCTGTTGTTAGAGAAGGACGGGATGTTACGATAACAGCCTTTTCGATCACTGTAGGCTTTGCCCTAGAGGCAGCTGAAAAATTACAAGAAATGGGAATTGATGCAGAAGTGATTGACCTTAGAACAATTCGCCCGCTGGATACTGAGACAATTCTAAATTCTGTTAAAAAAACCAATCGCATCGTAAGCGTTGAAGAAGGTTGGCCTTTTGCAGGTGTTGGTTCTGAAATTTGTACACTTGTTTGTGAAAAGGCTTTTGATTATTTAGATGCTCAGCCGATGCGTGTAACCGCCGAAGATGTACCATTGCCTTATGCTGCGAATCTTGAAAAATTAGCATTGCCAAGTGCAGAAAAAATTATCCAAGCTGTAAAAGCTGTTTGTTATCGTTGAGGACTTTAAAATGCCTATTCAAATCTTAATGCCTGCTTTAAGTCCCACGATGACAGAGGGAAATCTTGTTAAATGGCACAAAAAAGAAGGTGATGTTATTAAAGCAGGACAAGTTCTTGCTGAGATTGAGACCGACAAAGCGACTATGGAGGTTGAGGCTGTTGATGAAGGCGTTTTGGCTAAAATATTAATTCCTGAAGGAACAGACAATGTTAAAGTTAATGAGCTGATTGCTTTAATTTTAGAGGAAGGGGAAGATGTTTCCAGTCTTGATAATATAAAAGCGTCTGCGCCGGCTCCGATTACAAAGCCTGTGACTGAAGCTGTTGCGCCTGAAATTGAAAAAGCTGCGGTATCTGCTCATAAGCATGAGGGAGAAAGGCTCTTTATTACACCACTTGCAAAACGCATTGCTGAGCAAAACCATACTGATCTGAAAGCAATTACTGGTTCTGGTCCTAATGGCCGCATTGTCAAAGCGGATGTAGAGAAAGCTTTAAGTGGGGTAGGAGGCAAAGCTGCAGCACCTGCTTTGACCTTAGGCGGTCATACTGACATTAAATTAAATGGCATGCGCAAAGTTATTGCAAAACGCCTTACTGAATCAAAACAAACTGTGCCTCATTTTTATTTAAGTGTAGACTGTGAACTCGATACCTTAATGGATTTCAGGCGTCAGCTTAACAGTCGTCCAAATGCATCTTATAAATTGTCGTTAAATGATTTTGTTATACGAGCCTGTGCATTAGCGTTAAAAGAAGTGCCAGAGGCAAATGCTACTTGGCATGAGACCTATGTGCGTCAATATAATAATGCAGATATCAGCGTCGCGGTCGCGGTTGATGGCGGCCTTGTAACACCAGTTATTAAGGCTTCTGAACAAAAATCAGTGATAGAGCTTTCCTCTGAAATGAAATCCCTAGCGGAAAGGGCGCGTGCCGGTAAATTGATGCCAGAGGAATACCAGGGCGGTAGTTTTTCTTTATCAAACCTTGGAATGTATGGGGTGAAAAGCTTTTCAGCAATTATCAACCCACCACAAGCTTGTATCCTTGCTGTGGGGGCAGGGGAAGAACGTCCAGTTGTCAAAAACGGTCAGGTCGTGATTGCAACAATAATGAATTGTACTCTATCTGTTGATCACCGAGCCGTCGATGGCGCTATAGGAGCAAGGTTCTTGGCTGCGTTTAAGAATCTAATTGAAAATCCATTGGGACTTTTTATCTAATAAAAGCTATCGTATAGCTTTCTTCCTTTTCTGCGAAATATTGGAAAAAGGGAAGAATTTCACGAGAGAGTCCAGACATTTCTTCTGCAGAAAGCTTGGAGGAAAGCATGGATAAAAGCCTGAAATCTTGAGAACAATCAGGGGTTAGCTTAGCGACTGAATGCCCATCAAGAAAAGATTGAAATGTCGTGGATTTACTATAGCGCCGTCTTTTAAAAATAGAATCGCTATAAACATCTTCTTTAAAAGTTACTTCTACATAAACATACTTATAAGCAGTTGAGTTTAGAGGAATTCCTTTTTTAGTAGAATATAAACAAGAAACGCTTAGGTGATCTTCATCATCAGGTTGTTTTTTTTTGGTTAAAGAGGAAGAATCCCATGAATGTTGTAAGGGTGGAAGAATGGTGCTTAATTTTTCAACAGTAAGTTCTGTCAGTTCGGATTTTAAAGGCGCTGAGGCATGACCTTTCTCGAAAAGGACAAGAAAAAATATTACACAAAACAACGAGCGCATAAATTTTTATGAATTATATTAATAATGTTTTATTATGGTGTGCCTTATACAAAGAATCAACGAGGTCTAAATGTGGTATTTTAGCTGGATGCTTGGAACAGGACTTGCTTGCACATTTGCAATCTTAAATGCAATGTGGCTGGAGCTAGATTAATTGATGATTTATGCTAAGATTGCGATTCATAAAGCTTTTTTCAAATAATAGCGTTTATGGCCTGGTGGGCAGTTTTCAAGGATGCCAAAAATTTCATAACCATGTTCGAGATAAAAATCTTTGGCCTGAAAATCAAAAGTATCTAAGTGAGCAAGTGTTGCACCCATTTCTTTTGCTTCTTGTTCAACTTTTTGCAATAGGGTGCTTCCCAAACGCTGGCCTCTGTATTTTTCATCAATATATAAAACCTCAACATATAAAACTCCCCAATGGTAAACAAAGGAGTTAATGCCAGCAATAATTTCTTCATTATCTTTAATAATGTAATTTTTTATAACAAGTGTGGGTTCATGAGTGGCGGGAACTTGAGTTCTGTTGAATTCACCAAGTCTGTTATCGATCAGTTCAGCCTGTTGCTTGGTGGCAGGGAAGATATCAAACTTCATGATGGATTCCACGATTAGAACAACCAGATCTAGAATGCAGCTGAACTTTTACATTCATTGCAATGACAATAGTATCAGCTATGTGTACCCTACAACTTTTTTAATGGTCTGTGATAATTTTTATAAGTAAAAGCTTTTTAGTAATTAATAACCTTTGAGGTTTTCTTTATTTCATATATTTTATTTACATAAGCAGTAAGGACAAAAAAATCAATGCATCGCTCTTTTAAAAAAGGAAATATCTATGGAGCGTGTCTGATTGTGTTCGTTGCGGTTATTACAACCTTAACCAATACCTTAACGCACCTTTTACCTAAAGATTTTCCAACGGAAGAAATCCTGTTTTTCAAAGTTAGCATTGGTTTGTTTTTGATCACGCTTTTTTATATACAAGACCTCAAAACCCTTACGCAAACTAACATGCTCTACTGGCAGGCGCTGAAAGGGTTTGCCGGGGCAATTGGGAATTGGTTTTGGATTGCATCCATTCAAGTTCTGCCCTTGGCCGATGCGACTGCCTTGTCCCTTACTAGCGCCTTTTTGACAACGATAGGTGCAGCATACTTTTTCTTCGAACGCATTAATCGATGGATCTTATTGGCAATTACCATGGGGTTTGCGGGTGTTTCCTTAATTTTATGCCCCTCTGCCATGATTTTTAGTATTTATGCATTTTTCCCTTTATTTTCAGCCGTTTCTCTTTCCGCATCCTCTTTAATCATAAAAAGAGTTTCTTTGAAAGATTCTTCGAATACAACGGTTTTCTATTTGATGTTATTTATGACTTTGTTCAGTGTTGGGCCAGCCTCTTGGAATTGGCAGACTCCGGATGTTAATCAACTGATGCTGTTAATTATGATTGGCTGTTTATACACTGTGGGTCAGTTTGCGTTGATTGAGGCTTATACGCATGCAACGGCTGGCTTTGTTGCTCCGTTCAAATTTACACGTTTTCCGCTTGCAATTTTATCAGGTGTTTTCCTTTTTGAAGAGCATATTACATGGAACACAGCTCTTGGTGGCAGCTTAATTATTCTTTCATATTACACCGTTATAAAAGCAAAAAGCTTGCCTGCTTATTTTTATACAAAATCAAATTCTAAGGCTGGGTAAGTTTTTCTGCGGATTGTGTATGATTCTAACCTGCATATTCAAGAAAATTATCATTAAACATTTTAATGAGTTCTGATTTATTACGATATCCAGTCTTCTCTTTAACATTATTGATATAAGATTCAACGGTACGAGGTGAGATGCCCAACAATTTGCCAATTTCTTTACTCGTTTTACCTGTTGTCAGTTGATACAGACAGGCAGTTTCTCTATTTGAAAAAGTAATATTCAAAAGTTTTCCTTTGAAAGAGAAGGTTTGAAGATTGCTTTTTAGAGAGAAATTTTTAACAAATCTACTGTCTATATTAAATGTAGGATTTTTGTTTTTAGAAACAATTAATTTGCTTGGATCAGATGTATCAATAATATTTGCGGCTTTACGTTTAAAATAAAAAATAAATTCTCTCAAAACATTTAAATTATTAATGTAAAAATTTATCATTTCTTCATTTAATGGTGTGGTAGCAAAGGCATAGGTTACTGTTGAAGTGCCTTCTTTTTCATAAATATTGAATCCATTCCATATATTGAGATCATAAACAGCGTTATACACGGTGTCTTTTTTAAAGCCTGCCCATAAAGAGTAGTTTAGATTTTCAGGAAGATAAGTTTGCATATGCGGTAAATCATCTTGAAAATTATTTTGAATATACGATTCCATCCATTTTTTTTCGCTACAGACATAGAGTCGAGTATTATTATCATTGAAAATTTTAATATAAAAAAATTGAGTAATCATAAAATTATCAAACAAAGGTCTGCATACATCAATGAACTGACAATTAACAGAATCATTATATTCAATAGCACGCTTATTAATTGTGTCTGCAGTATTTGACATATTAATACCTCTTTAATAAAAATAACTCTTGGAGAGATTTTTAAAATCTCTAATTTTGAAAATAAGCATAATTAAATCAGCGTTAGCTTCCAAAACACTTATTAATTTCAACAATTTACTGATTATCAAAGAGATCTAGATGACGTAAAAAATTGAAATAATTTATTTTAAATACATTTGTAAATTTTCCAATTGTATGGTTTTAGTTGAGAGATTTCAAGAAGCCTATTTTTACTTACGGTTGTATAAAACTGAGCCGCAAACATGATAATATTTTTATTATCCGCTATGTATTCAGAAACGATTGAGGAAAATAAAGAGTTTAGAGATCTTTTGAATATAACCAATGAATTTTGAGAGACCATGATTTTGGATGCATGGCTATTGGGGATCCAGCTTGTGATTTGGTCATAGCTTGGATATTTTTGACAAAAGAAAGCCGAAGAATATTTAGATCGCACTTAAATATAAATTTCAATACATGGGCTAGGGCACGTGGATGGGCTTTATGCAAGGCTCTTATTACCATTGCTTCCTTCAACGATAAAACTTGTGAAGCCGTTATGAAGCAAAAGAGAGTTACAGAAGAGATCTTAAGGGAATATGAATTTGAAAATGACTAGTCTTTTATTTATCGTCCAACTCGAACATCATTATGCAAGGCTACGGAGAATATAAGTCCTTGGCTAAACAACAACGTAATCATGGCCGTTCCACCGTACGAAATTAGAGGAAGAGGGATTCCAACAACAGGTAGTAATCCCATAACCATGGCCATATTAATAAATGCATATAAGAAAAATGTGGTAGTCAGGCCAATTCCAACTAATTTTCCAAATTGGGTGCGTGAAGATAAGGCTACGTTAAAGTTGTAAATAATAATGATACCGTACAAAAACAATAGGATAATTGCTCCAATCAATCCAAATTCTTCACAAAACATGGTGAAGATAAAATCTGTTTGTTTCTCAGGTAGGAAATTAAGATGACTTTGGGTCCCTTGTAAAAAACCTTTTCCCCATAATCCTCCAGACCCTAAAGCAATTTTTGATTGCATAACGTGATACCCTGTATTCATAGGATCACTTTCTGGGTTTAGAAAAATGAGAATGCGTTTTTGCTGATATGTATACAAAGAATTCCATAAAAGAGGAATTGCTGCTAATGCAGCGCCACCTGCAACAAAAAATTTCCATGCTTTAACGCCAGTCACAAAAAAGAGAGCGGTACCGCTGGCGAGTAAAATCATAGCAGTTCCAAGATCTGGTTGACGCATAACAAATAAGGTAGGAGCTAAAATCATAATTAAAGGAAAAATCAGAGTTCTAAGATAGCTAATATCTTCTAAAGTGCATCCATGAAAATAACGAGCGAGCGCTAAAATGAGACAGACCCTCATAAGTTCAGACGGCTGTAAGTTAAAAGCGTAAAGATCTAACCAACGCTGTCCTCCCATTCCAACAAACCCAAGTACTTCAACGGCGATAAGCAGAAAAAACGAAATCATGTATAAAATATAGGCTTTGGAATACCATTGACGAATATCTGTGATTGAAACAACAAGCATCATTAAAAAGCCAATAGCAAATCTTGGAAGCTGCCTTGTCGCCCAAGGAGAAAAACTCCCATTAGCCGCTGAAAAAAGCATCAATATTCCAATTCCTGAGATAATGGTCAAGAGAATGAGAATAATCGGATTTAATCTTTTAAGGCGAGAAAAGCTAATCATGTTTTACCGGGTATTAATTTTTGAGCTGCATACAGTATTTCTTTTCCTAAAGGCGCGGCTGCCCTTGCTCCGCTTCCTCCATGTTCAACTAAGACAGTCACAGCAAATCGAGGATTTTCAACTGGGGCATACCCAACATATATAGCATGCTCCCGAAGCAAATAAGGCCTGTTATTAACTGTATTTGTCTCGCGTTGTTGCTGTGTGATACGGCTGACCTGCGTGCTACCTGTTTTTCCGCCCATTTCAAAGCAAGGCTCTTGAATTCTCGAGTTATAAATTGTGCCCCAAGGTTTATTGACTGCATTGGACATGCCATTTAAAATCAGTTGGCAATGTTTGTGAGAATAATCTAAAGACATAGCTTCCTTGATATCATCTTTACTAACAAGATGAGGGGTTATAGGTCGCAATCCGTTTACAAGCATAGCAGTCATTTTTGCAAGCTGTAAGGGCGTTGCCAAAACATAACCTTGTCCGATGGCAATATTCAAAGTTTCGCCCGTCGACCAAGCTTGACGTTTTACTAATCTTTTCCAACTTTTTGTTGGGATAAGGCCTTCTTTCTCACCAGCAATTTCAATGCCGGTTAGGCTTCCTAAGCCAAAAGACCTGGCTGTTTCAGCAATTGCATCAACCCCTAGAAGAAGGGCAAGATGATAAAAATACACATCACAAGATTGAGCAATAGCCGACTCTAGATTAATCGTTCCATGACCACCATACTTCCAATGCCAACAATGAAATCGGTGACCATAGAAATCGTAATGACCAGGGCAGTGGAATGTTGTGTGTTCATCAATAACGCCTCTTGATAATCCTGCAAGGCTCACAATCATTTTAAAAGTTGAACCAGGAGAATATAAGCCAGAGATCGCTTTGTTATTCAAAGGGCGATAAAGATTTGATGAAAGGTCCTTCCAATCTTTTCTGGAAATTTGTCCTGTAAATAAATTGGAGTTAAAACCAGGCGATGAAACTAATGATAAGACAGCGCCGGTGTGAACATCAAGCACAACGCATGTTGCGCTTTCGACTTTTTGCAAAGTGTCATAAACGGCTTTTTGTAATGGATAGTCTAGTGTGAGTTTCAGATCATTTCCGCTAATGCTATCAAGTGTTGTGAGTGTGCGAACGATACGGCGGGTTGCGTTAACCTCTACTTGTTTCAAGCCAGGCTTCCCTCTAAGAGAAGCATCAAAAGTTTTCTCGACTCCACTTTTACCAATTTTAAAGCCTGGTAATTCAAGCAAAGGAGTTCCGTCTAAATCTTTTTCAGAAACGGCTGCTATATACCCAATTGTATGACATGTTTCAAAAGGGTATGGGTAAGATCTCGATTGACCTTTCTCAATAACGACCCCAGGAAGGTCAGGGCAGTGCAATTCTAATTTAGAAAGTTCTTCCCACGTCAAATCTTCTTTGATTATGACGGATGCGTATCGTCTTCTTTTCTTGATTTGTGATTGAAGGGTGAAAATTGTTTGCTCATTGAGTGACAAAATACTTGTGAGTTTCTCAATGATTTTATTAAGCTCGTCCTTTTGATCAAGGCTAAGCACACCCTTATATGAGGTGTGATTGTCAGCCAAAATAATACCAGAACGGTCCGTAATTTTGCCTCGGGTGGGAGTAAGCAGAAGAGATTGAATTCTATTTTTATCAGATAATAATTGATAATGTTTGCTGTGAACAACTTGCAAGACGTAAAGACGACCTATCAGTCCCAGAATTAAAGAGGATTGAATGCCACCTAAAATGATAGCGCGTCTTGTGAAGACTTTATTTTGGTCTTTTTCAATCAAAGTCTTATTACCCTATCTTTTTGCTGATCGCATATAAGAATTTTAAACTCAATGGATAGGAGCATATTGTTAGAATTGTTCCAAGGGAAAGCAATGAAAAAGAGAAAAGCTCCTCAAAAATATAGGATAATAGCAAACTATGAAACGATGTACTTATAACACAAAAAACAGCAAAACCTACCCAGCTTAATAGCATGTCTTCCCTTGCTAGATACCGGCTCTGACTGATGAGAATGCTATGAAGGCATAAAAATTCTAAGCTTGAAAATCCTAAAGGATAACCATAGATTCCGTCTTGCATAAGACCCGCTAAAAATATACCACCGAGGCTTAGCATTGGGGGGTAATAAAGAGTGCCAAAATATAAAATGTATAAATAAAACTGGGGATAAACACCTAAAGAAGACCATACAGGCAAAGCATTAATCATTAAAACAAAAATAGCTAGAGCTGTATATTTAAAGTGTTGCCAATCTAGAAGTATAGTTTGCCAAAGGGATAGAGCGACGCTTTTATTCGACATCTTCTGGGACAGCATTTTTAAGGATTGTTACATATTCAAGGCGCGTGACATCAGCAATTGTTGTCGCAGTAATCGTTTCATTTTGGATATTTGTTACGACTGCAACGGGTAGTCCAGGAGGATAAATTCCTCCATATCCTGAGGTTAAGAAACGATCTCCAACCTTTATAGGTTCTTTTTTGACAGATGGCTGTGAGTCTGAAGAAGAAGGGCTGTCCGTATGGATAACAGTTAATTCGCGAGAATTATTATGCCCCGAGAGGATGGCTTGTTCTCCTGTTGATTCAACACGTACAGGAACTCGTGAGCTAACATCCGTAATTAACATGACGCGGGCTGTTGTCATGCCTATATTAATAATGCGACCAATAATTCCATCAGGACACACAACAGCTTGATTCTTTTCAAGTTCTAAAGAGTTTGAGTTGGCAACGAGCATGGTTGAACGGTAACCATCATTCGGAATTCCCAATATTTTTGTTGTGACAATGCTATTTGGTAGATTTGGATCAGTGTTTAACATTTCTTTTAAATACTGATTTTCACGTTCTTTTTTTTGGGCTAGGACCTGCCAATCAAGAAGTTTTTTATTTTCTTCTTTGAGTGTATTAATTTCCTGTCTTAAGCTTTCGTTGTTTCTTACATATTCTTTTGTCCATTCAATAGGTTGACTCAAGATATGAATGGCGGGAGTGGTGATATCCATTAACATGCTTTCTAACGAAGAGAAAATAGGATGCTGTATGGATGACAGATGAAGACAATATGCTGACATAGCAACAAAAAGAATTGTAAAAAAGAATTTATTGATAGCAACAACAGAACGCTTAAAAGTACGCGCCATAAATACAAAGAATATATGGCTGCGTCTTAATCCTGTTGCTTTTAAACCAAAGAAAGAAAGAAGCATTTCTAGATTACATTAAAAATTGTTTTAAATTGTAACTGATGTTTGACATAGCTTATTGTTATCAAAAGCTTCCCCTTGTTGGAAAATTTACTTTTACCTGGGGCTAATCTCTTCCAAACAAAAGTTTATATAAAATTACCCTATTTCCCCATAGGTTCGGCTTTTAATCAACTGTTTATTTTCAATACATACTTGTTAGAACATTTTGCAAAGTTTTCATTTCTTCTAATGTGCGACCTGTTCCCATAACAACGCAAGTAAGAGGATTGTCCGCCACAAAAACAGGAACTCCTGTAGCATTTGATAGAACTTGTCCTAGATTCTTGAGAAGGGATCCTCCGCCTGTCATTACGATGCCTCTGTCAACGATATCAGCAGAAAGTTCTGGTGCTGTATTTTCAAGAGCAGTTTTAACGCCTTCAGCAATTGTTGTTACAACTTCGGTCAAAGATTCAACAATTTGCCTTTGGTTAATCTCAATTTCTTTTGGAACTCCGTCGTTTAAGCTGCGGCCTTTGATGGAAATTGTAATCTCTTTGCTATTAGGCATATTAACGGCGGATCCAATTTCTTTCTTAATACGTTCAGCTGTTGCTTCTCCAATCAAAAGGTTATGATTGCGTCTAATATAGTTAATAATAGCTTCATCCATTTTGTCTCCACCCACTCTTACAGAGCAAGCATAGACAATACCCCCAAGAGAAAGAACGGCAACTTCAGTTGTTCCCCCGCCAATGTCAACGACCATAGAACCTGTAGGTTCAGTTACTGGTAACCCAGCACCAATCGCTGCAGCCATTGGTTCTTCGATCAAAAAGACTCGGCGTCCGCCGGCGCTTTCAGCAGATTCTTGAATAGCACGTCTTTCAACGGCCGTTGAACCTGAAGGAACGCATATAATAATTTGAGGCGCAGCAAAGCTACGACGATTATGCACTTTTCGAATAAAGTGTTTGATCATTTCTTCGGCAACTTCAAAGTCCGCAATGACACCATCTCGCAAAGGACGAATGGCCTGAATATTTCCAGGAGTTCTTCCAACCATAAGCTTTGCTTCTTCGCCTACCGCTAGAACTTGACGTTTTCCTTTGCTATGTGCGATAGCAACAACAGAAGGTTCGTTTAAAACAATCCCGCGTCCTTTAACGTAAACGAGAGTATTGGCAGTACCGAGATCGATGGCCATATCGGCTGATAACATTCCAAGTAGACGGGATAACATTTTTTTCCTTTATTATTAAAATCCGAAGTTCGTTAACTCTACAAACCATTCAAAGAATGATCAAGCACCATTTTATATTCGACCATATTTTATATTGACCAAAGTTAATGGGGTTTTCTATTTCTTTATGACTATTTCTTATGCTGATAATTTATCAGCGATTTCATCACTAATCTCAAAGTTAGCGTAGACGTTTTGAACGTCATCATTATCTTCTAAAGCATCAATCAATTTAATAAGTGTTTGCGCTGTATGTTCATCGCAAGCAATTGTATTTAAAGGTTTCCAAATAATCTTAGCTTCCATAGGATCCCCTAGTTTCTCATGAAGACTATCTCGCACCGTTGCAAAAGAATCCATAGAACAGGTGACTTCTTGTATAGAATCAAGTGTCTCCACATTGTCAGCTCCTGCTTCAACAGCTGCTTCAAATACGGTATCAAAATCATACTTTGCTGAGTCAAAATGAAGCATGCCCATACGTTCGAACATGAACCCAACACTTCCTGTTTCGCCTAAATTTCCGCCGTATTTGTTGAAGTAAGAACGTACCTCAGAAGCTGTGCGATTACGATTGTCTGTCAGGCTTTCAACGATGACTGCAATACCGCCAGGCCCATATCCTTCATAGCGAACCTCTTCATAGATGGTCCCATCATCGCCGCCTAAGGCTCGTTTCATGGCTCTATCAATGTTGTCTTTTGGCATATTGGCGGCTCTGGCAGAGGCTAGGGCTGACCTAAGTCTTGGGTTAGAGTTGGGGTCAGGTAAGCCCGAGCGAGCTGCAACCATAATTTCGCGAGTTATTTTTGCAAATTTTCGAGCACGCTTGGCGTCTTGCGCTCCTTTGCGATGCATAATGTTTTTAAATTGGGAATGACCTGCCATACTGAATAACTCTCTTTAAATTCATGATATCTAAAATTTTCAGATCCGTGAGGACTCTTAAACTGTGAGGCTATTATAGCCTAAAGTTTTATAGACAGAAACTTAAACAGTAAAATAGATTTAGGTTTTTTGGGGGCAAAAAGTAGATTTATCAATCCCGATGATAGGGGTGATTATTTTTGATTTGCTGGCACCTATAGAGCTGTTCTACCAAAAGAGCGCGAACGAGCATGTGGGGCCAGGTCATTTTGCCAAAGCATATTAGCATCTGGCAGCGCTTTTTGACAGCTTCACTAAGTCCATCGGCTCCGCCAATAATAAAGGTACAAACTTTGGTTTGGTTGGATTTATTTTCTAAGAGTTCAAAAAATGAACGCGTGGAAAGGTCAACACCCTTTTCGTCCAACCCTATAACATAATCATTTGAAGAAAGATGGCTTAAGATAAGTGCGCCTTCTTCTTCTTTTGTATGGTGTTTTTTGGAAATAAGCTCTTGAACCCCAAAATCGAGAGTAAGCCTCCCTAGATAGTGATCAAGCAGTTGTTTCTCGGAGCTAGCTTTAAGCGTGCCTAAAGCTAGCAATTTATATTTCATAAAGGTAGGACTTGATTAATTTCATCAATAGGTTCCCGAGATCCCCACATTTTTTCTAAATTGTAAAACAGGCGTGACTCTGGTCTAAAGATATGCACCAAAACATCGCCAGCATCAATTAAAGCCCAGTCGCACTGAGAAAGCCCTTCAACAGCAACAGAGCATCCGCGTTGTTTTAAGTCCTGAGAGACATAATCCGCTAAAGCATTGACTTGACGGCTTGATGTTCCGGTTGCAATAACCATGTAGTCAACAATCGTTCCTTTGTTAACCAGATCAATGACAATAATATTTTCAGCTTTTTTTTCATCTAACAAGTGTTTTACAAGTTGAGCAAGTTCAAAAGAAGTCATGTATTTTCTAAATTTATCCTAATCAAGGTGTTGGTATTCTACTCAGCACATTTATTGATTTCAATGCTTAAGTTTAACGTTTTAATTAAGGATGTTGTTCCTTTGAGAGATCTAAAAGAACAACGGCCTTTAACATGAATGCTGGAATAAACTCACCAAAGCCAAGAACTTTTTCATCATTGTGATGTATTGAGGGAGAAGAGTATTTTCTCTTTGAAGGAAGAGGGTGATCTTCATTCTTTTCTATCTCCTTCTTAGGGAATGCTCTTGGTTTTTCAGCTGCTTTTTTAACTTCTTTTTCTTCTCTTGGAAGTTCAAAAATAGAGATTGATTGCCCTATAAATGTCTCAACTGCGCTCCAAAGTTTTTTATCTAATTTAGTGACGAGGGTGAAGGCTTTACCTTCTTTGCCGGCTCTACCTGTGCGTCCAATCCTGTGAACGTAATCTTCTGCATTGATCGGAACGTCAAAGTTAATGACCAAGCCTAGCTTATCAACATCAAGGCCTCTTGCAGCAACGTCACTCGCAACTAAAATTTGAATATCTTTCTCTTTAAATTCTTTTAAGGTTTGATTGCGAACCTCTTGCGCTAAGTCTCCATGCAAGCCGGCAGCTTTGAATCCGTGGCGTTTTAAAGATGAAACCAAAATAGAAATATCCCGTTTGCGGTTGCAAAAAAGAATGCTCGGCAGATCTTTGCCAAATTTTTCTAACAAAAACCGGGTGGCTTCGCGTTTTTGCTTTGGATCAATCGCAATGTAGTGCTGCTCAATTGTTGCGGCTGTTTTGTCTTTAGGTGTGATTGTGATTTCTTTTGGCTGGAAAAGATATGTATCCGCGAGTTTTCTGATCTCATCCGAAAGAGTTGCACTAAATAAAAGCGTTTGTCTTCTTTTGGGGAGCATCGCCATAAGACGATTCACATCCGGAATGAATCCCATATCAAGCATGCGATCAGCTTCATCAATAACGATATATTTTGTTTCGAGTAGCATGATCTTGCCGCGTTCAAGAAAATCTAACAAACGACCTGGCGTTGCGATTAAAACATCAACGCCTCGTTGCAATGTTTTGTCTTGTTCAGTTAAAGATTCGCCGCCTACTAAAAGCGCTGCTTTAAGATTAGCGCCACTGGTGTATGCTTTAAAATTCTCAATAACCTGCATCGCAAGTTCACGAGTTGGTTCTAGAATGATCGCTCGTGGCAGTCTGGCTTTAGCGCGTGATGTATTTAGAATTTCAATAAGAGGTAATAAAAAACCGGCTGTTTTTCCTGTGCCTGTTTGTGCGCAGGCAAGTACATCCTGACCTCTTAAGGCTGGAGGAATTGCTTGTTCTTGAACAGGGGTGGGTGAGTGATAACCAAGTGATGTGATCGTATCACATAAGATGGAAGAAAGGCCTAATTCAGAAAATCCCATGGAACTCTTGTTAACTATAAATAAATACGTAATACAAATAGGGTTAGTATAGAGGATTGTCAACAATTTATCTAAAGAAATTTTTATATTAATATATTTTTCCTTGATTTTTGTTATTTCTTCAGAAAAAGGGGGAGTGTTTTTTTAGTTTTAAAACTTTTCAGTTTTCTGACTAAGATAGAAGTAGATTTTAAAACAAGTTGTATTCCATAAAAGGCGATTTGAAAGGAAAGGTTTATAACTAGATGTTAAGAATGTTTTTTAAAATTAATAATTTATTAAACAAAAAAGGTTACATAATTAATAAACATACATTGAGAGAGGAAAGTCATATGAAAGATATTTTAGAAGGTTTATTAAAGGCAGTTAGCCAAGAGAGTTTATTAGATTATCCCTACGAGGTTAGTACTGGGCCAACTGTAACAAATACAAAATTTCGCGGAGATGAAGCGAGTGTTGGGGTTTCTTTAGCTTGTGGTTTGATGACTTCACGTTTTTGGGAGCTAATTACAGGACAAAGGCAATCAATTCATGTTGATCAAACTCTGGCTGCTCTTACATTAATTAGTTTTATATTACAAACGCAAAATGGTTACCCTATCTGTTATCCAGATACGCATCGTACCTGGCCAAATTATCCAATCATGGATGCATACAAAACTAAAGATGACCGTTTTATTTACATTGATGGTGTTTATCCGCATTTGCGAGATGGCTTGTTAGACATTTTAAAGTGTCATAACGAAGCAGATGCCTTAGCAAATGCTATTAGAAATTGGAATTCAAATGATTTAGAGGCGGAAATTAATAGCAAAGAGCTATGTGGTGCCATTATCCGTACTCCTGAGGAATGGCTTGCTCATCCACAAGGTAAGCTTTTGGCTGCTATGCCTCCTGTAAAAGTAACAAAGGTTTCCCACAGTGATCCTGTTGTTCCGACGAAAGGCTCACATCCACTTTCTGGGGTGCGTGTCATTGATATCACGCACGTTCTTGCTGGCCCTATGTCAACAAGAGCGCTTGCAGGTCAGGGGGCTGAGGTTCTTCATATTTCTGGACCAAATGTATTTGAATTGTTTCCATTCTTCATCGATACAGGCCATGGAAAAAGAAACGCATTCCTTGATTTAAATAAACAAAACGACAAAGAAACCTTAAAGAAATTAGTAGAAAGAGCGGATGTTTTTGTTCAAGGGTATATGCCTGGAAAATTTGAAAAGTTTGGTTTTTCACCTCAAGATGTCTTCCGTATGAAAGAAGGAATCATTTATACGACTATCAGTTGCTATGGTACTGATGGGCCAATGGGTAAATGGGGAGGATTTGAACAATTAGGGCAAGCAGCAAGTGGTTTGTTGGCAGCACATTCTGAGGGACTTGAAAAGCCTCAGCTCGTTCCAGCAGCAATTTGCGATTATCTGACAGGTTATTTAGGAACGCTTGGTATGCTTTCAGCCCTTTATCGTCGTGCAACTGAAGGAGGAAGTTATCATGTTGAGGTTTCTCTCACAAGAACAGCAATGTGGTTGTTATCTTTGGGGCTAAGGAACGATGCTCATCTTCCAGGAAGATACCCTGAGAATATGGACAAATATTTGGTTAACAGTGAAACATGTTTCGGTACTATCAAGCATGTTAGGCCAATCGTTGAGTACTCAGCAACTCCTACACACTATAAATATCCGGTCTCGGCTTTAGGTTCTTCCAAGCCGCAATGGATAGATTAAAGTAGCAAGTTATTAAAATATATCGATAAATTAGGTTATCCTCAGTTTTCTGGGGATAACTTTTTTGTTTTACTCTTTTAAAAGAGCTAAGGAATACCGTATAATCAAAAAGCATGACAACAGATGTTATTGATTTACGTGACTTTTATACATCTTCTTTGGGACGTATGGTAAAAAATGACCTAGAGAAGCTGATAGAAAAGCTTTGGGTCGCCACTAACGGGGAAGTCATTGTTGGTCTCGGTTATGCAGCTCCTTTCCTTGATTTATTTGATACCGAAAAAAACACAGTGCTCGCTTTTATGCCTGCTCAGCAAGGTGTTTTGGGGTGGCCATCTCAAAGACCCATCAGATCTTCTTTGGTAGAGGAAGATATGTTACCGCTTAAAGATAAGTCGGTTGATAAATTGCTATTTGTCCACGCCCTTGAGAATTGTCATAATACACAATATCTATTGCGTGAAGCTTGGCGGGTTTTAGCACCTAATGGAAGGATGCTTTTAATAACACCAAATCGCCGAGGATTATGGGCGAGATCGGATCATACACCGTTTGGGCATGGACAGCCTTACACGATGACCCAGTTATCTAATCTCTTAAAAGTATCTTTATTTACGCCAGTCTCATTTTTAAGAGGACTATACGCTCTACCCACATCTTCAAGATTTGTACAGGCCGTTATTAGTCCGCTTGCAGAAAAAGCGGGTCAAGCTTGTTTACAAAAGTTCAGTGGCATTGTGTGTATAGAGGCTGTTAAACAGGTGTATGCTGGGATGACAATCCCTTCAATTCGCAAACGTATACCTTTGTCTTTAATTTCAAGCCCTTCAAGAAGGCCTATGGGCGCTTGAAGGCTGCTCGTTATTTAATCTTACCATCCCACAAGAGCACTCAAAAAAACTTATCATTTTTAACCCTATATTAATAATATATATCTATATTTTAGTATGGAGGTAAGATAGGCCCGGATTGCGCCGGGTCCGAAACTGGCTGTTAAAGCCGCCTTTGTCCAAATATTGACAAAGGGTTATCGTGTTTAGCTTTAGATACGCGCGTATCTGAAGAAACCCAAAATGTTTCAAAGAGCCGGGTAGGCGTTTGAAGGTCAAGGAGCACAGTGTATATGAAACACATGAGCACCGAAGACCCTGAAAAACAACGAACCCGGAATTTGAAACAGGAAGGGTATAAACTGCTTTTTTATGGGATGGAACCCATATCTAAGATTGGAACTTTGTAAGCCTGTTAAAGGTGATAAAAAGGGAAGAGATAGAGTTTTGTGAGGCGGCGGTTGGGATGGGCGGCCGTTTTGGGGCTTCGAGGTGGGCCCCACAAGGCCTGAACTGCGCCCACGGCGTCCCCCTGAGCCAATAACTACATCTTCCTCACTCACCAATAGGACATCATTTAAGAACCCTTCTCGGGTGATACGTTGTTTAATAGTTCTTTTATTCTTTTAACCATGTTTTTAGTTGCGTCTTTTGGAATTCCAATATCTTTTGTTGGGGCTTGATTTCGGTTTGCTGTGGACAAGATACGTTTGATTGCCTCAATAAGCTCTAAGGTATCATCAATCTCAAGGGCTAACCCTTTCTTGATTGCAAAGTTATTAAGCTCACCTTTTTTAACAACATAGATAACAGGCACACCAGCATAAAGAGCTTGAATTCCTACGCTTGACTTATGGCAGCAGAGTATATCGGTAACAGTGGCAATTTCTGCTGTAGAAGGGCCATTCTTATCGATCACGATTATATTGTCCGCTTTTTCTGCTTCAATTACAGACTTTTCCAAAGAGCCATCTGTTTTGGGATGATAAGTGACAAGCACTTTAATATTATTATCCTTAAATGCTCTCATCGCCTTTACAAAAAGCTGAAAATACTCCTTATAAGTATCATCATAACCCCCTACAAAAAGAATGACTTGACCCAAGGGTTGCAATCCTAGTCTTTGTTTTAGATTTGCCTTGTCTGTTTTTGAAAAAATTTCATCCCAATCCTCTAAGAACGGCTGCCCTAAGACGTTTAGTTTGATCTGCCTCGTTTTCTCTAAGGTTTGAAATCCAGGAAGCGTCGTCTGAGAGGGGAGAAAATACTCATCAATTTGTTTAACATGTTTCAAAAAAGCTTGTACGTATTCTTTATCGACGACTGAATCAAAGTTGTCATAGATTGCGATGGCATAAGCCTTTTCATCTTTTAGAGCATTTAAAACTTGAGCTTGAATAGCGGATGCCATGCCAGCGATGACGATTTTTGATTTGACCTTGTTTTTTATAAAGGTGAGGTTTTCAGCATTTAATGTTTTTTCTCTATCCCATTTAGTATCTGGAAAATCAGTTGTAACAAGATGAGGATCTTTATCAAAAACCTCTTGGGCTTTGCCAAAAGGAAGGATTTTATAGGTAATGCCTTGTTTTTCACATTCGTACATTACTTTTTTCATGGGATTTGAATCACCCACGTCATATGGGCAAAATAAAACATCAACTTGATGTGGGGCAGTGAAATGGGTTTTTACAAATAAGAAGGTACCTAAAATAGCTAATATTCCTAAAAACTTAATCATCAAATCACTATTCAAAACCAATTCATCACTTCAATTGCAATAATGCCGACACCCATTAAAAATGCAATAACAAGTATGATAATATTGGTCGTGATTTTGTAACCGGTCCAAGGTAGATAACGTAGCCTTATCGAAATCGCAATTGGGATCAAAACAGCCAAAACGCTTAAAGCAATGGCTGCATAACCAAGCGCTAGAATAAAACCATCAGGGTAAAATAATGCAAAAAACAAAGGGGGCAAAAATGTAATCAGTGAGGTTTGGAATCTTTGTTTTGGGGTATTATTATGGCGAAACGTTTCTGCAGTATAATCAAATAGACCAATAGCTACCCCTAGAAAAGAAGTTGCGATGGCTAAAAAAGCAAAAATATTTGTAAGCCAATCTAAAGTGTCTTTTTGAGTGATTGCATTTAAATGTTGAATAAAGACTGCAGCATTATTTTCTTGTCCAAAAGATTGGACAGTAGATAAAGGAAGAATGCCCAAAGTAACAGTTTGCCATAATAGATAAACCACCAGCGGTATTAAGCTGCCGATAATAATCACAGATCGTAAGGCCTTTGGGTCAGGTCCAATATAATTGACAAGGCTTGGAATGCTGCCGTGAAATCCAAAAGAGGTAAAAAAAATAGGGGCAGCAAGCCACATAGAGGATAAATTTCCCTGATTTGTCGATAGATTTGCAGTTTTAACAAACGGAATGAGCAAGGCAACCATTGCTATAAAGGCAATTATTTTAAAAAGAAAAATAAAACGATTCGCATAATCAACAGATTGAGTGCAGGAATTCACAAAAAACCCAAGGCCTATTGTAAAAGGTAGGGCCAGGAGAAAAAAAGGAATGGATGTACCTGTATAGCTTTCTATGCCGGTTTTTAAAAAGGAACTTCCTCCTGTGATATAAGCGGCCAAGAGAGCGTAAAACAAGAGAAGTAAGCTTGCTGATGCAATCCACTTTCCATATTTTCCAAATACTTTTTCTGATAAGGTTGCAATGCTTGCACCTTCACCGAAATAAAGGTTGATTTCGAGAGTGACAAGAGCTGTGAAACACATAAAGATCCACATTCCAATTAAAAGGAGTGTGCTATTTAAAAAACCTGCTGTTGCTGATGTCATAGGCAGGGCTAACATTCCAGCACCAATTGTTGTGCCAGCGACAATTAATGTGGCTCCAAGAAAACGGTTAAAAGAAGATGATTTTATTTCAACTTCAGATAGAGTTGTTTCTATAATTTTAGCTCCTTTGCGACTCACAAGAAAATGATCCTAAATTTTTACTTTAGCAGTACATAAGCTTCCTGGATGGCCACACCCCTTGCTTTCCTTGGTGGGCTCGCCATGACGCGCCTCGTGATTGCGAGAAGCGTTTAGCGACGTGGCAATCTAGTTTCATTAGCAAAAACTTGCACACTGAGTTTTACTTTAATTTTTACATTTATAATGTAAAATGAAATAGGTTTTGTTTCTAGATAAAAATGATTTCACATGACAAAAGCACGCAATTGGGCTCTATTTTTTGGGATTGTTTTCTTTTCTCAATCCTTGATTGCTTCGACTCCATTTCTGTCTCATGTGGAGATTAAGCTAGCAAGTTCAGTAAAAACTCCTTCAGCGAAAGAACCATTCTGGCTTGCTGTTCAGCTTAAAATGGACCCAGGTTGGCATATTAATAGCTCTGAGGCATGTGAGGGGGGTAATCCTTTAACTTTGGAGTGGTCTTTGCCAAAAGATCTGAAGATTTTAGAGACTGTATGGCCGGAACCTAAAATGGTTCAGCATGGCTCAATTGTAAGCCGTATTTATGAAAAAGAAATCTGGGTCTTAGTTAAGCTAAAAGCAGATGTTGCTTTGCATCAAGCTAAAGTAGAGTTAGATGTACACTACGTTGCTTGTGGCGATAGCTGCATGCCTGGCAATTCTCATCTTGAGCTTGATTTTCCGGTTGAGACAAAACTTATATCAGAGCCAGATCTTTATTATTGGTTGCAAGAAGATCGTCTTCACCAAGATGTGAATATGGATTTCTCGTGGGTATTAGCAATCATTTTTGCGTTTATTAGCGGAATTTTATTGAACTTGATGCCTTGTGTTTTGCCGGTCCTTTCCCTGAAATTATTAAGTTTGCTGCACTATAAAGGATTAATGAGGCATCAACTTATCAAGCATGCCACATTTTTTACAAGTGGAATTCTGTCAAGTTTTTGGCTGGTTTCTGGAATTTTAGCCATTCTAAAAAGCCAGGGTCAGCAATTGGGATGGGGGTTTCAGTTGCAATCTCCAACCTTTGTTGCTTTTTTAAGTGTTATCTTTCTTTTGTTAGCCATGAATATGTGGGGTGTTTTTGAAATCGGGACAAGTTTTGTTGGTTTAGAAGATAAAAAATTGAGCTCTCGTGATGGTCTTTCATATTTCTCCTCTTTTTTAAGTGGCGTTTTGGCTTGTGTTGTTGCATCCCCTTGTTCTGCCCCTTTTATGGGGACAGCTCTTGGGGTCGCTGCTATTCAGCCATTCTATATCTCATTTTTGATTTTTAGCAGCTTAGCGATTGGTTTAGCTTTTCCCTTTATTATGGTTTGTGCATTTCCAAAAACCATTAAATGGCTACCAAAACCAGGCAGATGGATGGAAACGTTAAAACAGGTCTTAGGATTTGCCTTGATGGCAACTGTTTGCTGGTTGGTCTGGATTTTTGGACATCAAAAAGGCAACGATCAGGTTGGAAATCTTTTGGGTATCTTATTAATAAATGCAGTTGGGTTTTGGGTTTATGGAAGGTGGTCAACGATCAATTATTCTGATCTCATTAGAAAATTAGCAGTTTTATGTATGGCCCTAAGTTTGGGAGTCTCTTCATTCCTAATCGTTAGCGTGACCTCTAGTCCACTCCTAAAATCTTCGTCTGTTCAATGGGAGGCTTATTCCCCCGAAAGGTTACAAGTTCTAAGAGAGCAAGGTCGAATTGTCTTTGTTGATTTTACTGCAGCGTGGTGTTTGACTTGCCAAATGAATAAAAAAATTGCCTTAGAATCAGAGACCTTTCTTAAAAAAGTAGAACAGCTTGGTATTGTTGTTATGCGTGCAAATTGGACAAATCAGGATTCAAAGATTACAGCAGCACTGGCAGATTATGGCCGCAATAGTGTTCCTTTATATGTTTTGCATCAAGGAGGTGAAAAAACTCCCCCCAGGATTTTACCTCAAATTTTAACACCAAATATTTTGCTTGATGAGTTAAGTAAGATTAAATAAGGTGAGTTTAATTTTTAATCAAAGTTTATCTTTTGATCTTATATCGCCATCAACAACACGCTTTTGGTTGTAAGAATAACTTTGATTAAGACCAAGGATAATCTCTTTTTGATTTTCTCCTTCAAGAGTAAAAGTAATAGAATCTGGTCTGACTTCTTTTAAGAAAATTCCAGGAAAAGCAGTTTTGTTATTTATGACTTGATTATTGAGCCATAAAGCCCATTTTTCTGATGTGAAGTGAATAATTGCCGAAAGAAAAAGAATAGTATCATGATCTTCGGCTGCTGATATTTCTTGATATAAATTTGGGGCTTCTGTTTTTTTGAACCCTAGAGCTTCTTTTAAAGCAAGTTGTTCTGCTTCATTTAACATAATTGAAAAAGGGGTAGATTCCTCAGCTATAAGCTGGGAGGTCAAAAAGATCATAAAAACAAGAGCAATTATTTTGCTTCTGTTTTGTTCTGATTTGTACCTAAATGGATCCATTCAAATTCAATTCTTCCTTCAAATAAGCTCGTTCCTTTACCTGTTGAGACCTGTTCTAATATTTCAGTGGTAAGTTGAGATATACGTTTTAATTGAAAGGTTTTTATAATCAAAACTCCGGGAAGTTCTTGCTGAATTTTATCAAGAAATTGGTAAAACTGTTTATCTTGAAGCACTTTTACATCAAGGCTTACTGGTGTTTTCCAAAGATTAAGTTCAGTTGATACAAGCTGATCTGTTTTGAATTGTGTTGTTAACGTTTGGATTTTAAATTGCTTTTGCCATTTTTGAAGCTTAGCTTTAATGTCATCTACTGAAATCGCTCGATCAAATTGTTTTTTGCGAAATTCGTTGAACTGTTTTGGAGACTCAGTCAATGCAGATTGATACGCTTTAAAAATTGTTTGATCATTTTGAAGCGTTGCTAGTTTCTTCTCTGCTAAAATCGAGTTTTGGCGGCTTGCATCATAATTGTTTTTGCTTAAAAAGAAAAAGCAGAATGCTAACGTTGTCGTTAACGCTAATGCTAACGTTATTCCTCCTGTTGCAGGATTCAGCCAAGGACCAAGGCTGATCATTAACCTTTGATTTGTTTTTTTCATTCTACTCTCGCTTTACTCGTAAGAGACATTCAAATTTAAAGAGGTCTTTTGAGGTGAGGGAGGCCATTCAATATGAGCAGAAGGGCAAATTTTAGTTATGCCTTTTTCCACTTTTTGTTGATACGCTTCTGGGCTTTGCACTTTTTTCCCGCTTTTCTTCGAAGATATGTTTGACGTCTTTGTGTCTAAAACCAGAGTCATTTTTAAATTATAACTTAAAGTAGGAGTGTTAATTTCTTGCCACTTTAACTCAGTTGCAATGGCTTCTGGCGTAATGTTAGCCGTTAGGGCTTGTAATTTGGGGATTATATTTGGTCTGTTTTGATTTTTATAAAACTGAAAAAGTTTTGCGGAATTAAGCTTTTTTTCTTTTTCTGTTTCTAATGTATGGTGAACAATTTCATGCGAAAGAGAATTATAAATTTGGCTTTGCCTTATTCCTTTTGCAAGGAAAAAACTTCCAAAAAGGAAAAGAAGAATAAGTAAAGGAATGCATGTATGAATTATCAACTGAGGAAGTAAAAAGGCTAATCGGTGTGAGCGAACAGGGGGTAGTTCAAAGCTTGAATCTTGGCTGGTTAAGGGAGGGAGAAAGCTAAAGTTCAAGAATTTTAAAGCTGAGAAAAGAGAGAAATAAGACAAATTTATGTTTTGAGGATGAATAATCTCAGGAAGTTGTAAAATTTCTGTGGGAATTGTGGATTCAAGATTGATAAATTCAGAAAATCCACATTGTATAATGGTAACGGGCTCTCCATCTTGATATCCATTTCTATGAAGGTATCTAAGTGTGGCTAAAATTTCTTTACTGAGATCATTATCAATAGACACAAGAGGGTTTAAAAAACCTTGTCTGGATAATACAACGGCTTCATCTTGACAGACAATAAGCTGCCATTGCTGATTGTCCTGACAAAGGACAATAAAGGACCATTTAGCAATTGTTGAATGTGGGAAGGTTTCTTTTGCAATCTTTAAAGTTTGCTCTGCTGCAATAATAGGCCACATTTGGATGTTTGCTATGGGATTGCTTTGTTTAGCAAGAAAGCTAAGGAGGTTTCTTAAGGCATGAGAAGGGCGTATTCCCATTAAAAGATAGCGATAAGGGTCTTCAGGACTTGGCATGCGAAGCTTTTGGGTCCAATCAGATGATGTGAACTCACCAAGCTTAACTTGTTTTAAAAGGGAAGCTCTATCCCACCAGCGAACATTCTTAAGAGAAACAAGACGAAAGTCTGCTTCCCCGCCTTGCAGAATTACACGAAGAGGGTAATGCGGATATCTTTGTAGGTATTTTAAAAGATGAGGTCTGTCTTCATCCAAAATACTTAATGTTGTTTGCTCAACAAATTTGTCATCAGAAAAACAAAATGCGTGTAAGTTTTGCCCTTTTACTACAAAAGTTAAATATGATTTTGGGTGATTTTCTTTAATTCTGTTCCAAAAGAAAAGCAGATTTTTCGTTTCAATTCTGTATTTCTCAATCCAGTTTTTAAACGCTCTGAAGCTGCTATTTAGTTTGGCGTTATAGGTCAAAGAGTGCCAAATTGTCATATAAGGGTACCACCGTTGCCGCTACGATCCACATCATCACTATACCTATGATAATAATCAAAACTGGCTCCGTCCAGGCTAATAGTGAATGAAGTCGTTTTAAAGTGTTTCTAAGTTGTATTTTAGCTGTTTGATCCAAAAGATATCCAAGACTTCCAGATTCCTCGCCCAACTGAATTAGCCTTAAGGCAAAGGGAGCAAATATCATAGTCTCTCTCAAAGCATCAGAGAGAAAAGATCCCTGCTTAATGGAATGGGGGACGGAGGAAAGTTTGTCTTTAAAAAATTGACTTGGGATTGTATCGATTGCTTTTTCGAGGCTTAAAAGTAGATCTAGTTTCTGATTTAAAAGAACAGAGAGGGTTTGAAGAAAGTTACCAATTAAAAGATCTTTTTTAATAGATCCCAAACCAGGGATAAAATATAAGAGACGTTGTGTTTCCTTTAAAAAAGAAGGAGAGATTTTACGAAAAGCATAATAACTCGATAAAAATGCAAAGAGCATCAGAAAAATGGTTGTTCCTTGCGTTTGTACCACCTTGGTTAAAGTGATTAATGTTTTTAAAGCTAAAGGTTTTTCTTTGATGTTTAAAATTTCGAGGTAATCCTCTAAATGAGGTGTTACAAAAACAACCATAAATAGCATTAGTAACAAAAGGATACTGGATAAAATAAATGGATATCTTAAAGATTGGTTCAGTTTTGTCTGTTGCTCTTTTTTCCAAGAAAGATGTTTTTGAAGATGATTGAACGCTTGATTTAAGGTTCCCGTCTTTTCTGCAACATTAAGGCATTCTACAAAAATAGAATCAAAAATTTTTGGATGTACTGAGCATGCTTCTGAAAGCAAGAAGCCTTTTGTTATAGATTGATGAATATCAAACAAAACAACCTTAAAAGAACGATTTTTGACGGTGTTTGCGAACAACAGGATTGATTCTGTTAGGGGCATTTTAACTTTATCCAGTTGCTCCATATGAACACAAAAATCTATAAGCTCTTGAGAATTAATGGAGAAGATAGGCAGAAAATGCCAAGGTTTCTTTTGAGCGGCTTTTACGGATATGAGCTGTAGGTTTTGTTTTTGAAGATGAGCATAAAGAGCTTTTGAGGACGTGCCAAACCAATCACCAGCATGGCAATGCCCTTTATGGTCTAATGCTCTATATCTAAATAATATCATATAAAAATTATATCATTAAATGATATTTTAATTCAATGGTAATTTTAAGGTTGTCTATTTTTGTAATGAAGATGCCGGGGTAATGTTATCATCCGACAAGATGACTCAAAAAATTTATCATTTTTAACATTATATTAATATTGTATATCTATATTAAAGTGTGGAGGTGAGTTAGGCTCGGATTATGCCGGGTCCGAAACTGGCTGTTAAAGCCGCCTTTGTCTTTATATTGACAAAGGTTTATCGTGTTTTAATTTAGATACGCGCGTGTATCTAAACTAAAACTGCTTTTTTGTGGGGTGGAACCCATATCTAAGATTGGAACTTTGTAAGCTTTCTAAAAGCGATAAAAAGGGGAAAGATAGGGTTTTGTTGAGGTGGCGGTTGGGTTGGGCGGCCGTTTTGGGGTTTCGAGGTGGGCCCCACAAGGCCTGATCTATACCTACTGTGCCTCGATAAAACTAATAATTTCTTTTCTTTATTCACCAACATAACATCAAAAAACCCTGTCAGATGGTAAGCAAGGTAATTAAGTTCTCATTAACCATTTTCTGTCTATGATCAAGAACGAGAAAATAGGATTGATAGGCCATGCTTTGAGTAAAAATCATAGTAAAAAAACTTTTATTGAAGAGATTATTCAAGCATGCCAAACACAATTAGTGCATCAATCGTCTGATCAAACTTTTTCAAAGCTTTCAATATTTATTAGGCAGTTTTATCATCATGTAAGTATTGAGTATTTGGAAAAAATAGCTAAGTATCAAGGCTTGGAAATATTAATTTCAAGAGTCTTAAGAGCCTGGCAACTATTTCAATACCGTCCATCTTACAGTCCTATTATTGATTTTTATGAAAAACCAGTGGATTTATCCAATCCAGAACTTATTGCGCCTTTGACGATTACGCTTATTAGCACAGATCGTCCATTTCTAGTGGATAGTTTAAAAGCAATTCTAAAGCAGAATGGATTTAACCCAGAAGCTATTCTTCATCCAATCTTAAAAGTCGTTAGAGATTCCCATGGCCATTTGCAGAACTTAGAGCCAGCCCAGGGACGTCTTGATGAAGAAAAAATAATACCCATTACCTCTAAGATTCATGTGGAATCTTTAATTTGTCTTGTTTTGGAAGAGGGTGGTGATGAAGAGCGTCAGCATGAGCTTCATCAGGCAATTATTCATTTACTTGAACGAGTTGCCTTAGTTGTCGATGATTTTGATAAGATGCGAGATAACATTTTCAAACTTAGTAAGCGTTATCAGTCATTCGATGAGAACTTGCAATATTTAGGACTCGAGAATCATCCTTATGGAATAAAAGACATAGGTGTGTTTTTATCTTGGCTGGTTAAAGACAATTTTATTTTCACAGGATGCAGATATTTTGCTGCGAAAGCTAAAATTGAATCGTTTACTTTGATGAAAGATAGAAAGAGTGAAGATCATCTAGCGCTTCATTTTGAAAACGAAGAAATAACAAATGGAGGAAACTGTGGGCTGTTTAGAGAGTCATATTTTTCTCATTTGCCTGAACTGACACCAAAAGCATGCCGTTTGGATAAATTATTTTTAAATGATGATGAAACCCATCAAAGAGGTAAGGGTTCCAATTTACAGCTTTTCACAATTTTAAAAAGTTCAAAACGCTCTCCCGTTCATCGCTGTTCCAGATTAAACAGCATAGAGATTTTGGATGTTGACGAAAGTGGAACAATTTGTGGGCTTTATCAGTTTATTGGTCTTTTTACCCGTGAATTTTTTAATCATTCAGCTTTCGAGATTCCATTACTGAAGCATAAAGTTACATCAGTTTTTGATCGTTTTGGCTTATCTCCAAAATGGCACGATGGAAAATATCTAATAAATATTCTAAAAAGTGTCCCTCAAGACGAGTTGTTTCAATTTAGGGAAACAGAACTTTATCATCTTTGTGAAGAAATTTTGGAAATTCATAACAATAAAAATTTATCTGTTATTCTTCGCCCTGATCCTTATGGAAAATTTTTAAGTGTTTTAGTTTATTTGCCAAAAGATCGATATAGTTTTGATTTAAAAGAAAAAATTCTGAACTTTTTAAGCCAAGAGTTTGACGGGATCATCAGTTCAGATCAAGTTTTAATGAGTGAATTTCCTTTTGCTCGTCTTATTGCTGTGTTGTCTTTTGAGAATGTACGTGAGTTTTCTTATAATAAACGTTATTTGCAAGAAAAACTTAATGAACTCTCCCTTTCATGGGAAGAAAAACTAGATCAGTTGATTCTGGGCGGTGATTTTAATGTTGATTATAAATTAGATTTTTCAAAAGCCTATCAAGATTCATTCTCGCCCAATTGGGCATTAGAGGATGTCAAAAATAGTTTAGAGGTTTTAGCCAAACAAAGTATTGTTTTCAGCCTTGAGCATGATGACAAACAGAAAATGGACGTTTTGAAGGTTTTCCATTTAGAAAAGGCGCTGCCACTTTCTTTGTTAATGCCGATGTTAGAAAACTTTGGTTTACGTGTTGTTTCCGAAGTAACTTACGAGGCTTTGGCATCTTCCTATCAAAATTCAAAAAAACAAAGTGTTTGGGCTCATTATTTCTATTTTGAACATGAAAATTCGCTGAAAAAGGATAAACAAAGAGTTATCGAGGCCTTTTATGATGTTTGGCATGAACGGGTAGAAAATGATGCCTTTAATCATCTGACTCTAAAAGGCTCATTGACGGCCAGGGAAGCGTCTATTTTTAGAATTTATGCCAAGTTTTTAAAGCAAGTTGAGTTTGGTTATTCGCATGAGTTAATGGCAAGCGTATTAAGCTTGCATCAATCAATCACTCAGACATTACGTGATTTGTTTGTATTAAGATTTACATTCCCTTACACAGATTCTTCAAAAACTGAGGAAAAGCATCTCTTAAAAACGTTGGAGCATCAATTACAAAGCGTTGTCCGTAATGATCATGATGAAATTTTAAAGCGCTTTTTAAATTGCATTTTATCTACTGTGAGAACCAATTTTTATCAAGAACCTCATAAAGAATACATAAGCTTTAAATTTGATTGTAGCTCTCTTATTGATCTTCCAAAACCTTATCCTCACTACGAGATCTTTATTTACTCTCCATTTATGGAAGCCTGCCATTTGCGGGGCGATAAGGTTGCTAGGGGTGGAATTAGATGGTCTGATCGTCATGAAGATTTCAGAAGCGAAGTTTTAGGTCTAATGAAAGCTCAGATGGTGAAAAATTCAATCATTGTTCCTCTTGGCTCTAAGGGTGGGTTTATTTCAAAGCATTATGAAAAAATGCAAACCAGTGATGCGCCTTCAAATGAGTTAAAACAAGAGGTTGTTCGTTGTTATCAAACAATGATGAGAGGGCTATTGGATCTGACTGACAATTGGGTTCAGGGGAAAGTTGAGCATCCTTGTCAAATGGTTTGCCATGACGAAGAGGATCCATACCTTGTTGTTGCAGCCGATAAAGGGACGTCTTCTTTTTCAGATTTTGCAAATGAAATCTCTAAAGAATATGAATTTTGGCTTGATGACGCTTTTGCTTCAGGAGGCTCTCATGGTTATGACCATAAAAAGATGGCAATTACCGCAAAAGGGGCATGGATTTCTGTAGAACGTCATTTTAGGGAGCTGGGTGTTAACATTTATAATGCTCCTTTTTCTGTGGTCGGCGTTGGTGATATGTCAGGAGATGTTTTTGGTAATGGAATGCTCAGATCTTCATTGACTAAATTAATTGCGGCTTTTAATCATCAGCATATTTTTATTGATCCAAATCCAGATCCGATAGAAAGTTTTGAAGAGCGAAGAAGGTTGTTTAATTTACCAAATTCGAGTTGGGCAGACTATGATTCTAAACACATTTCTAAGGGTGGCGGTGTGTTTAGTCGTGCCGCAAAAGGAATTTTACTGTCACCTGAAATAAAACAGCTTTTTGGAATTGATCAACACTTAAGTGAACTATCTCCAAATGAACTGATTTTAATCCTTCTTAAATCAAAGGTTGATTTGCTTTGGTTTGGAGGAATTGGCACGTTTATCAAGGCGAGTCAGGAATCCAACGGCGATGTGCACGATCGGCATAATAATCCGATACGAGTCGATGCAAAGGACATAAATGCAAAGGTAATAGGAGAGGGCGCTAATTTAGCTCTTACTCAAAGAGCCCGTGTAGAGTTTTCCTTGCAAGGCGGAAAAATTAATACAGATGCTATTGATAACTCTGCAGGGGTTGATTGTTCTGATCATGAGGTGAATCTCAAAATTTTATTTAGTCATTTATTGCAAGAGCAGAAAATTGAAAGGTCCGAGCGCGATAAGTTACTCCAAGAAATGACCTCTGATGTAGCGCATTTAGTTCTAAAGGATAACCAGAGTCAGACTTTGATTTTAAGTCTTATGGAGCTTTCGGCAAATGATGATTTAGATGCTTATCAAGAGCTGATCCATTATTTAGAATCTGATTCAAAAATGCCTCTTCACCGAAAAGTGGAATTTATTCCAAATGACGAAGAGTTAAGTAGAAGAAGTAGTGCAGGCAAAGGATTAACCAGGCCTGAGCTGGCTATTTTATTGGCCTACAGCAAGAATAGTCTTTATAGACACTTGATGAGCTCAATTAAGAATACAGACCTTACTTATCTGAATCACTATTTTATGGGTTA
>JAIEPD010000001.1 GCA_019749935.1 Alphaproteobacteria bacterium
CGCCTATATTTTGTCACTAATATCAAATGATATTCGCATTGATAAGCACAGTGACCTTGTTTCTTTATCTGCATAACAATTTTAATGTAGCAAGAAAATGCGGGGGGCGCTACATCCACGGGGCTAGCCCCGTGGTTTTATGCGCTATATAAATAGAGCTATTTTTGTCAAAATTAAAGCCTATGCGAGTTTAAAAATGCCCCGTTTTATTAATATAATTTTCTTCTTATTTTTATCGATCTTTGCTTTTTTTGAAGTAGAGAAAACTTGGGCTGCGGGGCTAGATGAACTTGATATTGTGGTGATTGGAGGAGGTTTGGCAGGCTTAACTGCGTCACGAGAATTTCAAAGAAATGGCCAAACATATGATCTTTTTGAGGCGCTAGATGCATTTGGTGGACGCGCTCGTGAAGGAGGAGGGGAATGGATTGAGTCTGATCATGTAACTATACAGGGATTAGCGAAGGAACATGGAGTTTCTTTACAAACGGAGCCTTACGATAAGCCGATCCGTTGCAATCGTAATGGTACAGAGCTTTCTCAAGTTGAAATGATTCCCATTTTAAAGTCAACAATTACAAAATTAAGTGCTGCTGTTTCTAAAGGAGGATTTTGTACAGATGAAGGGAAGTATAAATCCTTAATAGATATTTTGCCTGACCTGACTTCTGATGAGAATCTATTGATCAGAGCCTTTGTAACATTGGATTTAGGTTTGCCGCCTGAGGAGATACAAGCATCTATAGTTGTTGACTTAAAAAAAGATCTAGGGGACTTTTTAACGGTATTAAGATGTCACTCGTGGGGTGTGTCATCATGGGTTCTTAATCAATTTGCTTATCAGTATCGCGTTAAAGGTGGAATGAATACTCTGATAGAAGCTATGCGAAAACAGCTGGATGAAGAAAAAATCCATCTAAATCATGAGCTTAAAAGGATTAGCAAAGATGAAAAAGGTAAATTTCATTTGTTTTTTAACACAGGCAATTCTGAGCTTTATGAGGTCCGGGCGAATGCAGTCATTACGACGATCCCTTTTAGCGTTCTTCGTCATATAGAGTTAGATGAAAGTCTTGGGTTAACAGATTTGCATAGAAATGCCATTCAAACTTTGACTTATGGAGCAAACGGAAAAATACAAACGTTAGAAACGATGCCTGAATCTTTTCGCTATCAGCTCAATACTCAACCTCCATCTACTCTTTGGAACTCCGTTTCAGGCAAAGGAACAACGATTTTTCTAGGAGGATCCGAGGGAGAAAATCTTGATGAAAATAGTGCACGTCCATTGGCAGAGTCTATTTTTGGCAGAACGATTGATACGCCTATAGACGTATATAATTGGTTCAAAAACCCTTTTGCCCGAGGCAGCTATCCAGCGCGTGGCCTTTATAATCCTTCGCTAGATGACCCTAGCAAAGTTCTTAAAGGTCTTCGCGCCTGTACTGAGCCTGTTGATCTTTTCTATTTTGCTGGTGATCACACCTTGCTAGAAAACGTCGGTTATATGGAGAGCGCAGTTCAGTCTGGAATCGTAGCAGCCCAAGATCTGTGCGAAAAATACCGTCTTAGAACTAGCTAATAATATAATCTGATTTAGTGTCGGATGTTGTATCTAAGCTAGAAAAGTGGAAAACAATAGCTTTTTTACTCTCTTGTTTGCTAGCATAATGTGATATCAAGACCTGTTAGGTTATCATATAATTAAATTATTTTAGAAAAGGAGCCTTTATGGCAGTCGGAAAATCAGAGCTTATTAATTACATAGCTGCAGAAACAAAACTTACAAAAGTTGATTCACAAAAAGCAATCGAAGCTGTTTTGGATGGAATCACTGATGCTCTTAAAAAAGGAGAAGACGTCAGACTGATTGGTTTTGGTTCATTTGCAATCAGCAAAAGCGCAGCAAGAGAAGGCCGCAACCCAAGAACTGGAGAAACCATTAAGATTGCTGCTAGCAACCGTCCTGTCTTCAGAGTTGGTAAAGAGCTGAAAGAAGCCGTAAATAAAGCTAAATAAATTATTTAGTGGGATAGGGGCTTAAATTGAAAAGAAAAATATCATTTAAGCCCTTTATCTTTTTAAAAAACCCACTTTCCGTCAGCATTGCCATTGTATTTTTTATTATTGGATATGGCGTCCATGAATCTTTAACAGAAACCTCTCAACCTCTTTTGGTTCAAAGCCAAGACGGCATTCTCTGTAAAACATGTTTTACGCCAACGCATCACTGTTTGCCACTTATTCTAGAAGCAATCCAAAAAGCTCAAAAGACAATTAAAATGCAAGTTTATTCTTTCACCTCAAAAGAAATTGCAGATGCCCTGCTAACGGCGCATCAAAGGGGCGTGAAAGTCGTAATTATTTCTGATAAAAGCAACAGAACTGCTGCCCATACCCAAGTCAGAGATTTAAAATCCAAAGGAATTGACGTGTTGTTTGATACAACGCCCGCTATTGCACATAACAAGATTATCCTTGTGGACGATTCGATTGTGCTAACAGGAAGTTATAATTTCACCAAAGCGGCAGAGCACCGAAATGCTGAAAACCTTTTGCTAATCCGCAGCAAAAAGATAGCAGAGCAGTATCACGATAATTTCAGCAGACGTCTAAGAGTATCTAAACTGAATTAAGCATTGGTGTTTTCTAGAAGAGGAAGCATATCCAGGACGTATTTGAAAATATTTTTACTCATCATCAAATATACTATTTCCTGGACTATTAACAACAGTGCTTTTAGAAGCAGTGGACTGTGGTGTACCTGCGCCACCTCTTGATTTAGTCGGAGTCATTGTTGTGGCAGAGCCAGCTGTTTTTTGCGGCGTAACGCTAACAGTCCCCGATCTAGACGGAATTGCAGCGCTAGCAAATAATGAATTTTTAAGGGCCAAAGGATCAACCGGTACAATCCCTAAAAATTTCAAAAACTGAAGAAAAGTCTTAAAGTTTGGTCGTCTAGTAGATGAATTTAGTTCTGCTTCAGTGATTGCTTGTATGTTGCTGTAGTCAGTGTCTTCACCAACATATTCAAAAACACCATTCTCAAAAAGATCGGTAGACATATTGATAATTTCTGTAACTGATGCAGGTAAAGTTGGTGGGGTGTAGCTCAAGCTATTTTTAATAGCGTTATAAAATCTTGCCGCTGCCGTTTCAGACATTGAGTCTGTTGGAGGAGACTCTTTATTTGCATTAAAATCAAGAGCTCCTGCACCCCTAACATCAACCTCAACAGGATGCGCTATTCTTTGTAAGGCTTTAATAAGAATTGCCTTTCTTTCAGCTGAACTGCGCCCTGGAAGTTTATTAAGAGTTTTTATGACAATTTGCTGTACAAATTTTTTAATATTTTTAGTTGAATCTCTTTGGTTTGCTGCAGCCATAATATCTGGAGCAAATTTTTCATCCAGTACGTTAATAATTACCTGAGGCGTAAAAGTAAATTTATTAATAGTAGAACTTGTTTTACCCTCACGAACATATCCATAGATAGCTATATTTCTAGTTGTATCAAGATGTTGATTATTTAACCTAGTATCATCAGGGACGAGGCCAGATGCATTGCCAACAACCGGTATCAGGATAGTTAATACGAGCACGAGTTGGGTTAATAGATATATTGTCTTTCTCAAAGGTTTTTCTCTAAAGAAGATTGTTGTTAGACAATCATACGACTATATGGATTAACAAATAATTAAAGTACAGAAATAAAACTTGAGAGAATTTCAGTTAAAAAAACATTGCACGATAGATTTTAGGTGTCATTTTTTTATCTAAGGCCAATTTTCAATCTCTTGTTCTAGGGAATATTGGACTTCTAAAGATTTTTCTTTCATAATCTCGTTCATTAGAAATGTGTAATGTTTTATAAGATCAGTTAACTTTTCTGAGATTTTTTGGAAATCGACAATCATTTCACAAAAATTTGCATCTTTATGTTTAGAAATAAATTTAGTGACCCATCTTTTTGCATCATATAGATCATATAAGGTACACAATATATCCAGTGAATTTTCTTCATTAGAGGTTCTTAAAAGATCCACAGGTAGGTGGGCGGGACATTGTACGGCAATAATAGGCATTTTATTCATCTCCGTAAGTCTATTGTGATACTATATGAAGCCAAATCGTTTGTCAGGGCAACCTACCTTTTTTTAGAGGTATTATCCATTTCTTTAGCTTTTATGATTTATTTTTATACTTTAAATAAATTTTAAATATACCTATCAAAAATGTGAGCTAGCAATTCTTTGGTAAATAAGTAGACAATCCCATATTGACTTTTTTGAATTGGGGTTATGTTTATGAGGTGTAAAAAATGCGGAAGCGTTAAATATTGTAAAGCAGGTAAGGTAAGAGGGATGCAGAGATATAAATGTAAAATCTGTCAATCAACGTTTACTGACACATCCGTTAGAGGGCGTCCTTTAAGTCAAAAATTATTCGCATTAATGCTTAGGAAAGAGGGGATCACTCTTAGTAAGATTGCTGAACAATTTGATTTATCAACGCCTGCTGTGTGGAAATGGGTGCACATACTTGAAAAGCAGGAAGCATTGCAGAATAAAAACTCTTAATCCTAAACCATGTTTGATTAAGAGCGCTTATTCTGGATTTTGTATAAGCCCATGAGCTGTTGCTAGCCCAAATAAAAAAAGAGCATGAGCTAGTGATGTTGCTTTCAATTTTTGGCGGATATTTCTAAGATGAAAAATAATCGTTGAGTCTGAAACACCTAAGTTATAGGCAATGATTTTTATGGATTGGCCGCGAGATTTCATTTGCAGAATTTCTTTTTCTCTATGGGTAAGGGTATGGATGTGGTGATTTGCATCAATAATTCGCCTGCGATCATAATAAAGTTGAGCTGCAAGAGTAAGGGTGTAGGCAATATTGGGATGAATATTTTCCTGATCCAGAATTGTTAAAAAAGATTGGCCGTCAATTCTGGGAAGAAGAGGGATGGTTGTCCCGAGCTTAATATTAAAATCAGCTGCATCATTGAAAAATTGATTTTGGATGGGGGTTAATCCTTCAATAGTCTTTTTGTTCCAATGAAATGGAAGCTGCATTTTTCCATAACTAAAAAAAATGGGGTCATGGTTATAATATTTGTTTTCAAGATAGTGGTCTAGCCAGGCTTTAGGATAGGTGGTTAAAAAGAATTTTATACTTTTTTCTGATCCCTTATTTGCAATATCGACAAAAGCATATCTTTCAATAAGGTAATATTCAAAAAGTTTTGTAAGAGACCTATCAAGATCAAGGTTCGTTTGGCTCAGGCTGAGAGCTTCTAGTAATAAACCTATTTCTTGGTTGTCCAGCATTCAGTATTCCTTTTATCTTTAGATACCTTCGAGACTATGTGGGTAATCTTTTTATAATTTTTTTCATAGGAACAAGTTGAATATACTTCCTCTACACTAAAAATTAGAAAATAAAAACCTATCGATTTTGATAGGGGTTTTTTTTCGCTTGCAAGAAAGTGTGTTTTACCCTTTAAGATATATCAAGGGATTTAAAAAGGTTTTTGTGGGCTATAGATTTTTATGGAAGATAAAATGAATTGTAACGCTTTTCCTGAAGAAAGTGCTGTTCTTAGGGAATTGAAGATACTCAAATCTCAGGACGAGATGGCTCAAATTTTAATTCTTAATTTTAACGAAATTGAGAACGATAATAAAACAAATGAAAGTGAAGAATTTTTTAATTTAATTAATTTGAAAGATTCACATTTTCCTCACTGAGTATGCGTGAGGTCTTTTTAGAGTTATATTTAACTTTCTGCAGGTCTAGCAAAAGAACAAAGCCTACCAGAGTGCGTACTGTTAGCTTAAGCGATTATATCTGGCCTTAAAACACTGTTAATTTTCGTGATTTTTTCTTGCAGGGCACATTTTTGCTTTTTCATGCGATAAAGTCGCATATCTACAGCACCTACGGACATCTTTTTGAGGCCGCTCATTTCTCGTTCAATCTGTAGTTTTTCTTGTTTAACAACAAGAAGCTCGTTGCGCAGATTTTGGTCACTAGAAAAGTTCATCATTTCTTGTAGCCCCCCCCACTTATATTATTGCTAAATATAATTTGTACTTTTTTACAAAAAAATCAAGCTAAAAAGTAAAAAAAGAGTTAATTCTTTTTCTTGAAAGGACTGCCATTCTTTTTCAAAAGATGCTATGGTGGAGCGTCTTCTTGCTATATTTAAAGTTTAGGTATCTTTTATGACATCGTCTACAGCCCTTGTTTCAGATGTAAAGCCAGTTCCCATTGAAGAGGAGATGAAACGCTCCTATCTTGATTATGCGATGAGTGTGATTGTCTCACGCGCCTTGCCCGATGTGAGAGATGGCTTGAAACCCGTTCATCGTCGTATTCTTTTCGCGATGAAGGATGCTGGAAACGATTATAACCGACCTTACCGTAAGTCAGCACGCGTTGTTGGAGACGTCATGGGTAAGTATCACCCTCATGGTAATGCTCCGATTTATGAGGCAATGGTTCGTTTAACCCAGGATTTTAGCTTAAGGCTTCCTTTAATAGACGGCCAAGGTAACTTTGGTTCTATGGATGGTGATCCAGCAGCAGCGGAACGTTATACTGAAGCGCGTTTAAGCCGTGCCTCACATGATTTATTAGAAGATATTGATAAAGACACCGTTGATTTTCAATCCAACTATGATGAAACTTTAGTTGAACCTAAGGTTCTTCCTGCTCGTTTTCCAAACTTATTGGTCAATGGTACCAGCGGTATCGCTGTTGGTATGGCAACCAGCGTTCCAACCCATAATCTGGGTGAGGTTATTGATGCATGTTGCGCGTTGATTGAAAATCCAGACCTGACCTTGATGGAATTAATGCAGATTATTCCAGGGCCCGATTTTCCAACAGGCGGGATCATTATGGGCCGCTATGGCATTATGGAGGCATTCCGTACCGGACGTGGCAGCATTAGGGTGCGTGGTAAAACCAGCATAGAAAACGTAAGGGGTGAGCGAGAAGCCATTATTATCTCCGAGATCCCTTTCCAAGTTAACAAAGCAAAGATGATTGAGAAAATCGCTGAACTGGTTAAGGATAAAATTATTGAAGGTATCAGTGATTTACGCGACGAATCAGACCGTGATGGTGTGCGCGTTGTTATCGAATTAAAACGTGACGCAGTTGCTGATGTTGTTTTGAATCAACTCTATCGCTACAGCCCCCTTCAAACAGGTGTTAGCTTTAATATGTTGGCTTTGGTTCATGGTAGGCCCGAACAGTTATCTTTAAAGAGAATTTTAGAGGCTTTCTTAGATTTCAGAGAAGAAGTCATCCTTAGAAGAACGCGTTTTGAATTAGCAAAAGCTCGTGAGAAAGCCCATATTTTATTGGGGTTTGCTGTTGCGGTTGCAAACATTGATCCAATCATTGCGCTTATCAGAGCTGCTGTAGACAGAATTGACGCTAAGCAAGAGTTAATGGATCGCTCTTGGGATGCTAGTGTTGTAGCTCCGCTTTTGGCTTTGGTTGATGAGGCGCCAGAGGCAACAACATATCGTCTTACCGAAGCACAGGCCTTAGCCATTCTTGACTTACGTTTACATCGTTTAACGGGTCTAGAGCGCGATAAAATCAAAGCAGACTTAGAAGAAATTGTTGGTGAAATCCAAGAATATCTTAGTATTTTAGCATCTCGCCAACGCGTTCTTGATATTTTGCGCGATGAATTAATCCAGATTAAAACTCAATTCCCAAGCCCTCGCCGTACTGAAATCGAAGAAAGTGATGCAACTGTTGACGTTGAAGACCTGATTCAGCGTGAAGACATGGTCATGACTGTTAGTATGAGCGGCTATATAAAAAGAGTTCCCTTATCTACATATCGTGCACAAAAACGGGGTGGTCGCGGACGTTCTGGTATGACAACGCGTGATGAAGATGTTGTCAGTGATGTTATTGTCGCTAATACACACAGTAACGTTTTGTTCTTTTCAACCTTGGGTAAGGTTTACCAGATGAAGGTTTACCGTCTTCCTTTAGGAACGCCGCAATCAAAGGGCAGGGCGATGATTAACTTATTACCTCTATCCCCTGGCGAGACAATTTCTACGGTTTTGGTGATGCCAGAGGAAAAAGAAGAGCAAGAAAAGTTCCTCATTTTTGCAACAAGTCTTGGAAACATAAGGCGTAACAAGTTAGAAGATTTTGCCAATATTATGTCGAATGGTAAAAGAGCGATGCGTCTTGATGAGAACGAAGCGCTTATTTCAGTAATGTTAGCGCATGAAAGCGATGATATCATGCTCTCGACCAGAAATGGTGTATGTAATCGTTTCCATGTAACAGATATTCGTATTTTTGCAGGTCGTGATTCCAATGGGGTCAGAGGTATTCGTCTGCAAGGTGATGATCATGTTATTTCAATGGCGATTGTTGGTCAAGGTAAGCTTGATATGGACGAAAGAAATGCCTATCTGCGCCAAGCCCTTAAATTAAGGCAAGCGAATCAAGGCGAAGAAGAGGTTGGCGTTGAAGATTTAGAACCTCAAGAAGGGGTTGATGAAACCTATAAGCTTGACAATGATCGTTTTAATGAATTATCTGCAGCTGAACAGTTTATTTTAACGATTACAGAACGCGGTTACGGTAAGCGAAGCTCCGCGTATGAATATCGCACCACCAATCGGGGCAGCCAAGGATTTACCAGCATTGCAGTTAATACGCGCAATGGCGGTGTTGTTGCATCATTCCCGGTAAGTCCTGAAGATCACATCATGCTTGTAACGGATCAAGGGCGCTTGATTCGCTGCCCAATTCATGACGTTCGCATCACAAGGCGATCAGCCCAAGGTGTAATTATCTTTAGAGTTGATCAGGATGAGAAAGTCGTTGCGGTTAGCCGCATTCCTGCAGGCGATGAAGAGGACGAAGGAACTGATTCAGAAGGCGTTAATGACAATGAAATTATGTCTTCAGCTGAGGATGTGATTGATGAAACACAGCCTGGTGATGAGTAGTTGAATACTAACTGGGCGATTCTCTGGGGTCTTCTAACTCAAAGCGCCCAAAGCATTATGAGTGTGCGTACCGAAATAAGCGAAGAAAAGCATACGGAGATCTTGTTGCAGCAACAGGTGATTCTTGTGCTTTTGCATTTTTTTCGGCAAGAGCAAGCCTTAATTCAAGGTCATCAAAAGCATCTTCAGTAACATTTACAGGGCGCATCCTACCTCTATTTGGGGAATCATTTGTTAGGTCATCCTCTGTAGAGCTGCCCTTTGCCATAACTGCTCCAGAAAAAACAATTGTAGATAGACCTATAGTCATAACCTTTATCAACGATTTCATATTTCTTACTCGAATTCTCAAAGGCATTATTAAAAAATAAGGGTCTGTCCCAGATAACATGAACTAATGTTATAAGGGAAAGATAGGAAAGAGCCGCTTAAGTAAAAATATACAAGGAAAGCTAATAGAACATTTTGTAGCTGGTACGACAGCTCAGTGTGCAGCTGAGATTATAGGGATTAACCATAAGACAGGCGCCTATTACTTTCAAAGGCTTCGAGAGATTATAAGCCAACATCTTGAACAAGAATCTCAAGAGGTTTTTGGTGGAGAAATAGAAGTCGATGAATCTTATTTTGGAGGAGCCAGGAAAGGGAATCGAGGTCGTGGCTCTGCAGGCAAGATTTCTGTGTTTAGTTTATTAAAACGAGGTGGCCGAGTCTATACAAAGATTATTCTGGATGCCTCTTCAGCGACACTCATACCCATTATTGAACGCAAAGTCGTGCCTAATAGTATTGTGTATTCTGATTGTTGGCGAGCTTATAATGTTCTGGATGTTTCAGACTTTAAACATTACCGCATTAATCATTCCGTGTTATTTGCTGATAAAAAGCACCCTATCAATGGAATTGAGAACTTTTGGAATCAAGCAAAAAGACATATGCGTAAATTTAATGGTATTCCTAAAGAAACTTTTGGGCTATTTCTTAAGGAATGCGAATGGCGTTTTAATAACCCTAACCCAAAAACTCAACTACGCCTGTTAAATCAATCGGTGAAAGGCAATCTTAATTAATTATCTGGGACAGCCCCTTAAATATTTCTATTTTTTAAAATTTTCTCCCTTAAAAGCGAAGGCAGATTTATTGTATATCTTTAAGATAATTCTTTTTAATTTTTAAAATTAAGGATGCAGATATTTTGAAATCTGCTATTTTAAGAAAGAAAATAGATTTATTAAAATAATTTTAAAAATAATTATACCTAAAATGTTTCAAAAAGCCGGGAAGGCGTTTGAGAGGCAAGGGGCGATGTGTATAGATAATACATGAGTACCGAAGATCTCGAGAAACAACGGACCCGGAATTTGAAACAGGGGGTATATAATTGTGTTTTTGGGATAGTATATGCATTTAACTCCTCCTTTTTCTTCCAAATCTGATTTAACTCATCTTGAGGATTTAAGAAACTTTCTAAAAGAAAATCAATGCGAAGGCGTGATTGTACCCAGAGTTAATTGCTTTCAGGGGGAATATGTTGCTCCTTTTGAAGAAAGACTCGCTTGGTTAACAGGTTTTACAGGCTCTGCAGGCTTTGCGATCGTTCTTTTGGATAAAGCATGTTTGTTTGTGGATGGGCGTTATACATTGCAAGCTCAAAGGCAAGCCAATTTATCTATGTTTGAAGTTAGAGGTTTTAGCCAAGCAGAGATTAGAAAATGGCTTCTTGAGCATCTTCCTCCCAACGGAATTATACTTTATGATCCTTGGCTTCACACTGTCCAGCAATTTAAAGAATGGAAACTTTTGGTGGCTGAGGCAGGAGGGATTCTTAAAGCTTGTGAAGAAAATCCTATTGATAAAGTGTGGAAGGATAAACCAGCTGCACTTCTTAAACCTATTGTACCCCATCCTTTGCAGTGGAGTGGACAAGAAAGCATAGAAAAACGCCAACGAATTTGCCGCATTTTAGAACAAGCGAAAGTCAGCGGCCTTATCTTAACGTCTCCAGATTCAATCGCCTGGCTTTTAAATATTAGAGGGGGAGATGTTCGTTACACTCCTATTTGTCATGCTTTTATGATTTTAAGAGCGGATGCTTCGGCAGATGTCTATGTGCATTTAGGAAAAGTTACAGATGAAATTAGAGAATACTGCGGCCCAACTGTCAGGTGGAATGCAGGCGAGAATTTTATAGAGGATCTAGCATCTTTAGAAGGAAATATTCTGCTTGATCCTAAACAGTCTCCTCACAAGATCGTTGATACCCTGCAAGAGGTTGGAATCAAGATCATTTATGGGGATGATCCTTGTGTTATTATGAGGGCAATCAAGAACACGGTTGAGCTAAAAGGCGCTCATGCTGCGCATCAGCGAGACAGTGTCGCTGTGATTAACTTTTTAGCATGGCTGGATAAAAATGTATTCCACATGGAGATAACAGAAATTGATGCGGCTAAATACCTAGAATCTGAACGCCGCAAACAGTTTAATTTCCAAGATTTAAGCTTTGCAAGCATTTCCTCAGCAGGGGCTAATGCTGCAATTGTGCATTATCATCCAACACCTGAAACAAATACGATTTTAAAAGAAAATTCTTTGTATTTAATTGATTCAGGGGGGCAGTACCTGGAGGGAACAACAGATATTACGCGGACTGTTGCTGTGGGCGAGCCGACCGAAGAGCAAAAAGATCGTTATACTCGCGTACTCAAAGGACATATTGCTATAGCATCAGCTATCTTTCCAATCGGAACAACCGGAACTCAGTTGGATGTGCTTGCGCGTCTTTATCTGTGGAAAGCGGGACTTGATTTTGATCATGGAACAGGCCATGGCGTTGGCAGCTATTTGAATGTCCATGAAGGACCTCATCGCATCAGTAAAATTATCAATACCGTAGCCCTGCAACCTGGGATGATAGTGTCTAATGAACCAGGATATTACAAAACAGGAGAGTATGGTATAAGACTTGAGAATTTGATTGCTGTAATCAAATTACCTGCATTTGGGGAAAGAGAGATGCTCACTTTTGAGAATTTAACGCTTATTCCTTATGATAAAAAACTGATCGATTTAAAAAGTCTTTCGCATGAGGAGCAAGTATGGCTAGATTCTTACCATCAAAAGGTATGGGATACACTGTCTTCTCATGTAGATCCTGAGGCTGTAGAATGGCTAAAAGAAGTTACTGCGCCATTGGCTTTTTAGTGTATCTTGCCATCATAATAAGAGCAATTAGTGCAACGCTTGCTATAAGAGAGCTAACCATAAAGGTAACATGCTCATTATAACACTGCGCAATAGTGCCACCAATTGTGCTCGCTAAAACCAAAGAAACAGCGCTCACCAAATAAAAGAACCCAAATCCTGTTCCTCTGAGATCATCCGGAACCGTATCCGCCACAAGTGCCAAGAACATGCTTTGAGTGATACCAATTTGTACCCCCCAAACGGCTACACCCGCCATCATTACAAAAATGTTAGGGGCCCAGCTAAGAAGAATATCCGCTACAATAAGGACAATGAATCCAAAACCAAGAATCATCTGACGACTCATCTTGTCTGAGAGTCTCCCAATTGGATATGACGCTAAAGAGTTGGTACCATTATAGAGGATCAAAATAAGAGGTGTATAACTTTCGGATAAGCCAAAGTTTTGATGCGCATGAAGAATGAGCATTGCTTCGCTGACGCGAGAGAGCATGAAAATGGCAGCAACAATCATCAAAAGCCAATATGGCTTTCCTAAGCGAATAACATCACTCCAACGAATTGGGTGACGTACGGGTTTGTTCGTTGTGCTGTCCATTTCATCTGGAGAACGTGGAGGCTCTTTGACTGCAATAACAAGAATTATAAATGCTAAAACTGCTGGGATTGTTGCAATCCAGAACACGTGTTGAAAGTTTTGCCCTGTCCAGAGCATGGCACCAACACCAACAATACCACCAACAAATGAACCAGCTGTCGCTAGACTTTGTCTAAGGCCATAGCATGATCCTTTGATCTCTGGCGGTGAAATGTCGCCGACCAAGGCATCACGCGGTGTTGACTGGATTCCATTTCCAACCCTGTCTAATAAACGTGCTGTAAAAACAGCACCAAAAGAAGATGAAATCGCTAAAATTGGACGCGCAAGGGTGGCAAGAGCAAACCCCCAAACCATGATAGCTTTGCGGCGGCGTAAATAGTCACTAAAGACTCCAGAAAAAATTCGCGTACCATAAGCACAAGCTTCAACGATTCCTTCTAAAAGGCCAATCCAACCGGTGGCGACACCTAAGATTGTTTTCATATACACAGCTGAAAGACCAAAAACAATAACGGAAGAAATATTAATTAAAAAGGACGCAAGACCTAATGCCCAAATAGATTTAGGAATGGAAGGCGCATGATCCAGGGAAGAAGTGCTGAAAAGTTTATTAGGCATAATAGTGTAATTTAAACCAAAAATTAAAAGAAAAATCGTATGATTTTCATTATATTGAACAACCTTTGTATGGAAATATCAGATGTCTAAACTTGAGAGTAAGAAAGTGCTCGTTACCGGGTCAACGAGCGGTATCGGGCTGGCTATCGCAAAAACCTTTGCTAAGCAAAACTCCACAGTAATTCTCAATGGTCTTGGTACTATAGCTGAAATAAAGACGATTATGGATGATTTGTCAAGGCAAACTTCTGGAAAGATTTTTCATTATGGTGCTGACCTTACAGATCCATTGGCAATAGAAGAAATGATGAAAAAAATCCAAGAGGAAGTGGGAGATATTGATATTTTAATCAACAATGCAGGTGTGCAGCATGTTGAAGCAATAGAGACATTTCCTGTCAAAAAATGGGATCAAATTATCGCTCTTAATTTATCTGCTTATTTTCATACCATTCGCCATGCTGTGGGCCCTATGAAAGAAAAAGGATGGGGCAGGATTATCAATATTGCTTCAACTCATGGTTTGGTGGCATCGCCTTATAAATCAGCTTATGTGGCAGCAAAGCATGGCGTTATAGGACTTACAAAGGTTGTAGCGCTAGAAACCGGAGGGCAAGGTGTAACCTGTAATGCCATATGCCCTGGTTGGGTTTTAACTCCACTTGTAGAAGCACAAATTAAAGAAAAGGCTAAAAAAAATAATCAAAATTACGAAGAAGCTACCCATGAATTTTTAGCGGAGAAGCATCCATCTTTAGCATTTGTTGAGCCTCTGCATATTGCTGAAATGTGCTTGTTTTTGTGCTCTGAAGCAGCATCCCAAATGACAGGATCTGCTGTTGCAATGGATGGTGGATGGACGGCACGGTGAAAAACAAAAGTTTGCTAAGGTTCTAACTGATCCAACTCGTGACTTTCAGCTAAAAATGTCGCATACTAAAAGAATGAGTATAGATGTTTTCTTCCCCATTGCCGAGCTTTCTTTAAACCCTTTTCTTATTTTAGGACTAGGGCTTGTAGGTGGTTTTGCCTCCGGAATGCTTGGAATTGGAAGCGGAGTCGTTATAACGCCTGGTTTGATGATGGTTGGGGTTCCACCTTTAATTGCTGTTGCATCGCAGCTTAATAACTCAATTGGCACAAACTTTATTGGCTTTTTAGGATATTGGCGCAAGCGCGATGTTGATTTTGGTTTAGCTGGCTATTTATTTATAGGTGGTATTGGCGGCGCGTTTGCAGAATTGTATTTGCTCGACTGGCTTCATCAAGATGGTGTTGCGTATAAACGTATGGCTCTTGTTTACGCTATTGTTTTAAGCGTTCTTGGTATTGCTATGCTAGCGCAAAATATCAAAGCTTTAACAAAGACAAAATCAAATAACAAAGCTGTTATGATGCGTCATTGGATGATTTATATCCCCTTTCATCGAATTTTTACGCGCTCTCGAACAGAGATGAGTGTCCTTGTTCCTTTGGGAGTGGGTGTTATGACGGGTATGCTCACCTCGACCCTTGGTGGGGGAAATAGTTTATTCATGATGCCGATTGTTGGATATTTAATAGGTCGTACGTCGCCAGTAGTTGCGGGAACCACTTTGCTAGCTGGTTTCGCAATTACTGTTGCTGTCACACTTGTGCATGGCTTAAAAAGCGAGCCCTTTGACATTTTCTTAGTATTTATCCTTTTGTTCGGAAGCACGATTGGTTCACAAATAGGCGTTCGATCAAGCTATTCTTTGCCGAGACCTTATTTGGGTTTACTTGGAGGAGTGGTTATATTATTGATAGGGTCTAAGTTTATCTATGATCTTTTCAAATCTGACGCAGGAACTGATGCAATGATGACAATTACAACTCACAATGATTCCTTAGCCGAAGGTGTCATATCTGCTGCCAACCCATGGACAGAAGCGTTTTTGCATTTTTTCCAACATGCGCCTTTTTTATATGTGTTATCAGGAATTTTAGGGGTGATTTTAACCTCCATGTTCATTGAAAAACTTCTTCACCGCATGACATATTCTCGGCGAAGAAAAGCTTAATTAAGCAGGGGTAAACTTATGCGTTTTACTTCCTTGTTTAAGGTATCTGTTATTTCCATATTCATAGCCTTAATTGCATGGAGATTTATAAAGTATTCATCTTTGAATCACGAAGATGCTTACGTAAATGTCTATGATTGGTATGGCATGCTCTCAAATGACATTTTAAGACAATTTGAAAAAGAAACAGGTATCCATGTTCGCTACGATCTGTATGATAACAATGAGGTTTTAGAAGCAAAATTACTCGCAAGTAATTCTGGTTACGACATTGTGTTTCCCTCAGCCAGTCCTTATGTTTCCCGTCAGATTGCGGCTGGTGTTTATCAACCTCTCAATAAATCTTTGTTAAACCTTCAGGAGCTTGATCCCATTATTATGGAGAAAATGCAGATAATTGATCCAGGTATGACTTACGCCATTCCTTATTATTGGGGAACGCTAGGTATTGCTTTTGATGTGGATAGGATTAATACCTTGCTTCCTGAGGTTTCTCCAGATAGTTATGATCTTCTTTTTAATCCAGAGAATCTAAAGCGTCTTGCGCCTTATGGCGTTAGCTTTTTAGAAGAAGCTACAGATGTTTTTCCTTTGGTTCTCTCTTACATAGGGAAAGATCGTGATAGTACAATGTCTGAAGATTTGGATAGTGCTTATCAACATCTTTTAAAACTGCGCCCTTACATTCGCAGATTTGCATCCTCAAGATTTGTTAATGACATCGTTATGGGTGATTCTTGTATTGCACAAGGTTGGTCAGGAGAGGCGCATGAAGCTATTCGCGAAGCAAAAGAATTAGGCCGGAATATCAAATACATTGTTCCGAAAGAAGGTACTACATTGTGGATTGACTGCCTCGCTATTCCTGTTGGAGCTCCTCATCCCAAAAATGCTCATATTTTTATAAATTTTCTTTTAAGACCTGATATTAGCGCTAAAATTACGAATAGTATTTTAATTCCAACGACAGTTGTCGCAAGCTTAAAGTTAATAGATCAAAACATTCGAAATGATCCTAGTATTTATCCTTTAAAAGAAACTATGTTAAAACTGCACTTAGATAAGCCTCAAAAAGATGCAAAAAGTATGGAATATGATAAACTGCGCACGCGAACATGGGCAAAAGTGAGGTTAAATCGATGATTAAGGATTTGAAATGCTACCTTTAACACAACCCATGCGCAAATTAGAGCCCTGGCAAGATCCAAATGAGAAGCCTTATATCCAAATCGAGAATATTAGTAAAAATTATGGAGCTATTCAGGCAGTCAGAGGTGTTAGTTTATCAATTTACAAAGGTGAGCTTTTCTCGCTTCTGGGTGGATCTGGATGCGGGAAAACAACCCTGCTTCGGATGCTTGCTGGATTTGAAACGCCAACAGCAGGCAAGATTTTAATCGACGGCATTGATGTTACGAATTGGGCCCCTTATAAGCGTCCTGTTAATATGATGTTTCAATCCTATGCGCTTTTTCCCCACATGACTGTTTACCAGAATATTGCGTTTGGATTAAAACAAGAAAAGCTCAGTAAAGCTCAAATTCATGAAAGAGTTCAGTGGGGTCTTGATTTAGTACAAATGCTGGGCTTTGCTCACCGTAAACCGCATCAATTATCGGGCGGACAAAGGCAACGAGTGGCTCTTGTTCGAAGCCTTGTTAAGCAACCAAAATTATTACTCCTTGATGAACCTTTAGCCGCATTGGATAAAAAACTTAGAGAACAAACCCAGTTTGAGCTTGTTAACATTCAAGAAAGTGTGGGGATTACGTTCGTTTTGGTAACCCATGATCAAGAAGAAGCCATGACGATGTCTACCAGAATGGCTGTCATGGAGGAGGGGAAAATTCGTCAGATTGGAGTTCCTCATGATGTTTATGAGTTTCCAAGTTCACGTTATGTTGCAGAATTTATAGGAACAAATAATATCATCGAAGGGCTGGTCGTTGAAGATGAGCCCGACCACGTTCTGATTGAATCCCTCGAGGCAGGATGTTTTGTGTACGCAACACATGCAGCTTCTATGCCGATTGGATCACAAGTCGCAATCGCAATTCGCCCTGAAAAAGTTATGATTTCAGCAACACCCCCTGCGGGCAATAGAAATTGCACGAAAGGTATTGTAAGAGAAATTGCCTATTTGGGTGACATGTCCATTTATTATGTTGAATTAGAGTCTGGGAAAATCATTCAATCGTCTTTGCCAAATTTATTGCGCCTTTCTGAGAGAGACGTCAAATGGGATGACGAAGTCTATTTGTTTTGGCGTGCTGAAAATGGGGTCGTGCTTGCAACATGATAAGTGATGGGTTTTTAAACTATTCATGGCAACAAGGCCAAGAAAAACTAAATACTCTTTATATAAAGAGTAAAAACTCGCAGCGTAAACTTGTTGTGATCACACCATATTTGTGGCTTTTTCTTTTTTTTCTGATTCCTTTCTTTTTAATCCTTAAGATTAGCTTTTCAACATCATTGATTGGTACGCCTCCTTTTTCATCCATTTTTGAATGGGCTGGCGATAACCTTTTACAAATACGTTTTAATTTTCAAAATTATCTGTCCCTTATTCAGGACTCTTTTTATAGAGAAGCTTTTACTTCATCATTAAAAATTGCTGGATCTTCAACATTATGTTGTTTGGTTTTGGGATATATGATGGCTTATGGCATTAGCCGAGCTAATCCAAAGTGGCGAACTGTTTTACTCCTTTTGGTCGTACTTCCTTTTTGGACGTCGTTTCTCATTAGAGTTTATGCTTGGATGACTCTCCTTAGCACGCAAGGTCTTATTAACACATTTTTGATGAAAATAGGGCTGATCAATTTTCCTTTGCAGTTATTAGATAACCCATATGCTGTTTGCATTGGGATTGTTTACTGCTATTTGCCCTTTATGGTATTGCCTATTTATACAACGCTTGAAAAATTAGACCCCGTTTATGTTGAGGCTGCGTTTGACCTAGGTTGCACTCCTTGGAGGACGTTTTGGAAAGTGACAGTTTCCTTATCAAAGCCAGGAATTATCGCAGGATGTATTTTGGTTTTTATTCCAGCCATTGGTGAATTTGTTATCCCTGAAATTTTAGGTGGCCCTGATACAATTATGATTGGACGCGCTTTGTGGTGGGAATTCTTTAACAACAGGGATTGGCCGCTTGCTTGTGCATTGGCTGTCGCTATGGTTTTGTTATTTGTAGCACCCATTATGATTTTCCAAAGGCAGCAAGCGATTGCCTTAGAACAAGGGGAATAATCCATGCGCAGAATGTCTTATAGCGGAACAATAAGCTTAATTATTGGATATGCCTTTTTATATCTTCCTATCTTGTTTTTGATTATTTTCTCTTTTAATGAATCGCGCTTGCCGGGTGTTTGGGTTGGATTTTCAACGAAATGGTATCATCTTTTATTCGATAACCAAGAGCTTTTAGCAGCTGTCTTAACTAGCTTTCAAATTGCGTCTATGAGCGCTACAAGTGCGGTTATTTTAGGAACTTTGGCTGCTGTTTCTATGGTGCGTTTTGGCTTTTTTAGGGGGAGGACGCTTTTTAGTGGTATGATTTCAGCGCCCCTTGTCATGCCAGAGGTTATTACAGGTCTTGCCCTTTTATTAATGTGCGTTACTTTTGAAAGACTGATTGGTTGGCCCTCTGAACGGGGAATGATGACAGTCACAATTGCTCATACAACACTTGCTATGGCATACGTTTACTTGATTGTCCAAGCTAGGCTACAAGATTTTGATCGCTCGCTAGAAGAAGCCGCCCAAGATCTTGGGGCAAAGCCAATTATGGTGTTTTTTAAAATAACGCTACCTTTAATTGCTCCTTCTTTATTAGCTGGATGGTTACTAGCCTTTGCTTTATCTTTAGATGACGTTGTCCTTGCAAGCTTTCTTTCTGGACCAGGTGCTACAACTCTACCCATTTTAATTTTCTCAAGTTTGCGCTTAGGGATTACTCCTGAAATTAATGCTTTAGCCGCGATTGTTGTTGGAATTGTCAGTATGAGTGTGACGATTGCAGGATTTGTGATGGTTAGAAAGAAAAGGATATGACTTTAGATTTATCATTTCCTCGCGTGCTTCAGGTTCTTCCTTCTTTGATAAGTGGGGGCGTTGAAAATGCATCTGCTGATATGGTTGCTGGAATTAAAAAAGCTTACCCCAATGCCGAAACCTTTGTTGCGTCAAGCGGCGGTGTTTTGGTTGATAAAATTTTTCTTTTAGGGGGAAAACATTTTGAGCTATCACTTAAAGATAAGGCTCCGTGGGCACTTGTTCGTAATGCGTTTTCTTTAAAGAGTTTAATAAAAAAAAATAATATTCAAATTATTCATGCTCGTTCAAGAGCGCCCGCCTGGAGTTCTTTTTGGGCGGCACGTCAAACCAAAATCCCATTTATAACAACGTATCATGGCATTTATAACAGCAATAGTTCTGTGAAATCTTTTTATAACTCTATTATGGCGCGTGGAGATAGGGTTATCGCTATTTCTGAGTATGTCGCTGAGCATATAAAGCAGCATTACCCCAATTTAACTTCTCATATTGTTGTGATTCCTGAAGGAATTGATACAGCCTATTTTGATCCGGCTGAAATCTCTGTTGAAGCAATAGACGCATTGAGAGCTAAATGGGCAATACCACCGGAGAGTAAAATCATCCTCCTACCTGGACGTCTTACGAAATGGAAGGGGCAGAAGGTGTTAATAGAAGCTCTTCGCCAAATGGATACAACGAGTTTGTTTGGGATCATCTTAGGGGACAGTCAGGGAAGAGAAACCTATTATCAGGAATTAATGAACCAGGCAAAAGATTTGCCTATTAAATTTATTAATGATTATCATGACATGCCGACAGCTTATGCGCTGGCTGACGTTGTTTTATCATGTTCTACAGATCCAGAAGCTTTTGGGCGTGTTACGGCGGAAGCTTTGGCGATGGGAAGACCTTATATTGGAACAAATCACGGAGCAACGCCAGAGATGTGTCTTCATGGAAAGACAGGGTTTTTAGTCCCCCCTGGAAGTGTAGAAACTTTGGCTGCAATGATACATTATGTTTTATCATTGCCGAATGAAAAAGGAGAAGCTCTGTCTGTAAATGCTCGTCAGCATATTTTTCAGAATTTTTCTCTTGATCAAATGGTAAACCGCACGCTTTCCTTATACAAGGCGGTAGCATAACCTCCCATGCAAAATAAAATTCTCATCATCAAATTAGGAGCATTGGGGGATATGGTGCAAGCAGCATCTGCCTTTACAGCGTTGCGCAAATTTCATGCAAAGGATCATCTTACTCTTTTAACAACAGCTTCTTACCAAGAGATGGCCATAAAAATGGGGTATTTTGATGAGATAAGGTTAGATGATCGTTTTAAGTTATTTCAATTAAGCAAACTTTTGGGTTTTAGAAAATATTTAAAAGGTCAAAGTTTCCAAAAAATTTATGATCTTCAAAACGTAGACAGAACAAAGCTCTATTCTTATCTTGCAGAAAATAAAAGTGAATGGATTTCACCTTCAAAAAAAGATTGTGCTCTTCACCCGCAAGAACGTTTTAAACGGCTGTTTTCATTTTTTGGCATTCCGTTTGAAGCGCAGTTGGATTTAAAGCATTTAGCAGAGCCTAATGATTTTCATCTTTCAGCTCCTTATGTCTTGCTTGTTCCCGGTGCATCCTTAGTGCATGGAGGAAGAAAAAGATGGCCAGAGGAAAAATATGCTGAACTGGCATTGTTTTTACTTCAGAAGGGGATTCAGCCTGTATTAATCGGCGGACCTTCAGATAATTTTGAAGTTATAAAAAATAAGGTTCCTCAGGTCATTGACCTTTGCTCTAAAACAACTTTTTATCAAATCATCGGCCTCGCGCAAAAGGCTTTGTGTGCAATTGGAAATGACACTGGCCCAACTCTTTTGGCAGCAAGTGGAGACTGCAAGACGTTAACATTTTACTCTGATTGCAATCCACCAAATCTAGGCGGAGCAAGGGGCGTAGGGCATATTGGCCTTTATAAGCCAAATTTAAAAGATCTGCATACAAGCACAGTTATAAAAACCTTAGAAGAATTTTTACCTTTATAAGAAAACAGCTTCATCTTAAACTGGGTTTAATTAGCGTTTTAGGAGCATTCTTATGTCTGGCAAAACACACAACATCACATTAATCCCCGGCGATGGTATTGGGCCTGAAGTCACATCTGCTACTTGTAAGATCATTGAAGCAGCTGGCGTCGAGATAAAGTGGGATGTTTGTGAGGCGGGGGCGGAGGTTTTTAAAAAGGGCCTTGAAACAGGTGTTCCAAAAGAGACAATAGATTCAATCCTTAAAAACAAAATCGCCTTAAAAGGACCCCTTGAAACACCCGTTGGATTTGGCGAGAAAAGCGCCAATGTGACTTTGCGCAAAATGTTCGAAACATACGGAAATATCCGCCCCATCAAAGAGATTCCTGGTGTTAAGACTCCCTATCATGGCAGAGGTATTGACCTTGTGATTGTTAGAGAAAACATCGAAGATTTATATGCAGGTATTGAGCATATGCAAACGCCGAACGTTGCTCAATGTCTAAAATTAATCTCACGCAAGGGCTGTGAGAAAATTGTGCGTCTTGCCTTTGAGTTTGCCCGCTCAGAAGGGCGTAAAATGGTTCACTGTGCGACCAAAGCCAACATTATGAAACTGAGCGAAGGGCTTTTAAAGCGAACCTTTGAAGAGATTTCAGGAGATTATCCAGATATCGAAGCGCATCACATAATTGTAGATAACTGTGCCCATCAATTAGTTAAAAAACCTGAACAATTTGATGTGATTGTAACAACCAATATGAATGGTGATATCTTAAGTGACTTGGGGTCAGCGCTAATTGGCGGATTAGGATTTGCGCCAGGTGCTAATATTGGCGATGATTTTGCGATTTTTGAAGCTGTGCATGGATCTGCTCCTAAATATGCAGGTAAAAATGTCATCAACCCAACCGCTGTTTTATTGTCAGGCGTGATGATGTTAAGGTATTTAGGCGAATTTAAGGCAGCTGAATCGATTGAACAGGCCCTTTATGTGACATTGGCAAAAGATCATGTTTTAACGCGTGACGTTGTGGGTGAGAAAGGCGCTGCTTCAACAACTGCCTTTACGGATGCCATTATTAAAAATCTTGGTAAATCATTTAAAGATCAAAAGCCTCACACATATAAACCCATTCAGCTTCCTAAAGTTTCAAAAGATCCAGGACCTATCAAGCCAAAAAATAGGGGCATAAAAGGAATTGATGTTTTTATAGAATTGGATAAGCCCTTTGAAGTCCTTGGAAAAAATTTAGAACAAATAACCCATTCTACGCCTTTTCAATTTAAGATTTTGTCATGCCGAGGCGTTAAAATTTACCCAAACCTTTCTCTAAAAGAACCAGACTTGGTTGATCACGTTTGTGCGCGTTTTGTTGCAAACAACGAAACAACAGATGAGATGATCCTTGATTTATTGCAAAAATTATCTAAAGAATGCCATTGGGTGCATTTAGAAAAACTTAATATATTTGATGGTAAAGTGGCTTATTCAAAAACCCATGGTGAGTAAATAAAAATGAGGGGCTTTTTGCTTAATGCTCAGATGATAAACCGTTAAAATTACTTTACTAGATTTTTTTAAAAAAAATCTAGTAAAGTAAAACAATAAGTAGTTTATTTATTAAATAGTGTTATGTGCCTATTTCCATCTGCATATTTACGTCTATTAGTTGAACATAAATTCTCTTTACATACTCCAGGCGACATAGCACCAATAAAAGGCTTTTTATCTTTGCTTTTTGCTTTTTCACAATTCTTTATGCAAAGCTCTTCATCATTTCTCTTGTCCATCATTCCAATTTTTACTTTTTCAAAATCATAGTCTAAATCTTCTCCGTGTTTATGCTCTGCTGTGATGCATCGACAATAATAGTTATCAGCTTGACAACTTTTAATACTAATAAATAAACCCATAAGAGCTAAATTAATAAATAAAAAATATTTTTTGAACATGACCCTCTCCTTTATATTAAATATCAGTTTTATACTATAAATATATACTACATAAAATTCGTTAATAAAAAATTAATTATATTTAGAAAAACTTAACACTTTTCATGGTAAAATGACTTATTCAAAAACCCATGAGCGAAGAATAGTTTAATGAGATGTTTTTCCCATCCAATCGTTGAAAGTGTCGGCATTTGCAAAAATTGCCATAAGGGTTTGTGCCCAGAATGTTTAATTGATTGCGATAATGGGCTTGCTTGTAAGGGTTGCGAAAATCACGTTCGGGTTTTAAATCGATTTCTTGATAACAGCATTCATAGAAAAGCAAACTCTAATTTTGTAACAGCGCTTATGAGTGGTGCATTTTTCATCGTATTTGGTATTTCTATGTGGCATTACCAAATGGACCTTTTTGCTTATATTTTTATACTTTTTGGATGCTTTTCTCTTTTCAATGCCTATCGTTATCGATTTTTAAAATAAAACCTACTGTGAAACCTTAAAGCATGCCAGCAGTTAATAAATATTTAACTGTTTGCCTTATTGACCTATAGGATACGAAATTCATTTTTTAGGGAAATATTATCATCTAAAAATTAACGTTTATGTTTGCCTTATATGCGATGTCGGTAACGCAAGGATATACGATGTCTAAGCAAGAGGCAATCGAGGCATGTAAAAAAGAGTGTTCAAGAACTGTTAGCAAATGTCCTAGAATTGCAAACCAGAAGCTAAACTTGAAAGAAAAATTAGAACAGGTAATGAAAATGAGCATTATGAATGCAAGTGTGCACTCAACACACAGTCAACCAAGTGCATTTATGGAAAGTGGGACAATCCGGCAGCAGTAACAGGTCCTTATGATTCACCTAAACCATGCCCTCAACTAAAGGAACCTGAGTGCAAGGCAAAGACAGATTGTTGCGAGTGGAAACCTGGTGGCATGATGGCTAAAGGAAAATGTTTAGATGCAGCTGCGGCTTCAGCATAACATTCTGTCTGATCATTGATTTAAATTAGATACTTTCCTAAAAACAACCCTTAATGGCATTGCTGTCATTAGGGGTTGCTTTGTTAAAGAGGGAGGAGTTTTTCTTAATCCCGATCTGATTAATTAGCTAAAAATTCAGCTTTCATTTTTTTGACATCAAAAATCATTTGTTCACCAACAAGAAGTGGAGGAAGTCCCATAAATGAAGGCATGTTGTATTCACGCACAACGCCATCAATGTTTATTGGAAGCGTGACATCTCGGTATGGATCATAAGAAAATCTAGGCGGAACAAAAGGTGGAGGATTTCCATCTTCATACACATACCATAACAAACCTAATTTATTTCTTTTAGCTAACATAATTCCTTTCATGTCTCGTATAGGTGCTGTGTACATGTAATGTAAATCAGAATAAACTTCATCTGCAGCCGCAACGGCAAAAAGGTGTACTTTCTCTGCTAAGCCTTTGGTTTTTGGTTTTTCTGGATGCAGCATATATTCCATAGTTCTAAAAATCCCCATATTGGCAATAACGGGAAAACCTTCTTCAGCGCTTAGAGTCATGCACACTTCTTTCACAGATTGGCCCACGGGCGTTGCATGTACTATCCAAACGTCTTGTGCCGGCTTCCAATTGATTACTGCTACATGTTGAAAAGGTATTATAGCATCAGTCTCTAGTATGCCTGATAAAAGATTATCCTCTGAAAAAGGACTATTTATTGTTTTGTCTTTGTATTCATTGAACGTTTTACGTTGATCTCTAATAAAGTCGCCCCATTTGCACATCGTATCCAAAGTCATTTTTTCCAAAACAAAATCAATACCATTTTTTTGAGCCGATACTTTGATTACCTTTCCTCTCTTAGTTTTTTCTATTTGGAAAAGGGGTTCTTCTTGTTTACTTTCGATTGTTTCTGTAGCTCCTGCTGCAGTTGGTGAGCTTTGACGCCTTGTAGTTTCTTCAAATTCCATTGCGTATCCATCGAAACCTGAAAGTAGCGCTATTACACCCAAAAGAATCAGTTTCAGAGCAGTTTTTTGTTTGTCAAAATGCATCTATAAATCCTTTAAAATATTAGTGTAAGAGTGATATAGGAGCTTTTATACTTTTTTTCAATGTTAAATTTTGAGAAATAAACGCTAATTTTTAAAAATTCACGATTAGTAAAATATTAATAGATTATTGCCTAGAATAATATAAATAATATTGATTTATGGGTGAGATTGTGAAGAAAATCTTTTTGTGCTTGTTTTTAGTCGCTTTCATCGCACCAACTGAATTGCATGCTAAAGCTGCCAGCCCCGGTAAGGCGATTGCTAAAGGTGTCAAAAGTGTTGGAAAGGCTATAGGGGGGAAAGGCAATCCTATAACAAAACTTTTTAGCTTGGTTCTAAAACTTCCAAAAGAAATGGCTCAGTACGCTAAAACAATGAAAGATAGCGCTAAAAGTATTAAAGATATTGGAAAAAAACTGCCTAAAGCAAAGACTCCTGAGGAACTAACTGCAGTATTTGGGGAAATTAAGAAATTAGTTTCTAAGCTTGAAGGGATAGAGAATAAATTTGAATCGAATAAGCTTGTTGCAGAGGTAGCAAAGGGTGTAGCCGTATGTGACAGTCCAGCTACAAAGCCACTTGCGATGGCGCCGCCAACTGGAGGCGCTGTTGGGTATGTGTGTGGTATGTTGAAAGGTACAGACGCCAAGTTTACAGGGATAGGTGCTTTTATGAGATCTCTTTTAAATACAGCAATGCAATATGAGGCCAAAGCGTCAGCCAAAATTTTGGCTCTTACCGGAACAGCGCCAGTTGATGATGATATTGTGCCAGAAGATCCTGAAGGAAGTGCTGAAGATGCGCTAGCAGCTGGAACAACAGCTGTGGCAGGAAAAGCAGCAACAGCAGCAGCGGCTGGGAAAACAGCACCGCCGGCAACAAAACCCAAAAAAGGCAAAAAATAGCAGCCGAATGATAAAAAATTTTCTGTTTTTTATTTCTTATCAATCATCATCCTCTTAATCTCGCCAATAGCTTTGGCAGGATTAAGATCTTTTGGGCATGTTTTGGTACAGTTCATGATGGTATGGCAACGGTAAAGCTTAAAAGGGTCATTAAGTTCCTCTAACCGTTCATCTTTTTTATCATCACGGCTATCTTGGATCCAACGATTAGCTTGCAGTAGAGTGGCTGGCCCTAAATATTTATCTCCATTCCACCAATAACTAGGGCAGCTGGTTGAACAGCAAAAACACAATACACATTCCCATAGCCCGTCAAGTTTTGCTCTGTCTTCTGGAGACTGAAGACGTTCTCGTTCACCAAGCGGCGTGTCAGATTGCAGCCAAGGCTTAGTAGAAGCATATTGTGCATAAGCTGCGTTTAAATCTGGAACGAGATCCTTTATCACAGGCATATGGGGAAGGGGGTTAATTTTAACAGTTCCTTTAATCTCCGCAATTGGCTTTGTGCAGGCAAGCGTATTTGTGCCATCAATATTCATTGAACAACTGCCACAGACACCTTCACGGCAAGACCGTCTGAAGGTAAGGCTTGTATCAATTTCATCTTTGATTTTAATCAGTGCATCCAAAACCATAGGACCGCATTTATTGGTATCAAGTTCAAACTGGTCATAACTTGGGTTTTCATTTGAATCAGGATCAAAACGATAAACTTGAAAGGTTTTCGTTGCCGTTGGAGAGGTGTATGTTTTTCCCTGTTTAATTTTCGAATTTTCCGGAAGTTTTAGTTGGGCCATAGGTTGAACCATATACTCTCATCATTTTAAACCTGATTTAAGTGTAACGTAATTTTTTAAAAAATGTCTATTGCACAAACCTAAGTGTGATCGCTTGTGAATTTCCTTCAGCATCCACAACTGCAATTTCATAAAATCCAGCTTTTTGAGGTTGCCAGAGAATCTTTTCATTATGCAAAGGCTCAGGCTTGTCATTAATAAACCAAGTAAATGGCGCTTTTCCACCCTCAATCTGTAAGGGGATTGGATAAAACTCAATTTTACCTTGACTGTTTGTTTTTAATCTTAAGATATGCGTGGATCCATCCACCGGGAATGTAATTTTGATTGGATTTGTGTTGTTGTTTTTTTGAATACCAATTGGCGAGCCCTTTTTTATGTGCCTCAATGTTGCGGGCAGTAAATCATTTGGAAGCTGAATAACACCCTTTGGTGGCAAGCTTTCTTTGGCTGATTGACAGGAATGCAATAAGAGAGTATCAAAAATCTTTAGTAAAATAGGAGCAGCTGTTTTTCTGCCTAATTGGTTAGAACTCGCACTGCCATCAGGTCTTCCTGCCCACACGCCAACTGTATAACCAGAATCTCCGTCCGTATATCCCATACAGATGGCATCTCGTGCTCCGTATGATGTTCCTGTTTTAAAGGCAACAGCATGTTTTCCTGTGGTATGCCAATCTAAAAACCCTTCAGGAACGGGAGAGTTTTCAAGAACACGCGTGACATACCAGCTTGCAGCTTCACGTACGAAAACTTTTTTTAAATCAGTTTTGTCATTTAAATGGATTTTCAACGGAGAAAATTCCCCTTTATTTGCAAGCGCACAGTAAAGCACCGTCAAATCAAAAAGAGTTATCCCAACACCCCCAAGTGCAATTGGTAAACTTGCTATGGGCGATTTATCTGGCAATTTTAAATGAACACCTAAATTCTCTAATATATCTTTGAATCTTTTTGTTCCAATATGCTCTAGTAAAACCACAGCAGGGATATTGAGAGATTGCTGAAGGGATTCTCTTAAACTCAACGTTCCATGAAAAGCATCTTGAAAATTGGTTGGGGTATAGCCTTGAAAATTTGTAAAAACGTCATCGATTAAAGTTTCGGGATGAGCAAATCCATCATCAAAGGCAACCGCGTAGATAAAAGGTTTCAAGGTAGATCCAGGGGATCGTACGGCCTTTATAATATCCACATGCCCCTCTTTTTGCTCATCCAAGAATTTTGCAGAGCCAACATAGCCTAGAATTTCTCTTGTTTTATTACTAACGATAAGGGCTGCTGCTGTTTGATGGTTTTCAAAATTACTGACTTGTTTTAATAGAAGACTTTCAAGATTTTCCTGTAAAGCTTTATCCAAAGTGGTTTGAAAAACATGGTTATTTGGATCTTCCTTGATAAAGGCTCTTATCAAATGGGGGGCTGATGTTGGAAATGGATAGCGTTTAAGAGGAACAGGATCGTTTATTGCTTCATTGGCTTGCTTCAAACTTAAAATATTATTTTGCATCATCCGTTTAATAACTTTGTCTCGCTGTAGTTTTGCGTAACCTGGGTAAATATGAGGTCTTGTTGCTGTTGGAAATTGGGGAATTGCAACCAATAAAGCCATCTCGGCATGTGTTAATTGATCAGCTTCTTTTTTGAAATAAGCGAGTGAAGCTGCCTGGATTCCTTCTAAATTTCCGCCATAGGGAGCTAGGATTAAATAAAACTTTAAAATGTCTTGTTTGCTGTAATGAAACTCTAACTGAATGGCACGAAGCATCTGGGATAGTTTATTAATCAATATTCTTTGTTTGGGATCTAAAAGACGGGCAACCTGCATGGTAATCGTTGATCCGCCAGAGATAATCTTTCCATACCTTATGAATTGACCAAAAGCCCTAATAAGCGCCAAAGGATCGATGCCTGGGTGAAAGAAAAAACGTTTATCTTCAAACGAGATAAGCATTTCAGTAAATAATGCCGAGGGTTCACTTGTTAGAGGCAAGCGCCACTTTTCATCTAAGCTTGGCATCGCTGATATAAGTTGATTATTACGATCACATAACAGGTAGGATAAGTTTTGAAGTTTTTTAAGGGGAGGGGGAAACATAAAATCCAGCCCCATTGCCCCTGTAATAAAAATCAAAACATAAATCAGTTTACGATTTTGCAACAACCTCAACTTTTCCATGATTTGTCCTGGCAAATAAGCGTGGATTGAACATGTCTTCTACAGATAAGCCAGGGTGCTGGCAAATGCCTGGCGTTACGGCTCTGATAACGTATGCTACTTTAAAGCTCTTTGTGCTTTGATCAAAAGGAAGCGCTGCAACAAACCGATCATCACGAATTTCTGTATGATTTGCTTGAGACAATTGCGCCCATGGGAGCTCTGGTGTTGGAGACAAATTTGATGTTCCTTCACTTGGTTTTGTTTCAACTGCACTTGTAGAAACTGATTCAATTTCAAAGCAAGAGGGTAATAAATCAACAACCAAAAGCTGACTTTCAGGAGGTGTTTCTGTGGGGTTTGAAATTTCACCATTAATGACAACGATCAGTTGTTCGCCTTGAGTTATAGGTTTCTTTAAAATATCTAAACCTTTTCCATCAGGCGTGTAGTATTTTCGGCTAATGTTTAGTCCCTTTGCTTCTGCTGGCAGAGGTTTTGCTGGAATACCGGATGCAGCGGTATTAACCCAAACATTTTCTTTTCCATGATTTGTGACCTTGATTCCTTTAGCCTTTAAATCGGAAAGCGAAATGGCATGCGTTAAAAAGTTGATCCCTGTTTCCTCAATATCCCCAATTGTTAAATGGATGCTTTCTGCTTTTTTCATCGACGAAAATGATCCAGCGGCAAGGACGATCCATGCTTTTTCTTGTGTGCTTAAATGTTCCTTTGTCGTTTGTTGACCCAAATTTTTAATTGTCATTTGGATAATATTATTGGCTTCTGTCAATGTTGGGGCGAGCTGCGCTGCTTCGTTAGCAAGCAAAAGAATGGCACTGTAATCACGGGTAGAACTGCCGTAGGCAACAGATACTTTTTGATCTTCTATTGTGAAAATTTCTTTAAATGCTTTACTTGCTCTTTCCATATCACCAATTCTGATCAAAGCATTTGCTAAAAATGCACGGCCCAAAGGTGTTTTAATGTCAGCAAAAAATGCATCAAAGCAATGACGAACAATACCACCATCAATTTTTCCTGATTTTGTTAATAAATAAAGTCCATATAACGCAGGTGTTAAATCAGATTTGTTATTGCTTCTTAGTTGCGATTTTACAAAATCTAATAGCCAATCTTGAGCCTTTTCATAGAGATATTTTGGAATTGGGTGGTTAAGGGTTTCAGCTCTTTGCATAAAATCAAAACCGTAGGCTATTAACCAAGCATCTTCACGAACGGATGATTGCCATAAACTAAGGCCTCCATTTCTATTTTGTCGTTGGGCAATCACAGCCAGTACATGCTGTATCTCTGCTTTGATTTTCTCTTCATCTTTTTTCTCAGAAAGAAGAGGAGTAAAGAGAACACCAAATCCCTTGCTTATGATTTGTTCTGTGCAGCCATACGCATAGCTTTTTAAGGATTTTAATATGCTTTCTAGATTCCACATCAAAGAAGAAGATGCGTTGAGCGTCAATGAGTTTGAATCTTCATTTAAGTTATTGAGCAAAGAGGAGTCGATATTAAAGGAATCACCTGGTTTAAGCCATTTAGCATCTTCATTCGTAATTTCTGAAGAAAGAGAACGCACTGAGATCTCAAAAGAACGAGAGATGGTTTCAATATTGTTACCAGATACTTTTAAATTGAACTTTGCATCCCCAATTTTGGTTGCTTGGAAGGGTATTGAGGCGTTCCATGTTCCATCTTTGGTGAGTGTTGTGTTGAGCTGTTCATCTTTTACAAGCTTAACGCCGCCTTCAGTCTCTATATGAACGCTGTAATTCCCTTCAGAATCTGTATTGTTAAACAAGGTAAGATTCATGTGGCTTTGGTCATCAACAGCAAGAAACCTTGGGAAAACAACTTCTGAAACAACGGGATCTCTTACCAAAAGTGATTCGCCTGTTCCCCCTATTTTAGTTTTATTAAAGGCAACAGCCATGATCCTAAGGGTTCCATTAAAATCAGGAATATCGAAAGCTAAAGTGGTTTTTCCGCTTTTATCAAGGGCTATAGGACCGTTGTAAAGCGAGACAATTTTGAAAGCACGCTTTGAAAGAGCAGCCAAATTTCGAGCAAGCGCCCCTTCATCCCCACCAGAGCGTAAGACACCGATTTCACCTGGAATAGGATCAATAATTTTTCCATAAATATCTCTCATCTCAACGCCAAGAAATCGTTTTCCAAGGAAATATTCATGAGGCAGAGGTGTTTTGTAATCAGTTAATTGAAGAATTCCTTCATCCACAGCAACAACAGTCACAAAAGTTTCTGATTCTGTCGCCCCTTCAATTTGAAGAGGAATTTCAATTTTCTGACGAGGTTTCACCTCCCTTGGTATAGTCATGCCTATCTTTAAAGTATGAGCCTCCGGTGAAAGCCCTGCCCATTGAACACCAACGGCACGTTTTGGCAGAATGACATTTTCGCCTTTGTTTTCTGAATTTCCAAGAGGGCGGAAGGCAGAAACCAAAACATAAGCGCCTCTTCCCCAGCTTTCTTCAGCTTTTAAGCTGACATCTGCCCCGTCCTTTGAGACGGGAATATTTTTTGTTTCGACAATACTGTGATTTGCCACCACTAGTATGGCTTCTCCATCAAAAGGAGCTTTAATGTGAACGTTAACTTTTTCACCAACTTCATAACTTGGTTTATCCAGTATTACTTTGAGTTGATCTGGAGACTGACTATCTTGAGAATGTGATGAGTATCCTTTTTCAAATCGATAACTGCTCATAACACCTGTAGTTGGATCGCGTACTTCAAGACGGTATTGGTGCCAATCTGAAATAGGAACATTTAAGCGAACACTTTCTGATGATTTTGCATCAAGCATTCCCTTAAGGATAAAATTATCTTCTTTAATGGGTTTATATTTCCAGTTGGAATAAGCGGTTTCTTGATACCAGTTATAGTGAATCTTTTCTGCAAAAAGCTGATACTCAAGATTTTTCGCATCAATAAGTTTGCCTTCGTTATTAACGGCTATAATTTCAATTTCAGTTGAGGTTGCATCATACGGAATGACATTCTCACTTATATGCCCTTTTAGGCCGATTGCAAAAGGTTTTGTGTGGAAATCAAACTTTAAAGTTCCAAGGCGAGGGCGCCCTCCTTTATCAAAGATACTAACTTGAGCAACAACTTCAAGTGGAACGTTTGTTTTAGGCGCTTCTTTAATGATGGCATCAAGATTAGTATTGCCGTTTGAATCTAAGGTTAAAGCTCCAAGGTTAATTCTATCTCCTTCAAATTTTTCATCAACAAGTCCAAATTGGTAACCTTGATGCATGGGATAGGGATTTGTTTTTTGCTTAATTAAAAAGGATCCCTCGCCATTTAATCCTCCAGCGGCACTACCAAATAAAAATTTGGCATTGGCATTGATAGCAAACGGTTCAGAAGGAGCAACTTGGGTTTTCTCACTTTTCAAAGAGACGAGAAGGCGACTTGGAACAAAGTCTTCGACAGAAAAAGTAAGCGTGCCGATAGGATCTTTTTTTGGATCTGTGTAAACTAAGGCCGTCCATTGGCCTGTGTGGGCGCTACTGGAAAGAGGAAAAATTAAATCATAAAAGCCTTGAGCATTTCCTGTAATTTGCTGAGTTGAAACTACGATTCCATCGGGCCTTTGAATCTGAAAAGTCAAAGGTACGTCTGCTTCGGCTATTGCTTTATTATTTCGAAGAAGTGCATTAATTCTAATGCTCTCTCCGGGCCTATAAACGCCTCTTTCTGCATAAAGAAATGCATCTAAGGTTTGCGGAACTTTTCGTCCCCCTGTCCCTCTATCCGTAAAATCAAAAGCAGGTTGGGCTAATTTCAAATAACCAAAATTATGATCAGCTCCATATGCTAAAATAAGGGCAGGGCGATTTCCGCCTTTTCCTCTTAAGACTTCTGCGTCAAAATGAGCAGTCCCTGTTTCAGACGTTTTAGCTGTGGCTAGAATTTCGTTGTTGTAAGCAATCAGTTGAATTTCTGTATCTTTAAGGGGTTTGGCAGATTTTAGAGAGTGAATATGGACATCCAAGCCAGATTCCCCTTTAAAGGTTGTAATGCCAAGATCTGTAACAAGTAGCCACTGATAAGCTGATGCAGGATGATTTAAGCTGCCTTCTTCTTGCGCATAAATTCCATAAATGCCAGGCTTGGTTTCTTTGGCAATATCTTTAAAAGGGATTTGTTTGGTTATGCTTTGATTGGCAGCTCCTCCTATTTCTAATGTCCCTTTATAAATCTCCTCTCCTGTTTCTTTTTTAATTTTGGATAAAGAGTATTCATATAAACCAGAGTCAATTGCTCCATAACGACGGACAAGATTTTCAACAAATGAGCGATCGCTAATGCGAATCACCTCTAAATTAACTTTGCTTATGTTGATTGCAGTTAAGGGAACAAGCTGAGCCTCATCTTTAACCAAAATCGACCGATCACTGAAAGCAAGACGTGGGCTTTGATTTTCAACAATAAAGCCGACTTTTTCAGTTTTTGTGATTTTTTCACCGTATTTGCTTTTGATGCCTTCTTTGATAATCACATCATAGCTTTTGCCGAACTCAATACCTGTTATGCAAACCTCTTGATCTGTTGCCAGGCGTACCTCACCATCAACTTTAGGAGTAATCTCAAAATAATCCTTCAAATTTGTTATGGCTGGATCAATTGGATGACTAAAATTAAAGCACACACTTGGAGGTGCAGCGTTTTGATTAACCCTAAAAGATTGGTAGGTAAAAAGATAAAGCTCTGCATAGTCTGGATATTTTTTCCGAAACTCTGTTATATCGATTAGGGATGTAAGTTCTTTGAAATATGCGCCGCTTTCATTGTGTGAGGCTGCATAGAGAAGAAGCGCCTTTGCTTTATCATCCACAGATGTTGCATTTTTAAGAATGTGAGGAATCAATTTATCCATTGCATTCCTTAACTTCCACGTATCTTGGCCTTTTTTTGATAGTTGATAATGAATAAAAGCTAACTCAAGAAGGGTTTCTATGTCTTTTAAGTCATAGCCAGCGCAAATCTCTAGCTCCGCTATCGCGAGTTGCCATTCATTTTTTTTAATGGCTTCTTTTGCTCTATTCCTGGAAAGTAATGCGTCTTCTTTTGATAAAGAAGATCCTTTTTCTTTTAAGCCTTTGATGTATTCTTCTGATTGACTTAAAGTCCAAGAAGGGAAGATTATTTCTGCTTTAATTTGAGTGAAAGATAAAAAAAATACAATCAAAAAAAGCCGAAAGACCATCAGTTATCTCCAAAGCTCTGGCAAAGTATTTGATCAGATAGTCAATCATGCACGATTACCTTGTTCTTGAAAAGAGTCTATAAAGCGTATAGATTTTTAAAAAAAAGCTTAGAAATATCATTTTTCCATGAAAAGACTAAAGAACAAATAGAAGAGCAGAATTGTATGTTGAAAATCTCCTTATGTCAGATAAACCCTTGGGTTGGGCATCTTTCTTATAATTTAGAAAAAATAAAAAAAGAATATCTTGCTTGTGCAAAAGAAGGTGTGGATTTAGTTGTTTTTCCCGAATGTGCAACGACTGGATATCCCTTGGAAGATTTAGTTTTAAAGCCCCATTTTATGGAAAGGGTGCAAGCTATTGTTGAGGATTTTGCGGCAATTACGGCCTCTCAAAATACAGGAGTGATTTTGGGATGTCCTTGGCTGGAGCATGGTAGAATCATAAACACTGCGTTGTTTATTCATGATGGGAAAATTAAGCAAATTATCAGTAAATATGCCCTTCCTAATTATGGAGTGTTTGATGAGAAACGGGTTTTTGATCATGGTCCTCTACCAACTCCATTAATTTATAAGGGATTTAATATTGGGGTTATGGTCTGCGAAGATATGTGGGTTCCGGAACCTGCACTACATTTAAAGCAAAAAGGAGCAGATTTTTTACTGGTTATTAACGGATCTCCGTTTGATTTAGGAAAAGATGATCAACGTAAAGAACTGGCTCGTGCCAGAATTAACGAGACAGGCCTTCCTTTGATTTATTTAAACTTTGTTGGCGGACAAGATAGTCTTGTTTTTGATGGGAGATCTTTTATTTTAAATGAAAAAGGCGAGACCGTTTGTGAGTTAGCAGCTTTTTGTGAGGCTGTTGAGACTATTACGATCAGTAAACAAAATGAAAAATGCATAATCTCCTCTTCCTCAAACACCCTTCGTGAGGGTATAGATAGTCTTTTATATAGGGCTCTTGTACTGGGATTAAGGGATTATGTAGAGAAAAACAACTTTGGCGGTGTTTTGCTTGGTTTGTCGGGTGGTATCGATTCTGCTATTTCAGCGGCTATCGCAGTGGATGCCTTGGGTCCTGACAGAGTGTCTTGCGTGATGATGCCATCACCTTACACTTCTAAGGAAAGTTTTGAAGATGCTGAAGCCATTGTAAAGGCCTTAAATGTTGAATATGACATCGTTTCAATTGAACCAGCAATGACAGCATACTCAAACATGTTGAGTAAAAAATTTGAAGGGAAAACTCCAGACATAACAGAGGAAAACATACAATCTCGGGCGCGCGGAATGGTCTTAATGGCCCTTAGTAATAAATCAGGATGGATGGTTTTATCAACAGGCAATAAATCTGAAGTAGCGGTTGGATACGCAACGTTATACGGCGATATGTGTGGGGGGTATAACGCATTAAAAGATGTTTATAAAACGCAAGTTTTTGCCTTATCAAAATGGAGAAATGAAAATTTTCATCCCGACTTTTTAGGGCCAGATGGTAAAGTGATGCCTGAAAGGGTTATCACAAAACCGCCTTCTGCAGAGTTGAGGCCAGATCAAAAAGATCAAGATAGTTTGCCAGAATATGAAGTTCTGGATGCGATTTTGTATGGATTGATTGAAGAAGATGCATCAATAGAAGAAATTGCAAAAAAGGGTCTGCCTGAAAAAGAAATCAAGCGCGTTCTGAAAATGTTAGATAAAGCTGAATATAAACGTCGTCAATCTGCGCCGGGACCTAAAATTACAGAAAAAGCCCTGTCGGTTGAAAGACGTTATCCTATAACGAATGGCTTTATGCTCAATCTATGAGTGAACTAATATCCGTCATTCTTCCAACTTATAATCGTGCCGCAGATTTAAAAAAAGCGATTGATAGTGTGTTAATTCAAACATACCCTTATTTTGAGTTGATTGTGGTGGATGACGGGTCTTCAGATGGAACATCTAAAGTCATAGATGAGATTAAAGATAAACGTGTTTCGTTTATCAAACATGAAACAAATAAAGGGGCAGCCGCAGGCCGAAATACTGGGATTAATGCAAGCAAAGGAGATTATATAGCATTTCTTGATTCTGATGATACCTGGTATCCAGAAAAACTTGACAGTCAATACCAGCTATTGTCCAAAAGCGAACAGTCTGTTGGTGGTTGCGTTACTTACTATGATTTGATGTATTCAAACAAAACTATTAAACGTCAAATCGCTATCCAAGAAAACTTTTACAAACAAAGTTTGCTTGGGTGCAATCTTAGTCCAGGAAGCACCTTGATGTTTAAAAAGAAATGCCTTGAGTTGGTGGGGCTTCAAAATGAAAATCTAAAAAGATTTGAAGATTGGGAATGGCAAATCAGATTTAGTCAGCATTACAATTGGGTGTCCCTACCTAGTTCATTAGCGAGCATTAAAGCAGGGCACGTTGCAAATTTTGAAACGTGTAGAAATGCTTTGGCAATTTTTTTAGATGTTATTCGAGTAAAAGAAGAAAAAGACAAAGTTTTCGTAAAGATGGCAATTTTTTACGAATTGTTCTATGCTGCCCTTAAAAACAATATGCCTTTAAGGGCCTTAAATTATTTATTAAAAGCGTTTGTGTGTTGTCCTGTATTTTTCAGTTGCAACATATTAAGCGTGATTAAACGTAAAGTAGTAGAGTTATTTAGATCATTATGAAAGCCATTCAAAAACCCGTTTTATCCGTTGTTGCAACCTCACGAAATGATGATCATGGTGGAAATGCACTTTGGAGAACACAGCATTTTGTGAATGGTCTTGCTGCACAGGCCCTGAAATTTGAGTTTCCTATTGAACTTGTTTTGGTGGATTGGAATCCTCCTGCTGATAAAAATGGGTTATATGAAGCTTTAGATTGGCCGAAAAAAAACCCTTATTTTTCGTATCGTGTCATTCAGGTTCCGAGCGAATATCATAATAAATTTAAACATTCAGATAAACTTCCCTTATTTCAGTATATTGCAAAGAATGTAGGAATAAAAAGAGCGAGTGCTGATTTCATTCTTTCCACAAATATAGATATTTTGTTTTCAAATGAGTTGATGGAGTTTCTTAAAACAGATTTAAAGCCTCACTTTATATATGGCGTTGATCGTTATGATACGAATTTAAAGGATGATGTGTCGCCCAATTTGCCTTTTGAAGAGGTGTTGAAATTGGCGCAACAGAATGTGGTGAGGGCAAATATGCATCTTGGCACTACGTCTTCTAAGTTTTTCATTGGAAAGAAATCCATTTTTAAAATTTATATGAATTTACTTGCTTTTGTCTTAAGCATACGCATTTTTTTACGATACTTTTTTATCAAGGTGCCTCGCGCAATTATCCCCTCACTTTTGCATCCTTCGTCTCTTTTAACAAATATACAAAGTGGATTGATAAGATTTTGGAAGGACGGAAGAAAGTACCTAAGATTTTTAAAAAATACGATATTTGGGTCGCCTATGACTTCTCTTCACACCAACGCTTGTGGTGATTTTACTTTGTTATCAAAGAAAGACTGGGAGAAATTAAAAGGATACCCTGAATGGGAGCTTTATTCTTGGCACATCGATTCAGTTCTTATTTATCAAGCTCATCATAATCACATCAAAATGCACAACTTGCCAGCATCTCATACTATTTTTCATATTGAACATGGTAAGGGATCTGGATGGACACCAGAAGGTGCTAAGCTTTTGTTCGAGCGTCTCGATAAACAAGGTATTGGTTATATGTCGGATGATGAATTAGTAGAAGAATTTGAAAAGCAAAAGAAACTTCAAAAAGAAAAAAAGCCAGTTATTTACAATGATGACAACTGGGGTGCGCCCCATGTTGAGTTTTCAGAAAAGGGTTCTTTAGAAAAAGCATGATTACTTTTTTTTCTGTACCAAAAGCTTTTAAAGGACATATTGGCGTTATTCAAACAAATGCGATTGAAAGCTGGCTGCAACTAAAGCCAGTTCCAGAAATTATTCTTTTAGGAGATGATGAAGGCATCGCTGAAGTCGCTCAAAAATATGACCTTCGGCATATTCCTGATTTAAAATATCATGCTGAATGGAAGGCTCCGCTTTTGGATGATATTATAGAATCAGCTCGAAAAGAGTCTACATTTGATAATCTTTGCTTTATTCATACAGATATTATTTTATTCCAAGATTTTCTAAAAGCCTTCCGGCTTGTATCCGGCCGTTTTGAAAAATATTTAATGGTAAGCAGTCGCTTCAATATGAATATAGAAAGCAGGATAGAATTAGATTCTGAAGAAAAGCGACAGAACTTAAGAGCGTCAGCTTTAAATGTAAATGATATGTATACATCAGGTGGCACCGATTTTTTTGCTTTCCCTAAGTCATTATATAAAAAAATTCCTCCTTTTCTGTTAGGAAGAGGATATTGGGATAACTGGATGATGTATCAAGCTTTGCATGAAAAGGCTGCACTTATTGATACAACGACAGACGTTGTCGCCCTTCACCAAAATCATGATTACGCCCATGTTCAAGGAGTTGCTTCAGGCGAGCGTGACGGAGATCGTGTTTTTAAAGCTAGGCAGGGATATTATAATTTATCCCTAGCAGGAGGGCAAAAAAATGTTTATAACAACTATGATGCGAATTATGTATTAAAGAATGGAATATTTCACTCTACATGGAGATTGTCTTTTCTAAAAAGGCATTTAAAGTCAACAATTAGAAGAATTAAATTACGGATTAAGGGCAAATAAATGAAAGTATCTATTATTGGGCTTGGTAAGCTAGGTTCTCCTATGGCAGCAGTCTATGCAAGCAAGGGTTTTGAAGTCATTGGAGTTGATAAAAATCCAACTTACGTTGAATCTATTAATGCAGGAAAAGCACATGTTGACGAGCCTCAATTACAAGAATTCATAGATGCTCATAAAGGACGTTTAACGGCGACCTTAGATACAAAGGAAGCTGTAAAAAAGACAGATGTTACTTTTGTGATTGTCCCAACGCCAAGTGGTCCTGATGGTACGTTCACAAACAAGTATGTATTGGAGGCAATGAACGAAGTTGGTGTAGGCCTTAAGGATAAATCAGATTATCATTTAGTTGTTGTAACCAGCACGGTTATGCCTGGATCTACAAATGGTGAAATTAAGCAAGCATTGGAAAACGCTTCTGGAAAGAAAGTTGGCGAAAAATTAGGACTTTGTTATAGCCCAGAGTTTATTGCCCTTGGGTCTGTTATCAGAGATATGCTCTACCCAGACTTCTTTTTAATAGGTGAGAGCGATGAAAAAGCTGGGGCTTTGTTGGAAAAGATTTATATGAATGCTTGCAGTAATTCACCTCGTGTTGAGCGAATGAATTTTGTCAATGCTGAGATCACTAAGATTTCCGTAAATACATATGTTACAACAAAAATTTCTTACGCCAATATGTTGTCGGAGATGTGCGATTACCTGGAAAATGCAGATGTTAATGTCGTGACGCAAGCAATTGGTTGTGACAGTCGCATTGGTCATAAATATTTAAAGGGTGGTGTTGCGTATGGCGGGCCTTGTTTTCCTCGAGATAACGTAGCATTTGGGCGTCTTGCAGACCAATTAGAGGCTAATGCTAGTATTGCAGTTGCAACAGACTCAATTAACAAAGGACAAAAAGATCGTGTTTTGAAAATGATCAATGCCCTTAATAATAAACCAAAGAAAATTGGTATCTTAGGGCTTTCTTACAAACCAGGCACACCTGTTATTGAAGAATCTCAAGGAATTAGTTTGGCTGTTGCGTTAGTAAAGTCCGGTTATGAAGTTGTTGTGTATGATCCAATGGCGATGCCTGCTGCAAAAGCAGTTTTGAATGATAGCGTTGACTATGCAACATCTGTAGAAGATTGTATTAAAAAATGTGATAGTGCTGTTTTGATGACGGCATGGTCTGAATTTTCAGAGATTAAAGATGATATGTTTTCTGGAAAAGAAAAAGAATTTGTTATCATCGATTGTTGGCGCGTATTTACAAAATCAATGTTTAAGAATGTTGAGGTTGTCTATCAAGGCGCTGGTTTTTTAGCTCACTCACAAGAGAAAAAGGTTCTTAATGCCCGCGCTTGCTAATTCTGAAGCAATAAAGGATGGTCATTTTCCATCTCCTAAGAATTCAAAAATAGTCCCAGTAATTCTATGTGGTGGGTCTGGGACTAGGCTTTGGCCGCTTTCTCGAAGCCAGTATCCAAAACAATTTTGTTCTCTTATTGGAAATGAAAGTTTATTTCAGCAAACAGTAGGCCGCGTACTTCAAAACTCGCTCTTCGAAGATTCAATTATCGTCGCTAATCATCAGCATCGCTTTTTGATAGAACAAGAAATGAAAACTACTGGGGTTTCTGGTTATCGTCTTCTTTTGGAGCCGTGTTCGCGTAATACTACGCCTGCAGTTACTTTAGCTTGCTTGACAGCACTCCAACAAGATCCTGAAGCTATTGTTTTGGTTATGCCCTCTGATCATTTGATTGGAGATAAGCAAGAATTTTTAAATACAGTTTGTGAGGGTTTTGAAGACGCCAATTCAGGCCTTTTGGTAACATTTGGGGTCGTGCCAACGCGCCCTGAAACTGGATATGGGTATATTCATTATGAGAATAATGCAAATACAGTTAGTCAAAAAGTTATTCGTTTTGTAGAAAAACCGGATATTGTTTCAGCTGAAGCATACGTTTCTTCTAAAGAATATTTATGGAATAGTGGGATTTTCCTTTTTAAGGCTTCTACTTTTATAGAAGCTGTTTCTGAATATGAGCCAGAAATATTAAAAGTATGCCGCGATGTTCTTAACAACAAAGTTATTCAATATCCTTTATCAATAGATAAAGAGGTATTCAAAAATTGCCCGTCAGTTTCTATTGATTACGGAGTTATGGAACGTTCTCAGGATGTGAAAGTTATACCATTAAGTACGGATTGGAATGATTTGGGCAGTTGGGAAGCTTTGTGGGATGCAGCTGACAAAGATGAGAATGGTAATTGTCTTGAGGGTGACGTTATTGCCAATAATGTCGAGAATTCTTACATACGCTCTGAAGGTAGACTTGTTACCGTTGTGGGACTTGATGATGTTATTGTCGTTGAGAGTCAAGATGCGGTTTTAGTGTCATCTCGTTCGGCTTCGCAAGATGTTAAAAAGATTGTTGAAGCGCTTCAATCTAGAGACAGACCGCATACACATTCGCATCCATTGGCACAAAGACCCTGGGGAACATTCCAAAGCGTTGACAAGGGGGAACGGTTTCAAGTCAAAAGAATTACCGTGAACGCAGGTTCTAAACTTTCTTTGCAATTACATCATCATAGAGCTGAGCATTGGATTGTTGTTAGTGGTACAGCTAAAGTTACAAAGGGTGAAGAAGAATTTTTAGTATTTGAAAATGAGTCCATTTATATTCCATGCGGAGTTCAACATCGTCTTGAAAACCCTGGTAAAATCCCATTGGAACTTATCGAAGTTCAATCAGGCTCATATTTAGGTGAAGATGACATTGTGCGATTAGGAGACGACTATGGAAGAGCTTAGGGCTGCTAAAGATGCTCAGAAGACAAAAGCAATTCTGGTAACTGGCGGGGCTGGATATATTGGGAGTCATGTTTGCTACGCTTTAAAGCAGCAAGGATACCAACCTATTTGCTTTGATAATTTTAGTTATGGTCATAGATGGGCTGCAAAATTTGGGCCTGTTGTAGAAGGTGATCTCCTTAATTTTCAAGATATTGAAGATGCTATCACAGAATATAACCCTTTGGCAGTGATTCACTTGGCTTCTTTTATTCAAGTTGGAGAATCTGTCAGAGATCCTTTGAAATATTATGAAAATAATATTGTGGGAACGGTTAATCTTTTAAAAGCTATGCAAAAACACAAGATATCATATTTTGTGTTTTCCAGTTCTGCCGCAGTATATGGTTCGCCTGAATATACTCCTATTGATGAGAATCATCTCAAAAATCCTATTAATCCCTATGGTCATACAAAAAATATGACTGAGATTATGCTACAGGATTGCGATAAGGCTTATGGTTTAAAATCAGTTAGCCTTCGATATTTTAATGCAGCAGGGGCTTTTCCAGAAGAAGAGTTGGGGGAAGCTCATGAGCCTGAGACTCATTTAATCCCTCTTATGATTCGTGCTGCTCAAAACCAAAAATCTATCAATATTTTTGGCAATAACTATGATACATCAGATGGTACGTGCGTTAGGGATTATATTCATGTCCTTGATTTGGCAAGTGCGCATGTTAAAGCTTTAGAGTATTTAAAAGCAGGCGGTGATACTGTTTGTTTAAATTTAGGAACTGAAGCTGGAATTACAAATTTACAAATGATTAATCTTATTGAGAAATTATTCTCTCAAAAAGTTCCTCATAGCATTGTTGCCAGAAGAGATGGTGATCCGGCTATTTTGTTAAGCTTAGCGTCAAAAGCCAAGCAATTACTAAACTGGCAAACAAAATACACAATTAATGATATTTTACAGCATGCCTGGCAATGGCATTCCAAGGAGACGTATGGAAAATAAACTTTATAAATATCAGGCATTGCTTTTCTTTTTTGGGATTGTCGCTTTAAATCTTTTGTTTGTTGTTTATTTTGATAACACAAATATTACAACGGGTAATGGTCTTTATAAAGCGATTGATACAAATGGCTGGGAAAAAGGGACTCGATTTGCAGTAGATAATGGTGGGCTTCTTTACGCTATCACGATGGGGATGATCTCTAAATTTATTCCTGACTCTTTGGTTAGTTTTTATGGGGAAGTTTCTAGCTTTGTCGCATATCGTAAACTTGCATGGATTAATAGTTTCTTTGGCGCTGCTGCCAGCACTGTTGTCTTAACGTTAGTGTATCAAATTACAAAAGATAAAATGTGGGCATTGGGTGTTGCACTTGTTCATGCACTATCTTCTTATATTTTGATTGATTGTTTTATTTCTGAAGATATTATTCCTGGATACTTCTTCTTTGTTTTAAGCTTTTTGTTTTTTTACAAAGCGTTAGAAGGAAATAATGTAAGAATTTATCTAACGGGGACTACTTTATCGGTTATAGCTATGATGCTGTTGCATTGGAGTTTATTCCCGCCTTTGGCTGCATCTTATTTTGCACTTCTTTGTTTTCTCACATACCATGATAAAAGCTATTTACGGCTTTTTTTGGAACAATTATTTTTATTTCTTTGTATTTTGTATCTCTTTGCAAAATTGGCAACATTTTTTGCAAATGGCAGATATGGGGTAAGTCTTGGTTTAAGGGGTATTCTTTTCCCGAGTAAAGCGGGAACAGGTTCTTGGGTTGGGTTTAATCCTGGAAAACTTCATGATTTGTATTTAGGGGTTGGGCAGTATTTAATCGGAGCAAATATTTGGAATCAATTTTTATCCTATACCGCAAGAAATATTCTATCTTGGGGGGCAACTTTAGGTTCTATAATTCTTTTGCTCAATACTTTTTTCAAAGATCAAAGAAGAAATCTTCAGGTTTTAGCGCTTTTTGGTTTAACTATTTTCTTTGTTGGAGAATGTCAGAATCTTTATAGCCAGCCTTTAGAGCCTCAATTTCAAGTTGAACCAATGTTTATTATCATTGCGGGATTAATTATTGCTTACTTTAGATGTGAAATTAGTTCTTGTTTAAAAATTGGCTTGTTAGCATTTGCAGTTTTTATGGGTGTTTCAAATTTTATCATTCTGCAACCCCATAGACATCTCGATAGTGTAATGGTTAAAGGTTTCAAGGAATTTAGAGATCAATTCCCTAAAGATACAGCAAAAATAGTTCATCTGGCTTATGAAGGATGGAGCCCATGGTTAATGGTGTTTGATTATAAAGGGGAATGGAAAGATTACTTAGCTGATATTACTTGCTTGAACTCTCCTTTTCATTTTACGCCTGGAATCAGTGTAGAAGAAGCGGCTCAACAAACCATGAATGACATAGATATTGCAATGGCATTAGGGAAACGAATCATTGCAACGATACCTTGGGTTGATCCTGAAGGAATTCATAGACTTCGTATCCAAAATGTTACACATGAGCAATCAACAAAGCTTAAAGAAATTCTGCTGCAAAACTATCAAGTCAAAACTATTTATAAATTGCAATGGGGTGAGTTTGCAGAGATTGAAAAGAGAAAGAAAAATGGCTGAAGAGATTAAATACTCTTTCATTATCCCTGTTTACAATGAAGAAGCGGTATTGCCTGAGCTTTTTTCACGTATGGAAATGACTCTTGATAAACTAGATGGAAATGCAGAGATTCTTTTGATAGACGATGGGAGTAAAGACAAAAGTCATGAGATTTTGTCAGCTCAACATAAAAAAGATTCTCGTTTTAAAGTGGTTAAGTTTTCTCGTAATTTTGGGCACCAAAATGCTGTAACTGCAGGTATGGATTTATCTAAAGGTAAAGCTGTCATTATAATGGATGCAGACTTACAAGACCCGCCAGAGGTGGTTTTTGACTTAATTACCCAGTGGAAAGCTGGTTTTGATGTCGTTCACGCTGTAAGACAAAGTAGAGCAGGGGAGAGCTGGTTCAAGTTATTTACAGCAAGCGTTTTTTATCGTTTCCTTGAAAAAATAACAGATACTGAAATCGTTAGAAATGCTGGAGACTTTCGTCTGATGGACAGAAAAGTTGTTGATACATTTTGCCGCCTTCGCGAGCAGCACAGATTTATAAGAGGTCTTTCTTGTTGGATCGGCTTTAAACAGTCTTGTGTTTTGTACGAACGCCAAGCCCGTTATGCAGGGGAGACAAAATATCCCTTTAAAAGGATGGTAAAACTTGCCATTAACGCAATCACTTCCTTTTCAGATTGGCCGCTTCAGCTAGCCTTTAAGATTGGTATGTTGGTATCATGTTTGTCTTTTATCACAGCTCTGACGCTAATTGTTCTAAGCTTTACGAATGCTATGTTTGTTCCAGGATGGGCATCGATTATGGTCTTTATGGCATTTTTAAATGGCATGATGATGATGATGATGGGGCTTATCGGAATTTATGTTGGCCGTATTTTTGAGCAAATTAAATCAAGACCTTTATATATTGTCGAAGAGTTTCAAGAGGGTAACAAAGAAAAAACCTCTCAAAACTTGAAGCCTTTAACGTCTTCCAAATAGCTTTTCAATATCAGCTTTTTTTAACTCAATGTACGTTGGTCTGCCGTGGTTACATTGCCCTGAATGAGGGGTTATCTCCATTTGCCTTAACAGCGCGTTCATTTCAGGAATCGATAGGGTTTTTCCAGCACGAATACTGCTGTGACAAGCCAAAGTCGATAGAATCTCATGCAATTTCTCAGTCAAAGAAAAGCTCGTACCAATCTCTTTAATGTCTGCAATTAAATCTCTGATCAGTGACTGGACATCAATGCCGATAAGAAGGGCTGGTATTTGCCTTATCACGAGTGAATTCGTTCCAAAAATCTCAATGCCAATTCCAAGACGCTCTAATTCTTCTAAATGTGGCGTTAAAAGATGAATATCATTTTCAGCCAAATTGAGAATTTCTGGCAAAAGAAGTGTTTGTGAGCGTATTTTGTTTTCTTGATACTGTTCCTTCATTTTTTCATAAACAAGACGCTCATGAGCGGCATGTTGATCTACAATTACTAAGCCATCATTTTTTTCGGCAATAACATAGGTTTTGTGAATTTGTGCTTTAGCGAGCCCTAAGGGGTAAGAGTCCTCTTCATTTTCATCCTGAGAAGACTCATCAATCATATTAACAGCTTCATCTACAAACGTTCTGGCTTGGTAATTGCCTCCTCCATAAACAGATGATATTTTTCCTTGTAGGGGAATTGATTGAGCCATTGAAAATGCAGCAGGGTAATTTTTTTTGACAACACCCATTTGCGAGTTATTGTCTCTTAAAATTGCCACTGCCTCTCTGGCTAAATGAGCTGATGTTTCGTGCGTTGTTTCGTGCAAAGTTTGTTTTAAGGCGCTTATCAAAAGACCTCTTATTACTTGAGCTTCTCTAAAACGAACCTCAGCTTTGGCTGGGTGAACATTGACATCAACCTCAGAAGGGTCAATTTTCAAAAATACTGCAAGCGAAGGATATCTGTTGCTGGGAAGAAAATCTTGATATGCAACCCTGATAGCTGCGCTTAAGGATTTATCTTTAATAGGTCTATCGTTGACAAAAAGATACTGTTCTGTTGATTGGCTAGAATTATAGGTTGGAAGGCTGATCCAACCATTTATTTCCATATGATCGCGGAGAGCAGTAACTTGCCTAGAATTTTCAGCGAATTCCTTTCCAAGAACAGCTTTTAACCTTTCTGGAAAGGTTGCACAACTTGGATAGTGAAAAACAACCCTGGCTCCTTCTTTTAGGGTAAATTCAATCGAAGGATGAGCAAGTGCTAAACGGTTTAAATAATCTGTGCAATGCCCAAGTTCAGTTGTTGCTGATTTTAAAAATTTCAAACGGGCAGGGGTTGCATAAAAAAGATCCCTAATCGTAACTCTAGTCCCAAAAGGATATGAAGCAGGGATGAGGTCACTTTTTACGCCGCCTTCAACGTCAAGCTGAAAGGCTGTATCTTGGCCTTGAGGTTTGCTAATCATGGAAAGGCGACTAACAGACCCAATCGAGGGTAAGGCTTCCCCTCTAAAACCAAAGCTATGGATATTAAATAAATCTCCCGTGCTTAGCTTTGAGGTAGCATGACGTTCAACACATAAAACTAAATCTTCTCGAGCCATCCCATGGCCATTATCGATAACTTGAATTAAAGTTCTGCCACCATCTCTAAGGCTGACTTCAATTTTATTAGCGCCTGCATCAATTGAATTTTCGACTAATTCCTTAACGGCGGCAGCGGGACGTTCAATAACCTCACCTGCAGCAATCTGGTTAATAAGGGCAGGGTCAAGAAGTTTAATTCGTTGCTGCATGCTTATTTACTATGTAATAAAAATTGAGGGTTTGTAGCAACCCCCCATAGAATAAGGCCAGGAAAAGCAGCTAAGAATTGCACAACACCAAAAAGCAAAGAAAACGCTAAGGCTTCTTCTTTTGGTATTCCGTAAATACTAAGAATAACAACCATTGCACCTTCTCTGAGTCCCCATCCAGCAAAGGATACAGGAATAGCTGAAATAATGATAACAAGGGGTATGCAAAGAAAGATTTGAAAAACTGTCAAATTTAAGCCTATTCCTTCAGATAATAAATAGGCTCCCATGATTAAGCAAAAAGAGGAAATTAAAGAGGTCATAAAAATAATGATTGCATCTACTCTATGAGAAAATACCAATGAAATTGCATCAGAAAAATTAATGATAGGCCTTAAAAAGGATGGCAATTTTATGCGAACAAATTTCAAGCAATAAAGGGCAACTAATCCTCCACTAACTAAAGTTATAATTGCCATCACCAATTCACCAATCGAGGATGCAATTAAACTTTTCCATTCTACAAAGCAACCAAGAATAGCAAAAATAACAAAACTTGAAATACCATAAAGACGATCTATCAGCGTCGTGCTAATGGAAAGAGTTGTAGAAATTTTATAACGTTGTTTAAGGATAATTCCTTTGTAAACATCTCCGCCAACAGAGCTTGGCAAACATTGGCTTAAAAATGCGCCTATGGCCGTATGATAGCATGCATCCCATAAAGGGATTGGCGTCGAAATGCTGCAAATGATTTTTTGCCAACGCTGAGCTGTTGCAAGAATTCCCATTATAGTCAGCACAATACTAAAGCCTAAAAAATGATAGGGAACTTTTTTTAAATTCACTAAGAGCTGAGTGTAGTCAATATTATTAACAAGAAAATAAATGATAATTCCTGTTAAGAAAATTTTTATAAGAAAAAATAAAAAAGCTCGATTCATCAAACTCAATTTAAATGGAAAACCTGATGCTTATTTTTATCAGGTATCGTGATTGAAATAAACTAAATATTAGGAGTTATGAGTTAATCTTGAATATAAATGCGCAAATTTAAAGATTTAATCAATGCTTCTTTATCATCTTAATGAGTTTAAGAAAGCAGCCATGTGGCCGACACACTTGTGGAGTGAGGCTAATAATTTATTTCTTCAGAATCTGCCTTTTGAAAGCACTTCCTTAACGCGTATCCTTTCAGCCTCTAATGAAGTTATGGAAAGGACAACGCGTCATTATACAAAGCCAAACTTTAATATTAGAACGGTTAAAAGGAAGAGCGAGAAAAACATCAAAATTGAAGAGAAAGTAATCAGAGAAAAACCTTTCTGCACTTTAAAGCAGTTTGTTCGAAAACAAAATGATGTAATCATAGGCAAAAATGAACCTACTGTCTTAATTGTTCCGCCATTATCAGGACATTTTGCAACGTTGTTAAGGGGCACAGCTGAAACAATGCTGATGCATCATAATGTTTACATTATAGACTGGCACGACTCACGTTTAATTCCGTTAAAATATGGTGAATTTAGCGTTGAAACTTATGTTGATTATTTATTGGAGTTTATGGCGAATCTTGGTCCTGATATTCACGTAATGGCTGTTTGTCAACCTGCGGTTCCTGTTCTTATGGCAGTCTCAATTTTGGCAGAGCGAGGCGATATTAACCAGCCAAAATCAATGATTTTAATGGGAGGACCAATTGACACACGCATTAATCCAGGTAAGGTTGATATATTTGCAAAAGAACACGATATTGATTGGTTTAAAAGAAATGTCATTACTAAAATACCAGCATATTATCCGGGTGCGGGAAGGGACGTGTGTCCGGGATTTATTATGCTCAGCGGGTTTATGTCATTGAATTATGAGCGGCATAAAGAAGCTAATTTTAATCTTTTTCTCAATCTTGTTAAAGGCGATTTAGAACACACTGAATCTCACCGGAAATTTTATGATGAATATCGATCTGTTATGGATCTGCCAGCTGAGTATTTCCTAGAAAGCATCACTAGCATATTTCAAGAACATGATTTACCCAAAGAAAAAATGCAATGGAAAGGACAAATCATTAAGCCAAAATCGATTCAAAAAACAGCTCTCATGACAATAGAGGGCGAGTTGGATGATATTTCCCCGCCTGGGCAAACCTTTGCTGCCCATAAACTTTGCTCAAGTCTCTCGAAAAATTTAAAGCAACACTACTGCCAACGAGGAGTAGGACATTATGGAATTTTTAATGGACATCGCTGGAGAGAAGAAATTTACCCCAAAATTAAAATTTTTATCTCTGAAAACAATAAATAATATTTTAAAATAATAAAATTTCTTATTTAAAAAAATCATTAAAAATATTTAAAATTTATGTCAAACTTATAAAAAGTAATCCTGAAGAATAATAATTGCTTTTAGATGTTTAGATCTTTATGGCGCATTTTAACAACCGTAATCTTTGTAATTACCAGTATGGGCGCTGTTTTGTTTTTTGTATTCTTTTACTTTGGGAGAGGTTTACCCGATTACCAGTTTCTAAGAGATTATCAGCCGAGTGTCGTAAGTCGATTTTATACAAATGATTATCAACTCTTCAAAGAGCATGCTCGTGAAAAAAGAATATTTGTGGCAATCGAAAACATTCCACCTTTGTTAGTGCAGGCATTCTTATCAGCAGAAGATAAAAATTTTTACTACCATCCAGGCGTTGATCTTATAAGTGTTTTTAGGGCTGCACTTAATAATACATTTAAAGGGGCTTGGAATGGGAAAGCTCTTGGTGCTTCGACAATCACTCAGCAAGTTGCAAAAAACTTTTTGGTTGGAAATGAAAGATCCTTTGATAGAAAGTTTAGAGAAGCGATAATGTCTATGCGTCTTGAAATGGCTTTATCCAAAGAGCGTATTTTAGAACTTTATTTAAACCAAATTTACTTAGGTATGGGAAGTTATGGTGTAGCTGCTGCCGCTCAAACGTATTTTGGGAAATCTTTGGATAAATTAACAATCGCAGAATGTGCCTTTTTGGCTTCCCTGCCAAAGGCCCCAGCAACTTATCATCCCATAAAAGAACAAAAAAGGGCAAAGGCCAGACGAGATTGGGTCGTTGGAAGGTTAGCTGAGGATAACATTGTTTCTAGTCAAGAAGCGCAAGACGCTCAAAATGATCCCTTTAAAATAACATTAGATTCATCTTTTGCTGTTAATGCTGATTATTTTGGGGAAGAAGTTAGACGTGAGATTATGCAGCGTTTTGGGGAAAACATGCTCTACACAGGTGGACTCAGTGTTTTCACAACGCTCGATCCTAACCTACAACGTGCAGCCGATAAAAGCTTACGCAAAGGTTTAGAAGAATATGATAGAAGACACGGCTGGCGAGGGGTTGTTGCCAAAATTACGCAATTGGATCAATCTGCGTGGATCAAGGATTTAAATAAAATCCCCCCAGTTCCAGGAATGAATGATGCAAAACTGGCCGTGGTTTTGGCAATTTCTTCTGACAGAGAGGCTAAAATTGGATTTGCAAATGGAGCAGTTAGTTCACTGTTTTTAACTGGGGTAGAATGGGCTCGTTTGTCAAAACCAGATGGCACCCAAGGCCCAGAGATTAAAAAAATCTCAGAAGTCATAGTTCCAGGAGATGTGATTCTTGTCAATAATATAGCTTCCTCAAAGGCTCCTTTATATGAACTCCATCAAATTCCGCTTGTAAGTGGAGGGATTGTTGTTATGGACGCTGATACAGGAAATGTTCTAGCAATGACCGGCGGATATAGTTTTGAAATTAGCCAATTTAATTGTGCAACTCAAGCTTGGCGTCAACCAGGTTCTGCCTTTAAACCTTTTGTTTATTTAGCAGCTATGGAAAAAGGATATACACCTGAAACTTTAATTAATGATGCGCCTATTACCCTTAGCCTTGGGCCAGGTTTAGGTGTCTATTCACCCAAAAACATTACGCACCGTTCTTATGGGCCAAGTCCTATGCGTATAGGCATTGAAAAGTCTTATAATCTTATGACGGTAAGATTGGCTCATCAGATTGGTATGCAACCCGTTAAAAGCATAGCAACTCGTTTTGGTGTTGCAGATGATATGCCCTTACATCTTTCCAATTCTTTAGGTGCAAAAGAAACAACAGTTCTACGCCTTACAACCGCATACGCTATGATTGTAAATGGCGGCAAGAAAATTAAGCCAAATTTGATTAAACAAGTTCAAGATAGAAACGGACAGGTTATCCATCAACTCCAAACGCAATATGGTGAATTTTTGGGACAAGAGAGAAAAGAGCTTTTAAATAATTGGCATGACGTTGAAGAGGAGCCCTTGCCAGAACTAGCAGATCAACGAAAACAAATTATTGACGTAAAATTTGCAGAATCAATGACAACCATGCTAGAGGCTGTTGTTCAGCGGGGAACTGGCAAAAAGCTTCAGCCCCTTATGGAAAAATATAATATCACATTAGGGGGAAAAACCGGATCTACAAATGACTGTAAAGATGCATGGTTTATGGGATTCATTCGTTATCCAAATGGGCGCACTCTTATTGTGGGGGTTTTTGTAGGTTATCCAACTCCCCAAACCTTAGGCACACATCAAGGAGCTGACGAAACGGGCACAAGAGTTGCCTTGCCTGTTTTTGGTAATTTTGTAAGAGAAATATTTTATAAAAAATAATAAAATGAAATATTTCCAATCATTTTTAATGTTTAAAAATATCTATTAGATGCATGGGTTGAGTTTTTAAGTAGGTTTCGTACGCATCAGGAATTTTACTACTTATTGTTTCTTTTACAGCATTTTCAAATTTATTTATATTTATGAGCTTAAGATCTTTGTGAATTTCTTGCGCTTCTTTACCCAAATTATAGATTTCTGCTTTTATATGACGAGGCACCTCAAGATTTTGGAAAGCCACAAAAGAAAGTTGATTCTGAGAGCAATATGCAAGCGTTGTAGAAAAGCCTGGAATTCCGCCATCGTGTTGAAACACAAGTTTATCTTCTTGGATGTTTCTTGTTATACCATAGCAGTAAAAATGATGAGGTTCATATTCATTGATTCTTACATGCCCAGTAAGCATTAAAGCTGTCACTTCTGGTGTTAAAATTTTGTTATTATGAAGACTGTAATTCCAAATAAGGACATCTGATGCGGTAGATATAATGCCACCTGCGCCGCTCAGGAAGCTATTATGAAAATATGTGGTAATTTCCTTTGGCTGCGAGCCTAGATTTATATCTTTTTCATAGCCTCTGGCAAGATTGGGGTAACAGCCCAAGTCTTTCATTATTTTTCCATTGTCCTCATCGGGAAGAAATGTATTCATCATTCCAAGGTACTTAAAAAAGTGCTCAGTCAAATATTGATCTAAACTTAAACCGCTTAGGCGTGTCACAATTTCACTAAGCAAGAAATAGCCTGAATCACAATACTCAAACTTCTCACCAGGGATGAATTTTAAAGGTTCGTTTTTAAAGGTTTTGGCTAAGTTTATAGTCGAAATTGGGCTGTTTGAATTGTTTTCAAAGCTTTCTACAGCCGTGTATGAAACTAAACCAGACGTATGTGTTAATAAGTGATGTAAGGTAACACGATTTACCCATTCAGGCGTGTCTCCATCCCATAGAGGGTCATTTTCTGGCAGATGTAGTGATAAAGATCTGTGAAGAGCTGCACTGAGTTCATCGATATTTTGATGCTTTCTGCGTAGTACATGTAATAATGCGGCAGCAGTGAACTGTTTCGTAATTGAGGCTATGAAAAACTGTGTATTTTCATTACATAATTGGGTAGGTACTGCTGAGTTGTCGGCAAATCCAAAGCCTTTTGCATAAAAAACTAAATGATCTTTTGCAATGGCTATAGCGCCATTTATAAAGTGTGTTTTCTGAAATTCACTTACTTTTTTTCAAAAATTTTTGTTGTATACGGCAAGATTTATCTCTTTTAATTTCTTGGCCAACTCAACATAATTCGCTAGCGTTAAATTTTCAGGACGTTCTGTTTCCGGTAAACCTAAGGAATCCAACGTATTTTTTAAAGCATCTTCCCCAAATAGTTCTTTTAAACTGGCTCTTATCATTTTTCGGCGCTTTCCAAATCCCGTAGCTGTAACTTTCTCAAGAAAAGGGGTTAGGGCTAACTCTTCAGTTGTCAGAGGTTTGGGTATGAAATGGACAACCGATGAGAAAACTTTAGGAGCCGGTTTGAATACATGCGGTGGTAAATCAAAAACCCGTTCTACGTTACACAAATATTGACATAAAACGGTTAAGCGTCCGTAATCTTTAGAGCTTGGGTTAGCTGTAATTCTTAAGGCGACTTCTTTTTGAAACATTAAGGTTAAAGATGCAATTTTTGATAAATCCTTTAGCCAAAACAACAATAGGTTTGTGCCAACATTATAAGGAAGGTTGGCTATGATCTTAAGGGGATTTTGACTTAACGATTGAGGTTTTATATTTGCGGCATCTTCTTTTATAACTTGAAGTTTTCCTTGAGAAACCTGGGTCAATTTTTCAAGAGCTGTAACACAATTGGGGTCTTTTTCAATGGCGAAAAGTTTATCTGGCATCTGTTCTAAAATGGCTCTTGTAAGGCCGCCCGGTCCAGGACCAATCTCCAGAACATCGAAACCCTTTAATGATCCTGCGACACGTACAATTTTAGCTATAATTTGTGGATCAAACAAAAAATTCTGCCCCAGGCTTTTTGAATGACCCTTATGACTTAAAAGGTTGTTATCTTTTACGGTCTGATAAAGTGATGGCAGAGCTGAGCTTTCATTTTCCTTTGACATCACTTAAACCATTGTTGCTTTCTAAGCTTTTTAAGCAGCGGCCGCTGCTGCTGTAACCGCAGAGTCTTTTGGTGAGGAGGGTGTTTTTTTCTCAAGCTTAGACTCTTCCTCTTTGTCGCCTTCTGTTTTGTCATCAATAAAGGCAACACTCTTTAATTTATTAAATTCTCGAGCGGCGATTTTATTCATTTTTTCTTGTTCTAGATGCTGCCTAACTTCCTCAGGAGTTGGCAATTTCTCCTCAGGAGAGTCTTTATTACAAACCATAGTGACAAGGACATGATCTTCCATTCGAATTGGTTTTTGACATTGCCCAATTTTTGCAGTGTGGAATAATTTTTGAAAGCCTGCAGGTAGGTTAGAGTAACTCATTTTCTCAACAGCTTCACATTGATAACCACACTCTTTTGCTTTTGCTTCTAATTTACTGCAACTACCAATTTTGCTCATCTCCTGGATGTGCGTTTCAATGCGATTATAATCTGCTTCTGAGATCGAATCATGAAAAGGGATATAAACTTGTTTAAAACTTATTTGTGTTTGCCCATAAGCCGGTTGACCTGCTTTTCTAAAATCTTTTAGCAGAATAATTTTATAGCCCATTTGAGTGCGAATTGGCTCTGAAAAATGCCCCAAAGTCAGCTTTTCTACGGCTTCTTCTACTTGAGGATCCATTTGTCCTTTTACCATCCATCCAACATATCCCCCTCTAGAAGAAGAAGTTGCTTGCGAAAACTGTTGAGCCATTACATGAAAATGAGCGCCTTCATTCAGTTGCCCATGAATTTTATTAGCATCTTTCTTGATGGCTGCTTCTTGGGTTGGGTTTTCAATACGGAAAAAAATTTCAGATAATTCGTATTGGTCTTTATTTTTGTTTTGTTTTATTTTTTCAAGCTCTGTCGTTACTTCCGCTTCGCTAATCTGAATGAGAGATCCAAATGCATCATGAATTGTTCTCATCCAAGCTAACTGAGCTCTTAGCCTTTCTTGAAGAGTCTTGACTGGAATGTTGTTCTTCTTAAACATCTCTTCCATTTGCTCAACTGTCATTCCATTATCTTTAGCAATCTTTTTTAGAGCTTCTTGGACCTCTGCATCTGTGATCAATATTTTTTGCATTTTTGAGGCTGCTAGTTGAATTTTTTCGTCTATAAGACTTTTTTTGACTTGCCCTTTTATAGTTTCTAAAGTCTGAGCATTATTAGGGAGGCCCGCTGTAAGTAAAATCAACATAGCTCTATCATAAATGTCTTGAAGGGTTATAACATCTTTGTTGACAATAACCCCAATCTTAGCACCATTGGAAAGAGATGGTGACTGTGTTGCAGATTTAGGGTTTGCTTCACTTTTCGTGCTTTCCTGACAAAAGGCAGAAGAGAACAAATTAAGAAAAATACTTAGCAGAGCGATAGAGAGAGACTGAATTTTCATAATCACCTTAAAACGAGACAAAAAATGACTGCAACTTCTGTTCATTGTTTTTAAAACATGCTAGCTTGGAAACATAAACTGTGAAGAGTATAATTCTTTTCAGAAAAACTCTAAACAAAATATCTTATCGTTTTTTTATAATGCTTTATCAAATAATATTCCAGTAAAACATGATTCTTTTATCCCGCTATCTTTCTAAAAAATTACTTGTGATGACCTCTGCATTGGTTGTCATTTTAATTGGCGCTGTCTGGTTGACTCAATCATTAAGATTTATAGAAATAATAGTAAATCACAGTGTTTCATTAGGGGGATACTTTGCCTTGATCGTCTATTTAATCCCGGATCTTATGGCAACAATTCTGCCCATATGTCTATTAATTGGGGGGTTGCATGTTTACTCAAAACTGATTGCTGATCATGAAATTCAAGTGATCCGAGCTCTTGGTTTAAGCAATTTTCAGATCTCTAAACCATTGATAATATTGGGTTTATTTGTGACAGTTCTTGTTTTTGTTATTAATATTTATATAATGCCTTTATCTTTTCAGCAATTTCGCGATCAAGAGTATCAAATCAGGAATCAATTCTCAGCATCCTTGATTAGAGAGGGCTCGTTTAATGTTATTAATGGAACGACAGCCTACGTCAGAGAGAGGGGACCTCAGGGAGAATTTAAAGGAATCTTGATCTATGATCCACATTTGTCTGGCAACAAAAGCGAGAAAGCTTCGGAAAATTCATACACCATCATTGCGGAAGAGGGTATGTTGCATCAAGGAGCGGAAGGTGTGGTTCTTGTTCTAAAAAGAGGAGGGCGCCAAGAGAAAGATAAAGTGACAGGAAAAATTTCATTTTTTGCATTTGATGAATTTGTTTTTGACCTCGAAAAGGCTCTTAAAAAAGAATCCCCTCGCATTACTAAGCCATATGAAAAAAATCTTTCTGAGCTTTTTTATCCTGAACCAAGTGAAAACACACACGTACAGGCACGCATGCGTAGCGAAGGACATCAACGACTTTTAACGCCATGGCTTGCGTTAATTGACAGCCTAATTGTTTGCTTGGCCATGCTGAAAGGCGAATTTAATCGAAAAGGAAGGCGTTATAGAGTTGTTGTGGGGGCTTCATCAGCATTGCTTGTACATATTGTACTTTATACACTTTTAAACTTAAGCGCAAAACATCCGGCTTTATTAATGGGATGTTATTTATTTATAACTCTTACAATCCCGTTTTTACTTATTTCGCTTGAATCGGAGAGTATCCATTATAAAATCCTCTCAAGGAGAAGGAAATAATGGTGTATTTTCCATTCAGCACTTTAAATAGATATTTTTGTAGACGTTTACTCTTTTGGTTTTTTGTATGCCTTGGTGCTATTCTTGCGATTGTTAGTCTTTTTGAAATGGCTGAACTTTTAAGAAGATCGATGAGTCATCCCAATATCTCACTTTCAATTATTGGTGAAATGGTGCTTCTTAAAATACCTCAGCATATTGAGATGCTCCTACCTTTTGTGACTTTTAGTGCTGCGGTTCTTTCTTTATGGCGTTTGAATCAAACTCAAGAAATTGTTTCAGCAAGAGCTTCTGGAATTTCTGTTTGGCAATTAGTCATTGGTTTAAATATCCTTGTTTTGGGATTTGGAATAATTTATTTGGTTTGTATAAACCCTTTGGGTGCAGCATTGACAGCACGTCTTTCTCAAATTGAAGAAAAGACATTTGGAAACTCCAATAATCTTTTATCTATCTCTTCAAGCGGTCTGTGGCTTAGAGAAAGCAATAAAGAAGGAAAAACCATTATTCATGCTGACTTTTTTGATTTTTTACAAAATAAATTTCAACAAGTTAGTTTTTATGATTATGATCATGCCGGCACTTATATAGGTCGCTATGACGCTAAAGAGGTTACTCTTCAAAATGCAGAGTGGAAATTAGAAAATGTGATGCATTGGGATAAGGGAAACATTTCACATTCATCTGACAATATTACTCGGTCAACAGATTTAACACTTACAAAGATTCAAGAAAGCTACGCTGCCCCAGAAAGTCTATCCTTTTGGAAAATTAGTGAATATATCGAGGTTTTAGAGAAAGCGGGACTTTCAAACATTCGTTATAAACTTCATTGGCATAGCCAAATTGCAAAAATTGGATTAATGATTGGAATGGTATTTCTTGCTTCTACATTTTGCCTACATCCAACTCGATATCGAAACGCTTCCTATTTAATTGCTTTCGGTATTCTATCAGGGTTCGTTATTCATTTTTCAAGCGATGTAATTTACGCATTGGGTTTGGCTGGAAAAATTCCAATATTATTAGCGGCTTGGATTCCTCCTTTGGTCACACTGATGCTAAGCATTAGCTTGCTATTACATCAAGAGGGTGGTGAATGAAACGTTCATATATAATCTTTCTGTTTATCTTTCTTTGCGTAGAAGCGAAAGTTACCTTAGCGGATGGCCCCTTACAGGTTGGGTCGGAATCACAAAAAAAGGAAAAAATCTCATATCTTAGCAATTTAAAAGAGCAAAAACTAACAACACAGCAACTCAGTGATATGAAAAAAGGCGATATTCCCATCCTTTTCAAAGCTGATGAAATTATTTATCAAGAACACGAAAAGGTCATAATAGCTAAAGGAAATGTTGAGGTAACCCAATTTGTTTTAAATGTTGGATGGAGAGTTTTACGCAGTGACAGACTGCGTTTCGACCAAAAACAAGATAAAATATTTGTTTATGGAAATGTAAAATTGAAAGAGCCCTCGGGTGATATTATTTTTACTGAATCTGCTGAATTTACAGGTGATTTTAAAAAGGGAGTTATTGAAACGCTTCGTTTATGGACAAAAGATGAATCTCAACTGTCAGCTTTGAACGGATACCGCGAGGATGGAAAAGAAACCCATTTTAAAAAAGCAATATATTCGCCTTGTAAGGTTTGCAGAAAAAATGATGGAGGATCAACCTTGCCTCTTTGGCAAATAAAAGCTGAGAAAACAGTACATGATAAAGAGTCACAAACCATCACCTACTATAATGCACGTTTAGAACTTAAAGGCGTTCCTGTTTTCTACATGCCTTATTTTTCACACCCCGATCCAAAAGTGAAACGAAAATCTGGACTTTTGTTCCCAACGTTTGGTGTTACAAAAGATTTAGGAACTCTCGTTAGTCTTCCGGTATATCATGCGATAACGCCTAATCAGGACTTAACAATCACCCCGATTAAAACCACAAAACAAGGTGGGATTATTACATCAGATTATCGCCGTCGTTTCCGTGATGGTGAAGCGGCTCTTTCAGGAAGCTATACAAGAACACGCGGACTTCAACCAGCAACAACACCGCAACCACTTAATGGTCCTCGTTTGCCAAAACCTGACCGCTGGCACCTTATGAGCAAAGTTAAATACGATATAGATGATGATCGCCGAATGTCTTTAGATTTTAATAGAGCTAGCGATACAACGTATCTGGGGCGTTATCCTGTTGTAACGCAAAGAGCTCCAAGTTTTATTCAAAATAGAAATTTGACCTCCACTTTAAACTTTGAGAAATTTCACGGCGATAGTTATCTGGGGGCAAAAGGACTCTTATTTCAGACAGATGCTCCTAAAACAACGCCTCTTGTTCTTCCATCGGCTAGATACCACAACCAATACGAGCCGGATAAACTAGGAGGCATCATAAGTACTGATGGGAATCTTCTTTCTTTAACGCGCCAAACACCGGTGCCTGGAAGATTAGCGACTCAGATGCAAAGGCTTTCAACTGGGATTGGATGGAAATTGCCGTATCAAACTCAAAATGGGCAATTAGTAACGTTTCAAGCAAATGGAAGAGTGGATGCTTATTATTTCAGAAGATATCAATTTTCTGCGACCCCTCTTGCAGGCCCCAGAGAGTCGCACCTAGAGCACACAACGGGTCGTATTTTTCCGCAAACGAGCATTGATTGGCGTTATCCATTTTTAAAGCAATTATCTCATGCTGATTGGATTTTACAACCCATGGCTATGGTTGCCGCAAGCCCGCCACAACTTATCAACTTACATACACCAAACGAAGACTCAACAACTTTTGAATTAGATGATACAACCCTGTTTCTTCCAAATCGTTTTGATGGAATTGATAGGACGGATACAGGATACAGAACGGTTTATGGTGCAGAAAATACTTTTAATTTCTCAAGACAAAGAAGTGTGAATGTATTTTTAGGTCAAAGCAGACGTCTTGATCATCGAAAAGTTGTGGCTCCTGGCCTAGGAGAAGATCAAAATCAATCGGATTATGTGATGCGTCTTAAAGTGAAGCCAATTAAATGGCTAACCACGCGCTACCGCTGCTCGATTAACCCGCAAGATAATAGGCCTAGATATTCAGAGCTTGGATTTACAGTTGGTCAAAAAGCATTTCGCCTTGATGCAGGCTATGTCTATTTAAATAAAAAGGCCACAGCAAAACAACAAGATATATCTCAAGTTAATTTTCAAGTTAGCTCTCAAGTTGTTGATAATTGGTCATTGTCGCTTGGGCAAATTAGAAATTTAAAACATAACCATGGTGGGAGTTCATTAGCGAACTTTCTCCTTGCAACCTATAAAGACGAATGTTTTCAAGTTGACGCAGGCCTTTATAAAACGTCATATAATGACAGAGATATTCACCCAGATTCAGGTTTTCTCATCCAAATTACCTTTAAAAATCTAGGAAATTTCACGCCCTATAATGCACCGAGATACCCTGGTTCACCATTAACAGCGTTTTAAAAATACTGATGACAAACTCTTGGATAAATGAATTATTTAGGCGTCTTCACAGTGCCAACCCAAAACCAGAAACTGAGCTTTTATATACAAATCCCTACACCCTTTTGGTTGCAGTTGTTTTGTCAGCCCAGACAACGGACAAAGGAGTTAATAAGGCAACAGCTGAGTTATTTAAAATTGCTGATAATCCTGAAAAAATGCTTCATCTAGGTGAAGAAAAGCTTTTAGATTACTTAAAGAGCCTTAATCTTTATAAGACAAAATCTAGGAATGTGATCGCATTATCTCGCATTCTTTTAGAACATTATAAAGGGCAAGTTCCAAAAGACAGAGAAGCACTTGAAGGTTTGCCAGGGGTTGGCCGAAAAACAGCAAATGTCGTGTTAAATGTGGCTTTTGGAATTGAGACAATAGCTGTGGATACCCATATATTTAGGGTGGCTAATCGAACGGGGCTTGCTGTTGGAAAAACCCCATTAAATGTTGAGACGATTTTAGAAAAGGTTGTCCCCAAAGAATTTCGCCTACACGCCCATCACTGGTTAATTTTACATGGCCGATATATATGTGTTGCCAAAAATCCAAAATGTGAGATTTGTCCGATTTCAGATCTTTGCCAGTATTATAAAAGTAAGACCTAATGGATTCACTTACGATTTCATCAACCGAAAAGATAATCGGTATTTTAGATGTGCCTGGCGATAAATCAATAAGTCACAGGACTCTTATTTTGGGTTCTCTTACAAAGCGTCCTCTCGAAATTTCAAACTTGAATCAAGGCGAAGATGTTGCGCATACCAGAAAAGCTCTAGAGGAGCTTGGAGTCTGTATCCAAAATGTGGAAAAGGGACGCGTAAGGTTGGAATGTTTAAAATCATTTACCCCGCCCAAAGAACTTTTGTACCTAGGAAACTCAGGAACTTCTGCAAGATTATTAATGGGATTGTTGTCGTCTTGTGATTTTGAAACGCATATTTTAGGAGATGTTTCGCTTCAAAAACGTCCTATGAAAAGAGTAATGGATCCTTTATCTCTCATGGGAGTTTATTTTGAAGATACGAATGGATGTCTTCCTGTAATTCAAAAAGGTAGAGCCAAACTTCAACCAATATCTTATAGACTTCCTGTTCCATCTGCTCAGCTTAAATCAGCCCTTTTAATTGCAGCCTTGTCAGTGAATGGAATTACGAGAATTATTGAACCTGTTTTATCCAGGGACCATACAGAACTTTTGATGCAATTTTTGGATATGCCATTAAAAATTTACCATGAAAGCCAAGAAAGAGTTCTGGAAGTTACTGGCTCCTATGTTCCTAATAAGGGAAAGGATTTGTTGTTAGATATTCCTGGCGATCCATCTGCGGCAGCGTTTTGGATCGTCTCATCTCTCCTTGTAAAGGACTCTAATTTAAAAATTAATAACGTTTGCTGGAATCCATTTCGAAATGTTTTTATCGATGTTTTAAAAAAGATGGGAGGAAACATTCAAATTATTCCCCGAAAATCTCAAATGGGAGAAGAGTGCGCAGATATTATCAGTCAAACAAGCTTATTGCATGGAATTGAAATTTCTGCAGATCTTGCTCCTTCTTTAATTGATGAATATCCAATTCTAGCTGTTGCAGCAGCTTTTGCAAAAGGACGGTCTGTTTGTAGAGGGCTTAAAGAGTTAAGGTTTAAAGAATCAAATCGATTAGAGGCAATGGAGGTTAATTTAAAAGCGTGCGGCGTTAGATGTTACGTAGAAGGTAATGATCTATTCATAGAAGGAGGAGAGTTTGACCCTATTCAAAATTCGATAGAAATTCACCCCTATCATGATCACAGAATTGCCATGGCATTTAGCATTTTTGCCCTTGCTTATGACCACTCAATCACAATTCACCAAACCAAGACGGTTAAAAGCAGTGATGTTAATTTCTATAAGCATTTATTAAGATTCTCAAATCTTAACCCGCATCGTTAGTTCAACAGCGTGTTCTGGGGGAATATGATAAAATTCTGTTGGATTCATAGAATTTTTTGCCAGCTGAACAAAGATTCTTTCTTTCCATCCTTTAAGTATTTTTCGGCTTGAGCTTATGGGGAAAACTCGACTGATGAAAAAGTAAAAGTCATTCGGATCAAAATTTGGATTAAGATTACAAAATTTTGAGATTAACTTGAAAACATGGGGCGTTTCTTTAAAACCATAATAAGCATTAATTTGATAGAATCCGGGGAAAATTTCCTTTGCGCTTAAGCGCTTTGCTGGGCTTACCGTTGGAACGTTTGTCGTTATTATAGTTAATAAAATAACATGCTCGTGCAAAGTTCCATAATGCTGAAGTCCAATTTTTAATGCCGTTGGGATGCTATCTTGAATAGGTGAGATATAAACCGCAGTTCCTTTTTGTTTTGTAAAACTCTCTTTTTTCAAAACTGATAAGAATTCATCAAAGGTCATCTCACTTTTCTTAATCTCTTTTTTCAATTCTTGTCTACACTTGTACCATGTGTACATGATTCCATATGCGCCAAGTGCAATAAGGAGAGGCAGCCATCCTCCATGAAAAATCTTTGCAAGGTTTATGCTAAAATAAAAAACGTCAATAACGAGTATGGGGCTAAAAATAAGTCCTATTTTCCAAGTCTTCCATTCCCAAAAATGCTTGGCAACCATCATAATCAATACGCTTGTCATTAACATAATGGTTGAAACAACCAGCCCATAAGCAGCGGCTAAATTACTTGATGTTTTAAAAATCAGCACAAGCAGAATCGTTGAGATCATCAATAAAATATTAAGAGAAGGGATATAAACCTGACCAATTTGCTTAGCTGAAGTATGGAGAATCCGAAGTCTTGGGAGGTATCCTAATTGCAAAGCTTGCCAACCGATTGAAAAAATCCCTGAAATAATTGACTGAGACGCAATGATTGTGGCTATTGTTGCAAGAACAATTAAGGGATAAAGCGCCCAAGATGGGGCCAAAAGATAAAATGGATTCTCAATAGCTGTAGGATTTTTTAAAAGAAGGGCTGCTTGTCCAAAGTAATTAAAAAGTAGACAAGGACAAACAAGGTAAAACCAAGCAATCTGGATCGGTTTTTTTCCAAAATGTCCAAGATCAGCATACATAGCTTCAGCGCCCGTTAGGGCTAAGACAGTTGTACCCAAAATTAGCAAAGATGGAAATCCATTGCTTATAAGAAAATACACACCATATAAAGGGTTTAAGGCCTTTAGGATGCTAGGAGTGTGGAGAATTTGAATGAATCCCAAAACTCCAATAACCATAAACCAAACTATCATAATAGGACCAAACCAAATGCCAATTTTAGCGGTTCCATGTTTTTGAGCTAAAAAGAGGCAAATAAGAATCGCAATTGCTAATGGCAGAATAACGCTTTGAAAGTGTGGTGAAACAACGACAAGTCCTTCTAAGGCTCCAAGGACAGAAATAGCAGGAGTTATTAGACCGTCCCCGCAAAAAAGAGCAGCCCCTAACATGCCAATAAATATTAAAGCTGAAGAATGTTTAAGGCGCTTGTGTTGATGCAATAAGGCGGTGAGCGCAAGGATTCCACCTTCTCCATGATTATCTGCTCGCAATACAAAAATGGCATATTTTATACAAATAACGATAAAGATTGACCAAAAAATAAGAGAGAGATTGCCGAGCACTTCGAGCTGCTGAACTTGCATGTTATGAGCATGTAAGCATTCCTTAAAGGTATAAAGTGGGCTGGTGCCAATATCACCATAGACAATTCCAAGAGCGCCAATAATCAGTTTGCGCAAATCTAATTGTGCCTTGGACATTCTTGATCTTTATTTCAAAGGACTTCTCTAGCTTGATATTAGAGAGACATGGTTAAGATTTTGTTAAAAGTTAGGGTAAATTCGCTAGAGACAATTAGTCTTTGTTTCTTAACACTTTTTAACCATTTTAAGTTTATAATGTTTTTGTAATGTGATTTAACAAGGCAAAAATGTTGTGGTGCAAGATTTCCTAAAACACAATAAAATTCATAATGTTATTATTGGGATTATCCTTTTTGTCCTTTTAATAACGGCCTATTTCTTCATAAATAACAGACTTTCGAGTGACAAAATCCTTTTGCAAGGAAACGTCGATATTCGCCAAGTTGAACTTGGTTTCAGAGTTAATGGGCGCATTGCTGAAATGCGCGTTGATGAAGGAGATATCGTTAAAGAAGGCGATATACTCGCTGCCTTAGATAAATCACCTTTTCTTCATGCACGTGATATTGCCAAAGGTCAGGTTGATCAATCTACTGCTGCTTTAAAAAAAATGGAGGCAGGTAACAGGGTTCAAGAAATTGAACAAGCAAAAGCCGCCGTTAAAGAACAAGAAGCCGCCTATGAATACGCTGATAAGTTTTTAAAAAGACAGTCCAATCTTTTGAAAACCAGAGCTGTATCGCAGCAAGCTTATGATGATGCCTTAGCACATAAACAAGAGATAGAAGCCAAATTGAAATCCGTTCAAGAGGCATTAAAACTTTCAGAAGAAGGTTTTAGAGCTGAGGATATCGAGGCAGCGAGAGCTGATCTTGCAATTGCAAACGCGCGCCTTGCTAATACAGAAACGGATCTAAAAGATACAGAGATTTTGGCGCCAAAAGCAGGAACAATTTTAACAAGGGCAAGGGAGCCAGGAGCCATTGTTGGAAATGGCGGGACAGTTTATATGCTTTCTTTGCCCAGTCCTGTTTGGGTAAGAGCTTATGTTTCAGAAATTGAACTCGGCCGTATAAAACCAGGAATGAAAGCTGAGGTGTACACGGACACCAATCCTGATAAACCGTTTAAAGGGCAAGTTGGGTTTATTTCACCAAAGGCAGAATTTACCCCTAAAAATATTGAAACCAAAGAGCTTCGAACAAATTTAGTTTATAGGCTGCGGATCATTGTCGAAGATGTAAAAGGTGAGCTTCGTCAGGGTATGCCGGTTATTGTTTCTTTAAAAGCCTCAGATTAAATGCAAGACGGTATCATTACCCTGAATGCTGTAACAAAGGTTTTTAAACCAGACATAACCGCTTTGAATGAAATCAGTGCTGTAATTAAACCGGGAATGATTACGGGTTTAGTGGGCCCGGATGGAGCAGGGAAAACAACCCTTTTGCGTTTGATTGCAGGACTTTTAACTCCAACCACTGGGCACATTACAGTTGATGGATTTGACACAATCAAAGATGCAGGGGCTATTCATTCTTTTATTGGATATATGCCGCAAAAATTTGGCCTTTATGAGGAATTAACAGTTCTTGAAAATTTGGAACTGCACGCCAAACTTAGGAATATAAAGGGTTTGGAGAGAAAAAATTTCTTTGAAAAAATGCTGACCTTTACGGATCTAGAACGGTTCACAAAACGGCTTGCTGGCAAGCTTTCAGGGGGAATGAAGCAAAAATTAGGATTGGCTTGTTCGCTCTTAGGTAAACCCCGTTTTTTATTGCTTGATGAACCAAGTGTTGGCGTTGATCCATTATCACGTCGTGAATTGTGGAAAATGGTTCAAAATTTAAGCACAGACGGGATGAGCGTTATTTGGGCAACGGCTTATCTCGATGAAGCTGAACAGTGTGAAGAGGTGTTGTTATTAAATCATGGAAAGCTGCTTTATGAGGGAAGGCCTCAAAATTTAACATCCAGGGTCGAGGGAAGAGTTTATCTAGCAAGAGTGCCGGCAGATAAACGCCGCCAAATTTTATCAAAGATTCTTCAAAACAATGAGGTGGTTGATGGTGTGATTCAAGGTCATAATGTTCGTATTTTATTGAAAAGGGATGAAAAGCCAGAACTTGGATTGTCATTGGAATCTACCAAGGCTCGGTTCGAGGATGCATTTATCGATATCCTAAAAGGCAATTATACGCGTGACTCTCTACTTGCAAAGCATATGAATGAAAAAGCGATTCAAGATGTTCCTCCAATTCAGGCAATAGGGTTAACGAAAAAATTCGGTGATTTTACGGCTGCAAAAGACATTACATTTACCATTCAAAGAGGCGAGGTCTTTGGGCTTTTAGGTCCGAATGGTGCCGGTAAATCAACAACCTTTAAGATGATGTGTGGCTTATTGCAACCAACAAAAGGAAAGGCTTTGGTTTCAGGATTTGATTTGAAATCAGCAAGCTCCATGGCTCGTATGCGTATTGGTTATATGGCTCAGAAATTCTCGCTTTACAGTGATCTGAGTGTTAAGCAAAATCTTGATTTTTTTTCAGGCGTTTATGGTTTAAAGGGAGAGGTGAAATCGAATCGTATCCAAGAACTTATTAAAATCTTTGATTTAGAAACATATCTGAATACGGATGCTGGAATTTTGCCGCTTGGGTTTAAGCAGCGTTTAGCTTTAGCCTGTGCTGTCATCCATGAGCCAGATGTCTTATTTTTAGATGAACCCACTTCTGGTGTTGACCCGTTAACGCGGCGTGAATTTTGGACACATATTAATGGTATGGCTGAAAAAGGCATGACGATTATGGTCACAACACATTTTATGGATGAGGCTGAGTATTGCGATCGTATAGCTCTTATCTTTAAGGGAGAAAATATCGCAACGAATACACCTGATGGCCTGAAGGAAGGAATAAAATCTAAAGAAAATCCCGACCCAACTTTAGAGGAAACCTTTATAGAATTGATCAGACGTGCTGATAAGGATGGGGAATCATAATGCCTCATTCTTTTTCCGCTGCACGCTTAGTTGCTTTTATGTATAAGGAATCTATTCAAATCGTAAGAGATCCTAGTACGATTATGATCGCCTTTATATTGCCTTTGTTGATGTTGTTTTTATTTGGCTATGGCGTTTCGCTTGATGCAAACCAGATTCGCATTGGCCTTGTTTTAGAGGATACGTCACTTGAGGCACGCAGCCTTGGATATGCATTTGAAAAGTCCACCTACTTTCAAACCAAGGTTGGAATGAATAGAAGGGAAATTGAGGATGATCTAACTTCAGGAAGGGTGCGCGGAATGATTGTGATTCCGTCTGATTTTAGTATCAATTTATTAAAGGGACAAACTGTATCCATTCAAGTGATAGCTGATGGCAGTGAAACCAATACGGCTAGTTTTATTGAAAACTATGCAGATGGAGTTATCGAAGGTTGGCTTGAGAAAGACCGAGGTAAAAAGGCACAAATTATAGCTAAAACAAGAGTTTGGTATAATTCTCAATTAAAGAGCCGAAACGTTCTCTTGCCTGGGTCTATATCCGTTATTATGTCGTTGATCGGAACGCTTTTAACAGCGCTTGTTGTAGCGCGTGAGTGGGAGCGCGGGACCATGGAAGCCATTATGTCGACGCCTATTTTGATAAGTGAACTTATCCTTGGCAAGCTTCTTCCATATTTTATATTGGGCATGGTGTCGATGGTTATTTGTGTAGGAAGTGCCGTTTTTGTCTTTGACGTTCCTTTTGTGGGATCATTATTTGTTTTATTTTTTGCAACTGCCGTTTTCCTATTAGCAGCCTTAAGTCAGGGCTTATTGATTTCAATTATGGCTCGCAATCAATTTGTAGCCAGCCAAACGGCCTTAAACGTTGCTTTTTTGCCAGCCTTTATGTTGTCTGGATTTTTGTATGAAATCACCTCAATGCCTGCTGTCCTTCAGTGGATAACCCATTTACTGCCTGCAAAATATTTTGTGTCCATTATACAATCTAGTTTTCTGGCAGGCACAATATGGGCGCAAATTATTCCAAATTTATTGGCCATGAGCTGCATTGCTGGATTCTTTTTATTCTTTGTCGTCAAAAAAAGCGTCAAGAGGTTAGATTAAATCATGTGGGGCAAAATTAAAGCACTAGTTGTCAAAGAACTTCTTGCAGTTTGGCGAGATAAAAAAAGCCGTGTAACGCTTGTTATTCCCCCTTTAATTCAATTATTTTTATTGGCGCAAGCGGCAACTTTAGAAGTTAGAAATATAGAAATTGTTTACTATAACCAAGACAGTGGTTGGTATAGTCATGAATTGGTTCAACGTATTAAAGGGTCAAGATATTTTAAAGATGTGCATGAATCAAAAAATCTAGAGGAATTTAAACAGTCAATTGATGAAGAACGTGCAATTATTGGTATCCATATTCAGCCTGATTTTTCAAGGAATGCTGCAGCAGAGTCAAAGGCAACCGTGCAATTAATTTTAGATGGACGAAAAGCCAATGCTTCACAAATTGTACAAGGGTATGTTCTTCGCATTCTTCAGGATTTTAATTTAGATATTTTAAAAATAAAAACGGTGCCTTCAGGCGAAATCGTTACAAGCACCTTTCGCAGCTGGTTTAACCCCAATCTAGATTACCTCCTTTATAACGTTCCATGCATTGTTGGGATACTAAGTATGGTTTTGGGATTAATGGTTACAGCCTTGTCCGTTGCCAGAGAACGCGAGATGGGTACTTTTGATCAATTGCTCATTTCCCCTTTGCAGCCATGGCAGATTTTGATTGGCAAAATGTTGCCAGCAATGATTATTGCCGTTGGGGAGAGCACCCTTATTATGATGCTTGCGATTGGTGTTTACAGAATTCCTTTTCAAGGCTCTTTAATTTTATTTTATCTCTGTATGGTACTGTTTATAACATCAATCATTGGGGTTGGATTGTTTATTTCAGCTTTGTCCAAAACCCAGCAACAAGCAAACCTTGGAACTTTTGTGTTTATGGTGCCAACGATGCTTCTTTCCGGGTTTGCAACGCCGATTGAAAACATGCCAGAGTGGTTACAACCTGTTACATGGTTTATTCCCATCCGTCATTTCTTCGTTATTATTAAGGGGATTTTCCTTAAAAACATGCTAGCAGTGGAGGTTTTAACACACGCCTGGCCAATTGCTTTTATTGCTATATTCACACTGAGTCTTGCGGGTTGGATGTTTAGGCAAAGGCTGGAATAAAATTCACGGCACATTTTAAAATTTGGCAGCTTTCTAAATTTCTAGCATGATTAATGTAGGCTTAGCAGTGCTTTAAGCCACATTTTCCCCCATAAAAAATTTCAGGCTTAGGAACAAAACGATGCATATTCATAGCTATCAAGCTCCAGAATCCCTTATTCTTTTAAAAAAGCATAATCATTTATCCCAAAACAGACGCTTTAATTGGGCAGAATTAGCAAGACCTAATCAGCTGCCGCCTCCAGGCGAGTGGCAAAATTGGCTAATTTTAGCAGGCCGAGGTTTTGGAAAAACGCGAACTGGCGCTGAAACCATTAGAGCTTGGATAAACCAAGGGCTTTATAAACGTGTAGCGCTGATTGGTCAAACCATAGATGAAGTCCGTTCTGTTATGATAGAAGGTGAAAGCGGACTTTTGAATGTGCACACAGATTATGAGCGTCCAAAATTTGAATCCGCTAAGGGTCGACTGATTTGGAAAAATAATGCCATTGCAACGATGTATGGTGCGGACCATTATGAAAAATTACGAGGACCCCAATTTGATTTAGCTTGGATTGATGAATTGGCAAAATTTCGTCATCCACAAAAAACATGGGATCAACTTATGCTAGGGTTAAGGCTTGGGGATAATCCACGGACAATTATAACGACAACACCAAGGCCTATTCCCTTAATCGAAACCCTTGTCAAAGACCCTGCAACTGTATTAACCAAAGGGTCTACTTTTGATAATCAGGAAAATCTTGCCAAGACTTTTGTGAAACAAATTGTTAAACAGTTTGAGGGAACGCGTCTAGGGGCTCAGGAATTATACGCCGAGATTTTAACTGAAAAACAAGGCGCTCTTTGGAAAAGATCTATAATTCATCATCACGACCCTGTCAATCCAAGCTGGCTGCGTGTCGTCATTGCAATAGACCCTGCGATAACCCATCACGAGCAGAGTGATGAAACGGGAATTATAGTGGCAGCTTTGTCAAAAGATCAAAAAGCATATGTGTTAGAAGACTTGAGCGGAAAATATAGTCCAGCGGAGTGGGGAAGGCGTGTGGTTAAAGCCTATCATAAGCATAAGGCTGATCGGGTCGTGGCAGAGGTGAATCAAGGAGGTGATATGGTTAAAAGTATTATTCATTCCTTAGATCCAACTACCTCTTATAAAGCCGTAAGAGCAAGCCGCGGCAAGATAACGAGAGCAGAGCCTATTGCTGCCCTTTATGAACAAGGGCGTGTTTATCACAGTAAACCGTTTACAGACCTTGAAACTCAATTGTGTGAATACATTCCAGGCATTACAGCCAAATCACCGGATCGTATGGATGCGTTGGTTTGGGCACTTACGGATTTGCTGCTTGCAAAAAAAGGTGGTGAAGTTATTAATCTCTGGGAGTAGTAGATTTTTTAGTCAATATGTTATATTATGTTATAAATTCATGGATTTAAAAAAAGTAATTATATGAACTTTAATATTTACGTTCCAGAAGAACTTAACAAAGAATTATTGGCTTTAAGCAAAACATCTAAAAAAACACGAAATACTTTAATACGCGAAGCGATAGAGGTTTATCTAACGCAACAGCATCGTCATCATTGGCCTGACGCCGTTCTTGATTTTGAGGGATTGGGGCAGGGCGCTGTTCGGTTTGAATCCTTCAGGTCAGATGAAAAATCTGCGTTTAAATCACTCTTTTAAGGAGCATTTAAAATGAAATATCTATTAGATACGTGCGTTTTAAGTGACTTCATTAATGGTGATCGCGCTACTTTAGAAAAATTAAAATCCATAAGTCCTGCGTCTATTTGTTTGTCAACGGTGACGGTTTCTGAAATTTATTATGGATTTTCACAATATCCGGATAAAGCAGCGCAACTAAAATCAGTATTGGAATCATTCTTAAAGGGAGTTTCCATTGTGTCTTTTGAATGGGGAGACGCAGAAGCTTCGGCGAGGATTAAGGCATCTTTGACAAAAGTGGGAAAAAATATTGGCTCCTACGATGCATTAATTGCTGGCACCGCTCAAAGAAGAGAGCTTGTCCTTATCACATCCAACATAGATGCTTTTGAGGGGATTACTGGATTAATAACAGAAAATTGGCGACAAACAAGCTGTTTTTAATCAAAACTCGTTTGAATTTCCCTTTGTATCCTTTCCATGATTAATAAACCTTTGATCGCTTTTTGATTAATTATTACAAAATAATTGCTATTTTGCAGTGAATATATTATACAAGCTTCTTGAGTAATTCAAAATACAGCGAAAATGTTTAATAAAATTTTAATGGTGTTTTTGATTGTGGTTTTTTCTAAAGCTACAGTTTTTGGCGCAGATCAGGAGTCAACTAAAGATAGAGTTGATAATTGTTGTTCAAGCATCGAAAGATTATTAGGATATTTTTATACAAGAGGCAGAACTACGGAAATTAATGAAGAGACTGTTGTTGGCGATAAATCCGAAGCACGATCTAAAGAAAGCAGAAGAAATGTTGCTGCTCAAGGAAGCGAAATAGTTCCAATCGATGAAAGCATACAAGCAAACGTTCCTCAATCTTCTAACGTGAGTGAAGCTTCCGAAGATACTGAGAAAATGTATAGAGAAATGTTAATAAATCAAAGAAAGATGGAGGGATATAAAATCATTCCTGTTTCAGAAATAGAAGATTTTTGGACACAATATGAATCTCGAGATGCTGATGATGAGTTTTGCGAATATGCAAATATTACAGATGAGGACTTAACAAAGCTTGCAAATAGTTACTTGAAAGGAGTCTTATCATCCTGCGCTATAGGCAATTACGGAAAATTTCTCTTCAAGAATGAGACTAATAATCTCTTGTTGGAGATTTCCGAGGGATCTCGGTGGTATGCAAAAATCAATAGAGGTCAGGTAGTAGGATTTGCGATTGAAGACTCTTCCAATGAAGAATCTTTTGACGAATATGAAATTCAATCCTCATATTTTTCAAAACATAGACACATAGAATATATAGATTTACTGGTTCATGAAGATTTTGCATAAATTTTTATACTAAAAAAGGTCTAGCCATTTGCGCTAGACCTTTTTTATTTTCTTATGCTGCATTTAAAGCAGTTTTAGATTTTTTAAGGCCAAAGTAATAAACAAAGCACATAGAAAGTGATAAACCCATAAAATATATAGGCATCGGAATGACGGTCCCATCGTGGAAAAAGCCCATTCCGAAAGTCACCAAGGAAATTAACATACAGTAATAAAACCCAAAAAGAGATGCAGCCGTTCCTGCCATATGACTATAATCTTCCAAGGCATGGCTTAAAGCATTTGGAAGAATCAAAGCAATACCAAAAGATTGAATCACAATAAATCCTAAGGTCAACAGGACCGAAAACATCCCATATTGAATATGAATGTATCCCAAAGTAGCAAAGATTCCCCAAATGCTTGCCCCAAGAAAAAGAATAATATTTCCGGCGAGCAGCAGTGATTCTTGAGTATATCCGTGAATATTGAGATGCCTTGATAGCCAACCACCCATAACAAAAGAAATGCCCACAATAAAATACAACATTCCGTATTGTGAAGGCGATATCCCTAGCATCTCAATCATATAAAAGGGAGCTTCGCTATAAAGGCTAAATATAATTCCATTAGCCGTTCCCACAAGAAACCCAAAGGATAATACACGTTTGTCTGTCAGAACGACTGCGGCGCCGTTGATAAGGTCGGTGGCATTTGTTTTCTTTAGTTTTTGGTTGGTTTCTGGAAGTTTTAAAAAGGCATGCAAAGCAACATAACTTCCAAGGCCCAGCAATACAAGAAAAACAGCTTCCCAACCAAAATATTGATCGGTAAAACCACCAATAATCGGACCTAAAGCAGGAGCGCAAGAAATCGACATTGTTACTGTTGAAAAAATCTTTCCTCTTTCATGAGAAGCAAAAACATCACGGGCGATTGCCTGCCCCAAAACCGAACCTGTGCTGCAGCCAAAGGCTTGAACAAAACGGCATATCATTAGCATCGTAATATTCGTTGAAAACCAGCAGCCTATGCATCCCAAAAGGTAAATCCCAAGTCCCATCAAAAGAGTGGGTTTTCGGCCAATGCGATCAGAAAGATTCCCCCATAGTAAAACACCAATTGCAAAACCTAACAAAAATATAGTTAGGGTATACTCAACCATACTGTCAGATGTATGCAGGGTATGAGCAATATCAGGAAGAGACGGTGTGTAAACTGTTTCTGATAATTGGGGCAAAACCACAATTACGATAATAAGCCATAAAGATGGCTTTTGTAATAGGGCACTCATAATAAAAATCCTTGTTTTCTAAATAATTTTTTTCGTAAATCTTTGGCAATACCTATCCCTTCGAATATAAAAAATTCGATTAAAGGCTGATATGTGCCGGGTCTATGAAAAAAACCAGGCTAGACAACAACAATTCTTGGCATGGGTGACTTTTCTATACTTTATTCAATTCTATGCTAGCTGTTTTTGCGGAAAATGTCAATAAAATTCCATGATTGCATAGAATATTTTAAGATTCTGATCTATAATTTCTTTGTTAAATGAATGAATTATTTTAAACAAAATTTCTTTTAGAATTTTTTGCTGAATAAGTATGATGTTTTCGTTAATCAGATCTTTATGAGGGAATTTACAATTATAATGCTTCGAAGTTTTCTTATTATTATCGTTCTTTTTTTAAATGCATGTACGACATCTTCATCACATAAGCCGCCTATTTTAACGACCGCAGCGATTATAGAAGTTTATGAAAAAGGCCAATTTCAAGGAATAGTTCTTATTAAAAGAGGAAAATACCCATGGGGAAATGCATTGCCCGGAGGCAAAGTTGAATACGGTGAAACCGTAGAAAATGCAATTCGTCGAGAAATGATGGAAGAGGTTAACCTAGAGCTTTATGATTTAAGGCAGTTTCACGTATATTCAGACCCCAGTAGAGATCCCCGCCATCATTCTGTAGAGGTTACTTTCCTAGCAAAGGCCAATCAAATGCCGCGTGCTGGAGACGATGCAGCGGAAGCAAAAGTTGAATCTTTAAAGACTCTTCCTTGGGGGTCCTTTGCCTTTGATCATGAAAAGATACTACGAGACTATCTTGCCTTTCGATCAAATCAATAAAATGAGATACTAGAATAATTTTTAAATTAAAAATTTTCCTGCGTATAAGTGCTAACTTTGCGGTCATAATCTTTCATTTTTATCGCGTTGTAAGTTCGTTTTTTCTTAATTTTAGTCATATTGTAACTTTTTCGTACATGCTTTTTCACTTATGTGGCAGCCTTAATTTATCAATAACATATTGAAAAATAACAATTTTTCCAAAATAATGTCGCATTAATAAATGGATAATATCGCAATATCAGATGTTGCATCCAATTTCTTGACAAGGTGATTTTTGCAAAGCATTCTACTGTCTGACGGTGAAGTTTTTTGTTTTCCTTTATGAACTTCACTTTAATGAGGGCCTTATAATTCGCAAATTGATGGAGGAAGAAAATGAAACCCCAATATGTAGAAATGAGTAAAAATTCAAGCGTCCCGATGGGAAATTCCATAGAAGGCATTTCATCTACGGAAAATTTTGTTTTGGATGCCAGCGATTCCTTTATGTCACCTGCCCAACTTGAATATTTTAAAAATAAGCTTATTAATTGGAAAAACCAATTAATGGAGGAGTGTTCTCAGACTATTGATTTGATGAAAAACAAAGAACACAAAGAAGCAGACGATATTGATTTAGCCTGCAATCAAATTAATGAAGCTATTGAACTTAGAACTCGCGAACGTGAAAGAAAGTTAATTCATAAAATCAATCTAGCACTACGTCGCATAGAAGATGGTAGCTATGGTTATTGTGAAGAAACTGGCGAACCTATTAACCTCAGGCGTCTTGATGCTAGACCTATAGCGACCTTTACCATTGATGCACAAGAACGCCACGAACGTAAAGAACGCTTTTATAGAGATGAAGATTAAAGAATTGATAAATAGGGTGGGGGGAAGTTAGCCCCCCTTACGTTTTCGTGCGAGGTTTGGGTATAGATCTTATTAAAATCTTAAGCTGCCGATGCTAAAGATTTCAAAGGATTTCCAATAGCTACACTAATGTCTTTTTCCCAAAATCGCATTGGGTTTAAAAAGTCTATGACACTTCCATCTGCTTGGATAGTTGGCCATGGGAATTCTAAAACTAGATCAGTTTTTTTATAGTTCCACCTTTGCCAAATAGGATCTTTATCAAGATATCTTGCTGGTCGGAGGGGGTGGTTTTTATCGCGAATTACCGTTAAGAAACAAATCTTTTTATAACCAAATCCTCTAACAACATCTTCAAATAATTTTATTCCCTTTTGAGCAAAACCTCGCCCTCTTACTGTGGGAGAGAAAATGCATTCCGCTAAGTAATAATACTCATCAGCGTTTGGTAGTTTATTTCTAAGAGATTTTAGAAGGTCGCTCATCGTTCCAATTGGAATACCTGTCGTAAACCCTAAAATCTCACCCTTCTTTTCACCAACGATAAGGATTGCTTCAGGATTTTCCTCACATTCATGCATATACATGCTTTCATATTCCATGTTTCCTTCATAAAGGTAGGGAAAGCTTTTAAACTCTTGAATGCGCCACTGAGCTGCAATTTCAAGATAAGGAATCATTTCTTGCCCACGAAGAATTTTTATCGTTATGTCTTCTGGCCATTGAAGTTCGTTCACAGCAAGATATCCTTAGCTTTAGTTACAGGTGTACAGTTTTATCGTTTCTTTATGGATCTTTTCTTCCCCAAACGCGGATTCAGCATGGGCTCTGCTTTGATGTCCCATTTGCTGGCGTAACTTATCATCACTGATAAGGTTCAAAATTGCATTTGCCAAAGCTTCAGAATCACGAGGGGAAATTAAATATCCATTCTTATTGTGCTCTACAATAATCCGACAACCGGGCATATCGCAAGTAATAATTGACTTTCCGCATGCAGCAGCTTCAATAAGCGACTTTGGGATGCCTTCTCTATAATAGCTAGCAAGGCATGCAATATGTGCTTGTTGATAAAGGTTCGCTATATCTACTCGATGTCCAAGCCATTCAATAAGGTTATTATTATGCCATTCTTGTAACACTTCAGCAGGAATTGCATCTGGGTTTTCAAGATCAGGCTCTCCGACAATTTGAATAATAATGTTGTGCCCTTGGCGTTTTAAAATTTTCCCTGCTTCGACTAATTCTTTAATTCCTTTTGACCAAAGCAGCCTTGAAACATGGATGATTTTAAAAGGAGGCGCCTTAGATTCTTCTATGGGATAAAACTCTTTTAAATTAACGCCAGCACCCAGCAGTAAATGGATGTTATCTTTTTGTGTAAGGGATTTAATTTCTTCAAAATCTTCTGGGTTCTGCACAATAATTTGTACGTTTTTTAAACTTAAAAGAGAACGCATTGCAATTTTTAAAGGCGTTTTTAACCACGAATTGTTTGCAAAGATATGCCCAAGGCCCGCAACTGCATTAATAATAAGAGGGACACGAGAAAAAAACGCCGCAATTGTTCCATACAAAACTGGCTTGATAGCCACATGGTGAACAATATCAGGCCTTATATTTTGATAAAGTTTCCAGATTTGATAGATGGTCTTAAGTTCTTTAAAGGGGTTCATTCCTCCTCGCTGAAAGGGAAGGGGAATGAACTTAAGATCTGCGTTTATTATTTTCTCATGATCGCCCAAAGCCGGCGTTGCAACATAAACATCATAATCCTGTTCTTTTGCAGCCAAGGCCAAGGAAAGGCGATGACTGCAAAAGTAGCGATCATTAGCAACAAGGTAGAGAAGCTTTTTATGCTTCATGATTTATTTTTATCTTGATTAATGCAATAAGGGCAATAACAGCTCCTGCCGTTAAATAATAGGCTGGGATCATATTTGTCCCTGTTGCATTAATAAGAAATGTTACCACAAGCGGTGCTGTTCCGCCAAACACAGGGCCACTTATGTTGGTTGTGGCTGAAATAGCTGAGCTTCTGATTTTCGTGGGATATGCCTCAACCATTAGGGCAGGCAAAGGACCAAAATATCCACCCACACCAACAGCTAAAAGGGTTTGAGCTAAGAAAATATAGACTAAATTATTAGCGCTACCGTTTACAATTGTCAGCAATGGAATCGTTCCCAAAATAAACAAAGCAGCGGCGATACCCATGACTTTCTTGCGCCCATAACGATCTGAAAGCCAAGCTGAACCCATCGTAAATAAAATAACAAAGACCATATTCAAAGTGTTTATGGTAAAAGCTGCGCTTTTATCGATGAATAAGAATTCAGTTAAGTGTGTAGGCATATACATAAACAAGATGTAAAAGCTCAAATCATGGAGCATTACAACGGCAACCATTAAAAAGAGAATTAAACTATAATCCTTAAAAAGAACTCTAACAGGATTTTTAATAAGCTCTCCTGCTTGTTGCGCTGCTTCGTAAGCTGGGGACTCTGGAACGGTGCGACGCATGTAATACCCGACGACGCAAATAAAGATACCTGCTAAAAAAGGAATTCTCCAACCCCATGTTTCTAATTGAGACGGTTCAAAAATCGAAGAGAAGAGGCCCGCTGTTCCTGAACCTAATAATAATCCCATAAGGCAGCTAGTTACTGCAAAGCTACCAATAAGACCGCGATTTTTCTCTGGACTGTGTTCGGTTGTAAATGTAATTGACCCTGCATAATTTCCACCCATAGAAATTCCCTGAAGAAGTCTTAAGGCAATTAACAAAACAGATGCTGTAATTCCAATATTATTATAAGTTGGAAGGATACCAATAATGGCCGTTGGTATTGCCATTAAAAGAATCGTTAAGACAAGGGCTTTTTTACGGCCATAGCGATCACCAATGTAGCCAAATAAAAGGCCACCTAAAGGACGTGCAAGATATCCTGCAGCAAATGCACCATATGCAGATAATAATTGGGTTATAGAATCAAAACTGGGAAAAAATAATTTCCCAATAATGGGGGCGAAGTAACCGAACAAAGCAAAATCGTACCATTCAAACAAATTGCCCATCATGCTGGTTACAACTGTACGTGCTAATTTTCTTGGCATAATAAATTACCTAACTCTAAAACTGTTTTTACTGGTGCAAAATCAATCTACAAGATTTCTCCTTGGAAATCTGCACAAGTATTTAAAAAACGGATAAATTGTAAGCGTGGAAATAGTATTAGTGTCGGCTTGGGCAGCCGCCTAGTCGTAGAGATAGAAGTGATTTAAACGCTATATTCATAAATCAACTGTATAGTATTTTTTTTTGAATAGCAAGGAAAAAGCTATTAATTCCCAGCATCTATAATACCTACAGGCTTTGCATTTCTCAAAAAATGGGAGCAAGCTTTTCCTTTTCCTAGCCTTACAATACTATCTACAATCCTGGATGTAGATTCAGAAACTATTAATTGTTTTCTTACATCTTCAAAGAATGGATCGGTGTCTACCTCTGTTAGCTTGCCTCTAACTTGCCAAAAAACATCTTCATATCCCGTTACATCTTCTGGAGTTGCACTTAAACAAACAAATACAGAATTTTCAAAAGGTTTTTTTCTATCTATAGTCATTTCTTTTATAAGACGAGCTGTCTCTCCGCCATTCAATTGGAGCTTATCTATATACTTTTTTTCATCTTCCGCTGGGAAAGGAACATTAAAATCAAATAAAAATAAGGAAATTTTTATGTCCTTTTCGGCGGCTTCTAATGCTGAGTCGCATGCTTGGTATCCGTATGTGTGTGCGAGCACCGTAAATCCTAGATTTTTTAATTTATTAACAAGCATTTTTTGCTGAAATGGTGAATCTTCCAATACCATAATAGTGTCTCCTTTTTTTAAAGGAGAAGCAAAAGGAGGTAAAAGAATTTTGCGACTGCTGTAGGTTTCAGATGAAGCTGTCATAACGCTGCGCGTGCTTGATTCTTCCTCGTAGGATAATGAGGTTTCTAATGTAGAGGGAGCAGATTTTGATTCTCTCAATCTGCGCACTCCGTTAAACCCTCCTCTATATCCCTCATCCATAGACTTATCATATGACTCGTTGTCTGGTGTTTTTTCGCTCGCATGACATATTGAAAGGAATAAAAAGAAAATGCCCAAGAATTTGATACTCATAAATTTATATCCTAACCCACAAAACAAAAAGACATAATATTTTAATTAATAACGTCGAGAACATATGTAATTATTGCTGATACAATTCTATTGTAATTTAAAATGGTTTACAAAATATTGACATTTTTTGAAAAACAATCATTTTCCTGATACACCCAATTGATAAGATGCAAGGGCATCCAATAGCTCATTTACAAAAGTAACAACCTCTCGAGCTTTTGCGGGAGAATCAACTTTTCCTCTCACCCGATGGAAAACTTCTTTTTGGCTTTTTGAGCCAGGAACAAACCATCTGCTTAAATCTTTAATTGTGCAAGAGATTGCATCATCAGGAGTTGACGACACACATATGAAAATAGAGTTTTGAAAAGATTTTTGTCCGTCATGCTCAATGTCTCTTACTTGAAGAGCCGTTTCTCCTCCATCGGGGGCACCCATTCGAAAATCAAAAAGAAACAATTTTACAGGGATTCCTTTTCTTGCAAAATCAGTTGCTTTATCTATAGCTTCTATCCCATTTTCAGCCATTACTATTGGGAATTCTTTAAAACTCCTACCTAGAAGTCTACGATGAACTGGTTCATCATCTGTCGCTACGATAGAGTCTTTTTTTGCAAGAGGAGAGAATACAACAGACACACCACTATAACCCTCTTTTTCTTCAGGGGAAGCCTGAACTAAAAGACCATAAGTGCTTACTGTGCCTTGCATCGTTTTTGCTTTGTCATCATCGGTAAGGCTACCATCAAAATCGCCATTTTTTGCAACTGTTGACGCTAAAAGAAAGGATCCTGAAGTCCGGTTAGTCCCTGAGAAAAGCTCACCCGGTAAGGCGGAAAGTGTGGTGGCTTGTGAAGCCTGGCCTTCTGTATGCGCCAAAAGGGTTAATGAAAAACAAAAAAATAAAGAAACAATACGCACGAATATGTATCCCAGGTTAATAAATCACTAAAGAGTCCACGATATTCCAAGAATATGATGTTTATGTCAATATAATTGTTTTTAATGATATTTAATTGTAATTTTAATAACTTCTGAGGATGTTATTTCTAGTTAAAGGCTTTTTGAAACAGTTTTAAAACTGCGCTGCCAGTAATAGGACCAATTGGATATTTGATTTTTTGAGCAGAGCTGATTTTATCGCCTTTTTGATCAACCAAGAAAGTAACGCCCCATAATCCAAAAATGGACGGACCTTCAAAGCCAAAACGAGTGTCTATCATAGTGATTTGGTGCAGTGATTCGTCATATTTGATGGCATATTGTCCACTTGTGAACCATTTAAAAATCTCAACCTCAGGGTCTTTTAAAAATTCTGATGAGGGCAGGTTTTTTGGTTTTTCCAAGTATGTCCATTCAATCGGACGTGGAGACCACGTCGAAATAAAGCCAAAGCGCAATTGATCAGCTTCTTCAACCACCACCCTTCGTAAGAACAGTTGAAACATGGTTGGATAGACTTTGATTTTGGCAGAAGAGGTTTCTTTTAAAGACTGCTGACAAAGATGTTTGGCTTTAGTGTTTTCAGCAAGACCTAAAAAAAGATAGCAAGTCGTTAATGTAAGAGCAATAGCCGCACTGGTGATTACTAAAATCAAACGACGATGAAAGAAAAATCCTATTGAAATTGCAATTAGGAGTATTCCTGAGTAAACAGGGTCAATAATTGCAATGGCTGGAAAGGTAAAGCGATGATTAGAAAAGGGCGCTAGAAGCTGCGTTCCATAGACCGTAAATACATCTAATAAAGGGTGCGTTAAAAGCGCCCAAATTGATAGCCCTGTCCATGCAGATAAAGGAGTTAATTCTTCTTTTGCCTTATAAAACCGCCAGATAAGATAACCCAGAATGGGGCCAATCATGGGTCCAAACCATAAAGAATGTGTAATGCCACGATGATGGAGCATTTCTGCAAATGGATTTGAAGATAAACGAACAAAAACATCGGCATCAGGTAACATGCCAATAATGGCACCCCAAAGCAAAGCGCGACGCCCAAGTGTCTTTTGAAAACCGACTTGGGATACAGCTGCACCTAAAATTCCTTGGGTAACAAGATCCATTTAATAAAGCCAATCTGTTGAAGGCAAAAAAATCACGGACCCTAATAGTCCGTGATCTTACATCATAAGTCAAACCTATTTAGGCGCTGCTCCAGTTGGTGCCACATTAGGGGCTATTGCCATAGGTAGTGTCGCATTTGGAACCATTCCTGCGGGTGGAGTCACACCAGGAACTATCCCTGCTGGAACTGCCGCTGGCAGTGTTGCTACAGGTGGTGTCACACTACCAGGAACGACTCCTGTAGGGATCGCTGCTGGTAGTGTTGTTGCTGCAGGGAGTGTTGCTGCTGCAGGGAGTGTCGTTATACTAGGGAGTACTCCTGCGGGGGCTGTTGCCGGAAGTGCAGCAGCAGGAGCTGCTATTGGAGCTGTAGTAGCTACAGGTGGCGTCACACCCGGAACAGGAGCTGCTGCTGGAAGTGCTGCTGTAGGAGCCGTTGTTGGAGCTGTGACTGTAGCTGGTGTGTTAGGAATGTTTTCCTTAGTCATCAAAGTTCCGCAGCGTTTTCTTTTTGCTGTAATTTTTTCGGATTCATCCTTAGCAGCAGGACTTGCTAATAATCTTTTACATCTTTCAATGACTGCTGCAGCTTCTTCTTCTGGATTTTGAGTTGTCTTTGATCTTTTCTTATCTTTATGGTTTTTCTGCTTATCCCCTTTGCTTTTCTTTTTCTTGCCAGTCTTCGGGGTAGTCTCACGAGATTCTGTTGTTTCAGCTTCATCAGTGGCATAAAGTTGACTGCTTATTATTAAAGCGCTTGATAATAGAACAATCCTAAATGTTGATTTAATGATAGAAAAACTCAAAGTTGTATACTCCTATTTTTTGTAAATTCATGTTTTTGGCATTATGTAACAAGTACTTTTTGAATAAAAGAGGGAAAATAACATATAAGTTTTTTTTAATTAAGCTTTTAAACATGCGGCAATCTGAAGAAGCGTTAAAACATGTGACATGTATCCCTGACTAATCACTTCATTTGGCATATTTTCAGCTAAACATGTTTGAGGATCTTGAACAATAACAATCTTGTTTTCAGCTAAAAGTTTTTCCGAACCCTTACAGCCATCATTTCCCATACCTGTTAAAATGATTCCAGTGATATTTTTGTTTAAGCATGCAGCAGATTCAAACAAGGCATCTATAGAAAGGTGAGGAAAATGATCAGAAAATTTGGCTTCTTTTAGAACAAAGTTATTGTTTTCAAAATATACCTCTGCATCTACACCAGCCCGACAAAGAATAATATAGCCACTCTTTAAAACCAAATTATGATATCCTTCAATTATGTGATGGCCCGTCTCAAGACGTAAAATTTTTGCAAGCTCGTTTGTATAAGTTTCGCGCATGTGTTGCGCAAGGATAATCGGGAAAGTTATTTTTTTTCAAGATTTTAAAAGGGTAATCAGGCCAAATGGTCCGCCGGTAGATGCTCCAATAATAATAAGATCTGAATTTATTAAGCAAATTTTTTTATCTTTTTTGGACATGTATTGAAAATTAATTAAATGATTTTTATTACATCAACATAGTCTATAATGGTTTAATAAGAATTAATTTTTCAGAATTTGTGACAAACTCTCATTTTTAATTGTGTTATATTGCCATAAAATGGATTTCAGTCACCCTTGATTTTGGTCAAGATTTGTGCTACAAAGACAAATCAGATTGCAGTTTTAGTAATGTTATTGCAAAAAATTACAATCATGCGCAATAAAATTTTAGTTTTTTGGTAAAATAGTTTGGTGTACGCTAATGACTTATGTAGTTACAGAGGCCTGTGTTCGCTGCAAATATATGGATTGCGTTGAAGTTTGCCCTGTAGATTGTTTCTATGAAGGCGAAAATATGCTTGTGATTAATCCAGAGCAGTGTATTGACTGCGGAGTTTGTGAGCCTGAATGTCCAGCAAAAGCAATAATTGCTGACACCAACCTAAATACTGAAAAATGGGTGGAAATAAACAAAGAATATTCATCTGTCTGGCCCAATATAACCAGAAAAGGAAAAACCCCTGCAGATGCTGATGAGTGGTTAAAGGTTGAAGATAAGTTCAAAAAATACTTCAACTCTGCGCCGGGCAAGACTTAATAATTTACTTGTATTTTTTGAAATTGTGCCTACTTAAGAGAAATAGAAAAAGCTCAAAACTATAAAACATACAATAGGAATAACATGACAGGTCATACTTTTGTTTCAGGAGATTATGTAGTTTATCCAGCACACGGCGTTGGAAAACTTATTGGGAGCGAAATTCATGAAATTGGTGGGCATCAGCTTGAATTGTTGGTGATCAATTTTGACAAAGAACGCATGACCTTAAGGTTGCCTATTGCAAAGGCAAAAGCTGCAGGTTTAAGAGCCTTATGTAGCCCTATGGATATGAGCAAAGCGCTTGAAACTTTAACAGTACGTACCAAACAAAAAAGAACCATGTGGAGCCGTCGTGCTCAAGAGTATGAAAATAAAATCAACTCAGGAAATCCTTGCTCAATTGCAGAAGTTATTCGTGAACTGTATCGCAATCACAGTGATTCAGATCAATCTTATAGCGAAAGACAAATCTATCAAGCGGCTATAGAACGTTTAGCACGTGAGCTTGCAGCTGTTGAAAGCATTGATGAAAATGCCGCTGTGAACAAAATGGAATCCATTTTACAAGCTGCTTAATTCTTATTAGAAAATATTAAAGACTGAAAATATGAACAAAAGCGGTTGGATCATTATTGATAAACCGCTTGGAATGACTTGTACACAAGTAGGTGGCGCTTTGCGTCGTCTTTTAGGTACTAAAAAGATAGGACATCTTGGAACCCTAGATCCCTTAGCGAGTGGGGTTCTCGCTTTTGCAATTGGAGAAGCTACGAAGGCAATCCCCTATTATAAAAATTCACATAAAATTTATGAATTTGAGACAACCTGGGGTGAAAAGCGAACAACAGATGACGCTGAAGGAAATGTCATAGAAACATCTTCAGTCAGGCCTTCTTTGACAGAAATCGAAAATATTCGTCAAAAATTTATAGGAGACCTTTTGCAAATCCCTCCTATTTATTCTGCGATCAAAGTTGATGGAAAAAGATCCTATAAAGCAGCAAGGGAAGGGCAGGAAGTTTCGTTAAAGGCAAGGCAAATTACAATCCATGATCTTGAAATTATAAAAGCAGAAAAACAAAGCTGTCAGTTTAGGGCAACTTGTGGCAGTGGGACCTATATTAGATCCTTAGGGCGAGATATGGCACAAGCTTTAGGCACCGTTGGGTACATAAGCAAGCTTAAACGTATTAAAGATGGAAAATTTAATATAAATGATGCGATTTCACTGGAAAATTTAGAAAAAATCGATCATAAAGAAAGATATCAATATATAAAGCCAATTAGAGCAGTTCTGGACGACATCCCGGCTGTCCCTGTATCGGCTTTTGATGCTGAAAAAATCCAGCGCGGTATGGCAATAAAGTCCGAATTCGACTTTTGTGTTCCTTATGTAGCGATTTGTTTGGAAGAAAAACTTCTGGCAATTGCAATACATAAGGAAGGTTGCCTTTATCCAAAGCGGGTTTTTTCTTTAGATTAACATACAAAAATAAGGAAAAAAACGATGTCGATTACACAAGAGAAAAAACAAGAGCTTCTTAAAGAATTTGCAATTAAAGAAGGTGATACAGGTTCACCGGAAGTGCAAATTGCTATTCTTTCTGAGAGAATTCGCAATCTATCAGATCACATGACTGCTCATGCAAAAGATTTTCACTCCCGTAGAGGATTATTGATGATGGTTGGTGCAAGGCGCCGTTTGCTAGATTATCTAAAAAGAAAAGATGAGAGCCGGTATCAGCAAGTCATCAAGCGTTTGAATATACGTCGTTAAAAGTTTTGATTACGTTATATTTGTTTTGAAATGAGGAGGGGGCGTTTTAACGAGCGCTCCCTTTATTTTTTATATATTAAAGGATAAAAATGTCAGATTTTTTTAAAGTTATTAGAGAAGAGATTCAATGGGCAGGGCGTTCATTGGTTCTGGAAACAGGAAAAGTTGCGCGTCAAGCCGACGGCGCAGTGATGGTAACCTATGGTGGAACAACGGTTCTGTGTACAGTTGTTGGTAAAAAAGAAGCAAAACCTGATATTGATTTCTTACCACTTTCTGTTCATTATCAAGAGAAAACCTTTGCTGTAGGTAGAATTCCAGGCGGATTTCTAAAACGCGAAAACAAGCCATCCGAAAAGGAAACATTGGTTTCAAGATTAATTGACAGGCCAATTCGCCCCCTATTTCCTGAAGGGTTTCATAATGAAGTTCAAGTCATTTGTACAGTTTTGAGTTATGACCATGAAAATGATATGGACATCACGGCACTTATTGGGGCATCTGCAGCCTTGAGCATTTCTGGCCTACCGTTTATGGGCCCAGTCGGTGCATCTAAAGTTGGATATGTTGATGGTAAGTTTGTTTTGAATCCAATTCCAAGTGATCTTGCATTAAGCAGCCTTGATCTGGTTGTTGCAGGAACTTCAGAAGGCGTTTTGATGGTCGAGTCAGAAGCCAAAGAATTATCAGAAGATCTTATGCTTGAAGCGGTTGTTTTTGGACACAAAGGTTTTGAACCTGTTCTAAAAATGATTGAGTCATTAAAGAAAAAAGCTGGTAAAGCTGAATGGGTTGTTGCAGGTCTGCATGATCTTCATCAAGCAATGAAAAAGCGCGTAGCAGAAGTTGCAGGAGCTGACATAAAAAAAGCTTATGAGATAACAGTAAAGCAAGATCGTTATGCAGCACTTGATTCAGCAAAAAGCAAAGCAAAGGAAATACTAGAAGCTGAATTTCCTGGAATGAACCCTGACAGTTTATTAGAAGGCCTGCAATCTGAAATCTTAAGAGGAAACGTTATCGATCATGAAAAGCGCGTTGATGGACGCGGTTTAACGGATATTCGCCCTATTGTATGCGAGGCTGGTTTTTTGCCAAGAACGCATGGTAGTGCATTGTTTACCCGCGGCGAAACCCAAGCTTTGGTGGTAACCACTCTTGGAACAGGCCAAGACGAGCAGATGATTGATGCTTTAGAGGGTGAGTACAGAGAGAGATTCTTGCTACACTACAATTTCCCCCCCTATTCAGTCGGTGAAGTTGGCCGTATGGCAGGTCCAGGTCGACGTGAAATTGGCCATGGAAAACTTGCATGGCGAGCATTACGCCCACTTTTACCAACTAAAGAACAATTCCCGTATACACTTCGTTCTGTTTCCGAAATCACAGAATCTAATGGATCCTCTTCCATGGCAACAGTATGCGGAACATCTTTATCAATGATGGACGCAGGGGTGCCGTTAGTAAGGCCAGTTGCTGGAATTGCTATGGGATTAATCAAAGAGGGCAAAAAATTTGCGGTTCTTTCTGATATCCTGGGCGACGAAGATTTCTTAGGTGATATGGACTTTAAGGTTGCTGGAACCGAAGTTGGTGTCACAGCCCTTCAAATGGATATTAAAATCACCAGCATTACACCTGAAATCATGAAAATCGCTTTAAAACAAGCGCTTGCTGGACGTCTTCACATCTTGGGTGAAATGTCTAAAGCCTTGGAAGAATCCAGAGGTCAGGTCAGTGACTATGCACCGCGTATGGTTACAATGAAAATCAACCGCGATAAAATCCGTGAAGTTATCGGGTCCGGCGGTAAAGTCATCAGAGAAATTTGTGAAACAACCGGCGCTAAGATTGATATTGATGATGATGGAAATATCACTATTTCTGGATATGACTCAAAATCTATTGAAGGTGCGCAAGCTGCGATCACTGCAATTGCATGCGAGCCAGAGATTGGCGCAATTTACACTGGAAAAGTTGTTAAAGTTGCAGATTTTGGTGCATTTGTGAATTTCCTTGGTAGTAAAGATGGTCTAGTACACATTAGTGAACTTGCGAATCATCGCGTTGGAAAAGTTAGCGACATCGTTAATGTGGGCGACCAAGTCCAAGTCAAAGTTGTCGGTTTCGATGACCGCGGTAAAGTAAAACTAAGCATGAAGGCTTTGTTACCAGAAGCTTCACCCGCAGCAGAAGGCTAGGATCTTAAACAGGGGTTTTTATGTTTTTGAATGAAAACCCCTGTTTTAAAGCTTGCAAAATCAATGAAATTTGATAATGTACATAGGTAAACTTTTCGTGTTTCAAATTCCGGGTTCGTTGTTTTTCGGGATCTACGGTGCTCATGTATATCTATACACTCCGCTCCTTGACCCTCAAACGCCTGCCCGGCTTTTTGAAACACTTTGAGTGTAGTCTTTTTGGGGTATAGCCAAGTGGTAAGGCAGCGGTTTTTGGTACCGCCATCCCTAGGTTCGAATCCTAGTACCCCAGCCACTTTTTATTTCGCAAAAACTCCCACGACTTCTAAGTGTGCAGACCAAGCAAACTGATCAACTGCTGTTATTTCCTTTAGAATATACCCACCATCCACTAGTTCTTTCGCATCCCGTGCAAAGGTTTGGGGATTGCAGGAAACATACACAATTGTTTGAACTTTGGAATCTTTTAGGGTTTTAACTTGTTCAAGAGCTCCTGCTCTTGGTGGGTCGATAACTACCATCTCGTAACCTTTCAATTCACTTATTGATAAGGGCTCATCAAATAGATTTCGTTGATAGGAGGTTATATTTCTTTGGCTTTTTAAAACTGCGTCTTCTAGGGCATTTAAAGCAGATTTATCCAATTCAAAGCTATCTACAGGAGCAAAGCGACTTATAGGAAAGCTAAAAGTGCCGCGCCCACAGAAAAGATCGGCAGCCTTTCTCAAAGTAGAAGGCACATGTTTCATGACAAGAGACGTTAAAATTTCGTCTGCTTCTTCTGTTGCCTGTAAAAAGCTATAAGCATCCACTGCAACATCTGCACCGTCAAAAGTCACAACTGGATCAGTTATTTTATAAATGCAATCTATCTTTTTTCCATGCTTGAAAACAAAGCGTGCTAATTTGTTTTCTAAAGCAAAAGATTTTAGAATTTCTCTTTGTGATTCTGTTAATTCTAGAACACCTTGAACTTCGAAACTAAAATCGACACCTGATTTTGTTTCTGTTAAGAAAATTTTAGCTTTTTGAAAATTATCTAAAACTATGTTTAAGGCGATTTTGAAGGGGTCTAAAAGAGATTTGAGCGCTGGCGATAATGTATGACACTCCTTTAAATCAATAATTTGGTGACTTTTCCAACGATGAAAACCTAAATACACGACATCGTTCTTTTTAATAATGTCTAGATTTGCACGGCGCCTTTTACCGAAGGGAAGGATGATAATATCATCGACAAGAAATGGATCAAGGCCATGTTCTTGAAGAGGAATTGTTATTAATGACTTTTTAAATTCTTTATAAAGATCTGCACTCATGTGCTGAAGCGTACAACCGCCGCATTGTGTGAAATGACGACATACAGGAGTAACTCTAGCATCACTAGCACTTTCCACCGCCTGAAATACAAATTTTCTACGTTTTTTTGAACCAATCTGCTTAAAGGCAATTTGTTCTCCTGGAAGAGAGAAGGGGATGCGAATGGTGTGTCCTTCAAATTCCCCGATTCCTTCTGCTTCATGGCTTAGAGAGTAGATTGTTGAGGTTCCAAAAATTTCTTCCATATGCGTCCTAATAAACTTTTATATATTAAGGGCTCATCATATAAATAAAATTCTTTGCTATCAACTCTTATGGGTTGGGGGGCATAAAGACCACGAATAAATAAAGACTTTTTATTTTAAATTTAACTAAATATTAATTTATGATCATCTATTCTGTTATTTAAGAGAGTCATCATATTTTAACATCATGAATAAAAGATTAGTATTAATTCCATGTATCAGTACGATGTTATTTATGTCGACAGCAAGTACATCAGTTAATAGTGCTCAGCATTTTGCTGCTGCTGCTCAAGATAGATTTTTGTCAATAGACTCCCCCCATGCATTAAACAAAGGAAATGAAGGAAGATTATTAACTTCAAGATCATCAGATAGCATTGCCCATTCAGACGCAACATCACATGATCATATGTCAGAAGTATCTAGTCTAAAGTCAACAAGCCCCTATAATTCAGATACAGCAAGCGTAGCTTCATCAGGAAATATGTCACCTTTTTCTTCTGGTGATTCCTTCGAGGGCCAGTCGTCCTCTTTTAAAAGTGATCGCAAAAAAGTAATGTTGTCGCAAATGGGCAGAGATTGGAAAGAAAGAAATAAACCAGTTTTTGCTTCAATTACAAAAGATTATGAATCTTTACTAAAAGAGTTAAATGAATTAGCAAATGCTACAAGTGATTTTGATTATAAAAGACGCATTGAAACTGCAATTTATTTTCTTGAGGGATATCAATATAACTATGAAACTCAATGTGAATTATATGATGTTTTCTTAGACGGAAATTTAGGTGCAGATAAAGGCGAAGTCTTAACACAAGAGAATCTCACAAAAAGGACAGAAGACTTGAGAAATGAGATAAAGAGGGATATCGAATACTGCAGAAATACGGTTGAAGATATAAAGTTAAAAAAAGAACATGCACGAAAAATAGAACCAATTTTAAGTAGTTTAGATACTATGAAATGGTTAACAAGCAGAGCGCCTCGTACAAAAAAGCAAGCCGGTGCTAATTTTAGTCAGTAAAAAACTGAAGATCCATTCAAGGTAGAGCAGATCTTAAGCATTTGATCTAAATAATGTTTTGAATTAAAAGTGCCATAGGTTCGTTATTTAACCGGTAACTTTATCTTTTATATCTTTAGGCTTTTCTTCAAATGTATCTTTGGCATCAGAAACTGCTCTTTCTGCTTTTCTTTTTCCCTTTTTTACCCCAGCAACGGCATCGTCTTTTGCATCTCCAGCTTTGTCTTTTAGATCCTTGCCTTTTTCTTTTAAGGTCTCTTTTGCACTTTTATCATTTTCATCTTCACTTTTACCTTCATCGTTTTCTTCCTTATCTTTGGATGAATCTGAAGAAGGCTTTGTTGCTGCGTGAATACCTTCACGAGCCCTATGAGCTACTTCTCCAACCTCTGCAGTTTTTTTTGTCGCCTCAACAGCAGCATCTACAACAGGATGTTCACTAGGCTTTTTATCAGATGAAAATTCAGAGGAAACGGCTTGTTGATCGGAGGTCTGTCCCCATAATGCAGGCGCAAAAATACTCATTAACAAAAGAATTTTACTGAATTTATAAGATTTTAAAGGTTTGCGCATCTTACAACTCCTTTCTTATTATAATACCAAGAAGGATTCAAAACGCTTTGCCAACCCATTTCTATTGCTTTAGCAAGGAACTGTCAACCCTTTAATAAGAAAGAAATGATTCATGTTTGCTATTATTTATAAGTGTTCAATAAAGAAGGATACAGAAAAGCAATTTATGCAAGCTTGGAAAACCATCGCACAAGATTTCATAAAAAATAGAGGCGCGCTCGGATCCAGCCTTCATAAAACGGAAGATAGGATTTGGATAGCGTATTCCAGGTGGTCAACGCGGGCTATGAGAGATGCCGTGGGATGATAACAGAAAAGCATTACCTATAGAAATAACCCAAGCAATCGAACAGTTAAAAAAATGCCAAGAAAAAGAACACTCTGAAATTTGTATGGAGGTTGTAGAAGACTTATTGATAGAATGCAATCATTCTTCATTAAAAGTTAAGTAGCGAACATGCTTGATTACGAAAGTTTACGCCTTATTTGGTGGGGTCTTTTAGGCATACTATTAATTGCTTTTGCCATCCTTGATGGTTTTGACATGGGGGTCGCGATTCTTTTGCCTTTCATGGGAAAAACAGATATGGAAAGGCGCATCTTTATTAACACAATTGCCCCTGTTTGGGAATCTAATCAAGTCTGGCTTATTTTAGGGGCAGGGGCCATCTTTGCAGCTTGGCCGCCGCTTTATGCCGTGGCATTTTCAGGACTTTATATCCCCTTATTTATTATTTTATGCACTCTGATCTTAAGGCCTGTAGCACTTAAATTTCGAAGCAAAGTTGAACATGCTTTATGGCGACAGATTTGGGATTGTGGAATTTTTATAGGTGGTTTTATTCCAGCACTAATTTTTGGAATTGCCGTAGGAAACGCAATTCAAGGCATTCCTTTTCATTTTGATGAAGATCTGCGCGTTATTTATACTGGGACTTTTTCGGAGCTTTTGAATCCATTTTCCATTGGTTGCGGACTTATTGGGGTTATGATGATGACCCTGCAGGGTGCCACATATTTAAAGTTCAAAACTTCACAAGGTTTTTCTTATCGCTTTCAGCCTGTTATTTTTGCCTGCGTCATTGCTCTCCTGGCAGGATTTACCATTATGGGGCTTTATACGCATTCGTTTGTTTGCGGGTATAAAATTGCTTCAGTCATTGATTCAGTTAGCTTTTCGAGCCCCTTAAACAAATCAGTTGTTAGAGGTTTTGGAACCAAAGCTCAGAACTTTTACCAATATCCATGGATGATGATTGGGCCTTTGTCTGTTTATTTTGGCGGAGTCTTATGCCTTGTTACAATCAAGAGGCCTTTTCTTTCTTTCTTGGGCAGCAGCCTTCTTACAGCTGGAATAATTTCTACAGTTGGCTTTAGTCTTTACCCATTTCTGCTTCCTTCCTTAAGTCATCCTTCACATAGTTTGACAATTTGGGATGCCTCATCTAGTCAAAGAACTTTATGGATTATGTTATTAGCAGTTATAATTTTCCTACCAATTATTTTAGGATATGTCACATGGCTTTTTCGGGTTTTACGCGGCAAAATCACAGAAGAGGAGATTCGCGCTAATGAAAGTAGCTATTAAAGAAGATGCTTTAATTAAGGATGTGGATAAATATTGCGAATATTCTCTCGAACAATGGCGTGTGCCAGGAGCCTCAATTGCAATTGTGCATAAAGGTGAGGTGATTTTTCAAAAAGGTTACGGCACACAAAAATGTGGAGAGGTTATCCCTCTTACAGCCGATACGCTTTTTCCAATTGCATCTATTACAAAATCTTTTGCAGTTTTAGGTTTAGCTTTGCTGGTTGATCAGGGTAAATTAAAATGGGATGACAAAGTCATAGATTATTTACCAGATTTCAAATTAAAAGATCCTTGGGTAACGCGCGAATTTCAAGTTATTGATTTGTTTTGTCATAGATCTGGATTTTATCCAGGAGCGTTAGAGCAAATGGCGCAATGGGGATATGATAGAAAAGATATTCAAAAAGGCTTTTCACATATTAATCCGATTACAAGCTTTCGCTCAGCTTACGCCTATATAAATGTCCCGTATTTGTGGATTGAGGATTTGATTGAAGTCATCACAGGACAAAAATGGGGCGATTTTATCAAAGAAAATATTCTGAGTCCTTTGGGAATGAAAAGTACTGATATGATCAGTAAAATCAATAAATCCCAACTAACTACAGGCCATATTTTAGATGAAGAAAGCAGAACACAGGTAAAGCCTGTTTCTTTTAGTATTTTTCCGGAAGTTTTTTTAGCTGCAGGAGGACTTGTCTCATCGGTAAAAGACTTAAGTCGTTGGCTTTTATTACAATTGGGTCATCTTTCTTTGGTTTCAAAAGAGAATATGGAATTTCTGCATTCATCTAAAACTCCCGTTGAACCTTTTCTAGGCTATGGAGGGGGCTTAAGAATTTTTGACGACAAACCATACCGTGTTTTAAGTCATGGAGGCTTGATTGCTGGAATAAAGCATCGTTTTTTGTTTATTCCTGAAAGTGATGCAGGCATTGTTGTTTTGACAAATTTAACCCATTCAGAAGCAAGTATGGGGATTTCTGACTATTTTGCGGACCGTATTATGGAATTACCTCTAAAAGATTACAGTCTTGAGCTTTTAGAAAAAGAACCGGTTGTTCCCATGATTAGGCCGAAGGCATCGGGACTGAAAATTGATAGAAAATTGTTTGAAGGTATTTATCACAATGATATTTTGGGATCTGTAAAGATTGCCGTGGGTGATGATAGCGATCTTGAAATGATCCTTGGTCCTAAGAATGCAAAAGCTAGGCTAAACCATAATAGTGACCAAACATTTTTAATCTCCTTTATAAGGGATGCCGGAGCTTCAGCAGGTGAAGCACATTGGGGAACAGCTACATTTTCAAAGGAATGTCTTACTTTAAAAGGATATGAAGATTTTGAAAATGAGACCTTTATTTTAAATCGCACTTAGGTGAGGAAAAATTTTTCTAAAACAAATTTACGCAAAGATATCATCCAGCTGGAATTTAAAACCTTTCTTTCAACCCCTCGAATGAGTTTACCCATCTTTGGAAGTAGAGACTCAAACTCTCGGCCTGGATGTCTATGATGCCAATCGGCATATTTATAAAACTCAGGAACTGTTATAAGGTGCTTTCCATTTGGCTCTAGGTTGTATAGCGTACTTAAAATTGATTCATCATGGGCATGGCCACAAAATTCCGGATATTCTTTCGAGTGGCTTGGAATATCTGTTAAAAGTGATTCATCTAAGCAATACTCTAGCCATTTTTTAACAAATGCTCTGCTTTCTGGTGTATTTCGAAAGATACTAAAGGCCGCCCAAAGATGTTTTCCTTGCCTGCAAGTGGGGGTATCACAACCCATTTTCTCTAACGTTTCTCTCTTTGTTATCTGCCCTAATGTTCCATGAAGAGTCGTATCATAGTCCACTAAGATTATGCGATGTTGAAGTGCAAGATCAATAAGAGGCTGTAAATGGGTATGAAACACGAAGCCGCTATCCGCATAAATAACAATGGCATTTTCTTCGACACTTTGAAGGGTTTTTAAAATAACCCAAGGTTTCCAAAGCCAATAACCAGCCCCCTTTTTTTGGAAAAGAATGCTTTTGTTTTGTTCCAAAAACCCTTTATCCAGATGACTCCTTTTATAGTTTAAAAAAAAGTCTACTCCTTTATTCAGCGCTGAAGCGGTAAGAGCGTTTTGATTTTTATGAAAGATCTCTGGTCCATCTGCATAAGACACTAAATAGACTGAAAATTTATTATCCCTTGCTGGTGAGGGGGCAAGAATTGGTTCAACGGAGATATCCGAGAATATTAGGATTTTTGCTTGGCTTAATAGGATAATAAACACAATAAAAAGACTAAGGTTTTTAAGAAAAGTTATAGGATTCATACGAAACTCAGGGCGAATTAAAAACAAGATAATTCCTGAAATTTAGCTCTAATTTATTTGTTATGTAAATCTATATCTATGAACCTTAACTCTCAAATTATTGGGAAAATAATATATTTTATTATCAAGTATTTTGTTCGGAAAAAATTAACAATTAGTTAATTTTTGTTTAAATATGTTGCCAAATTGCAACAGATTGTTTTTTCTCGAACCAAGAAATCATCTATTTGTTGTTAATATTTATTTTTTAAGTCAACATGTAAATAGAAATAAAGTTTATATTTGAGGTTATTTATGAAAAAGATTTTATTACCTTTACTAGCGATGACTGCTATGTCCACAGCAGACGCAACTCCTTTTAATGGATTCTATCTGGGCGCACAAGCGGGTATTGCAAAGCGCATTACAACAACCTCGCTTTCTAACCAAACCTTAACAGTAAATAATTCAACAATAACAGAAGTTGATTATAATAAGAAAAATAGATCAACTGGATTTGTGTATGGTTTAATGGGTGGTTATGGCCGTAATTTGAGTGGACTGTACGTTGGTGGTGAATTGGGCGTTAACTTTAGCCAAAACAACAAAACTCAAACACAATCAGTTTTGGGAACCAATGGCTCTACCTATTCAGTTAAAACACAATACAAGCATGGTCCTGCTTTAGTTTTTGCTCCTCGTGTTGGTGCAGTTTTTGCTAATTCTTACTTAGCATATGCTCGTCTTGGTCTTTCCGTCAGTCGTGACCAAATTCAAAACTATGACGTTACAACAGGGAATAACTTTAGTTCCTCCAAAAAAACTAAGCTTACTTTTGTTCCTGGTGTAGGTGTTGAAAAGGATTTTGGAAATCACATGCTGCTTCGTTTAGAGTATAATTATAATACAGGGTCACAATTATCTGCAGACTCAACAGGTGTTTACCAGGCTAAGCAGAACATGAAATATAGCGCTCATGCTCTAAAGCTTGGTGTTGCTTGGCAGTTCTAGCTTAAGCATTAAGCTTGTAAAAAAACACAACCCGATCTCTTCATTGTTTTTAAATAAGGCATAGAAGAGGTTGGGTTTTTTTATAACTAATAAGATGAAAGGGTTTAGCTTAAATACTGCCCGCCATTGATATTCAATGTTTCGCCTGTTATAAATCCTGCTTCTTCGGCCGCTAAAAACAAAACACACTTTGCGATCTCATCAACTTGACCTAAACGACCAACTGGAATTTGAGAAATAATTTTTTCTAGAATCGGTTCCGACACTGCACGGACCATTTCTGTGTCTGTGTACCCAGGTGCGATGACATTAACTGTAATTCCCTTGCTCGCAGTTTCTAAGGCCAGTGCTTTGGCAAAACCGATAATGCCTGCTTTTGCCGCACAATAATTAACCTGACCAGCTTGACCTTTAAGTGCGTTTATGGACGATAAAAAAATAATCCTACCAAAACCGTTTTCCCTCATGGGAATTACAACAGGCTGAGCCATATTAAAACAAGATGTGAGGTTTGTTGTAATAACTTCTTGCCACATTTGAGGAGACATTTTATGAAAGAAACTATCCCTTGTTATACCTGCATTATGAACAAGGACATCAATAGCTCCATAGCTTTCTTTGAGTTGTAAGCAGGCTTTCTGACATTCTTCATAACTTCCTACATCAAAAGCGCTCACTTCAACAGCATGCTGCTTTGCAAATTCTTTGGCAGCTTCATGATTTTTGTGATAATTGGCAATAACTTTATAACCTTTGTTTTTTAAGGCTAAAGTGATGCTCGCGCCAATTCCGCGTGTTCCTCCAGTAACAAGTGCTATCCGAGTTTTCATAAAAAAACCTTATAAATGGGAATTCCACCTATAAGGCTAGCAAAGAATTTTTATATAGCCAAGCGTTCTGCTTCGATTTCTTGTGCTTTTTTTTCGATCATCTCTACAAGATGGTCAACAATATTATCATCTTGTAATCGATGATGGGGAATACCGGCCACATAGACCTGATGGGTCCCATTACCGCCGCCTGTAAAACCAATATCTGTGGACTTAGCCTCACCTGGACCATTCACAACACAACCGATTACTGAAACGGTCATAGGTGTTGTAATATGAGAAATCCGTTCTTCTAGAAACTCGACAGTTTTAATAACGTTGAATTGTTGACGCGCACAAGATGGGCACGAAATAACATTAACGCCCCTATGACGGAGCCCCAAAGATTTTAAAATATCAAAACCAACTTTGATTTCCTCTTCAGGCTCTGCTGAAAGGGAGACACGAATCGTATCACCAATACCATCCATTAACAACATTCCCATACCAACAGAAGACTTAACAGTGCCAGTTCTAAGGCCTCCTGCTTCTGTAATTCCAAGATGAAGAGGATAATCGCAAGCTCGAGCAAGACCACGATAGGCAGCAACAGCTAACATCACGTCCGAGGCTTTAACGCTTATTTTAAAATTAAAGAAATCATTATCTTCTAAAATCTTTGCATGGCTTAATGCGCTTTCAACCATCGCTTCGGGGCAGGGCTCACCGTATTTTTCTTGTAAATATTTCTCAAGACTTCCTGCATTGACTCCAATTCGCATAGAACAATTGTAATCTCTTGCTGCCTGAATGACTTCTTTCACACGCTCTGAAGAACCAATATTGCCTGGGTTAATACGAAGACAAGCAGCACCGGCTTTTGCGGCTTCAATCGCTCGCTTATAATGAAAATGAATATCCGCAACAATAGGGACTTTAACTTGGGGAATAATTTTAGCAAGAGCCTCTGTTGAGGCTTCATCGGGGCAAGAAACTCTGACAATATCTGCTCCAACACCCTCAAGTCGTTTAATCTGAGCGACGGTTGCATCTACATCTGAAGTGAGAGTGTTCGTCATCGACTGGACCGCAATAGGCGCATCTCCACCTACAGCAACTGAACCCACATAAATCTTGCGTGAGGTTCGTCTTTTTATTTGCCTATGCGCTCGCGCGTGATCCATTTAGTCATTACCCAAATTTTTAATTAAGAGATATATTAATGATGGAAAAAGTCAAGAAGAATAAACTTGCTTGTTGCGTAAAGATAAAATTATTTGTTTAATAGGAAAGATTCTAATGATAAAAAAGGTGTTTATTTAGGTGCCTACCCATTCCATACAAAAAAACGCTGATCTTACAGCAGAGATTGGTCAAACATTAGAAAAGAAACCTGAGCTTTCCACCAAAGTAGGGCACCTTTTAAAATCAACGCGCGAAGCGAAGAAAATAAGCATCGAAGATGCATGCAAAACCTTAAAAATTAGAAAATTCTTTTTAGAAAATATTGAAAAGGGTGATTTCGAAAAACTGCCTGGAACAGTTTATACATTGGGGTTTATAAAATCTTATAGTGTGTATCTGGGAGTGGATTTTGAAGAATTATCTGATGAACTTACAAAATTAACAACATCATTAGAAAAAGATGTAGCTCTTTCAACATATTCTCTTCCGCAGCCAAAAAATCTATTGACTAAAAAAGCTTTATGGGGATCTGTTTTTTTAACAACGGCTTGCATTGCAGCGTATTTTACATACTATGCAAACCGAAGTGAAACTTCTATCAAGGCTGAACTAACGGAAAAATCAGTTGAACCCATTCGTGAAAAAATTGAAATGTCTAAGCAGATACCGGTTGAGAAAAGTTTGGCAGTAGGCGCTGATCGTCTAGCAGTCCCAAATAGTGAAGTGATTACCATATCGGCAAATAAAGAAACATGGATTAGAATTGTTGATGCCAACAATCAATTAATTGTAGCACGTTTACTGCGCCCTCAAGGTTTTTATCGCTTGAACGCCGAAGATGGTTTTCGTCTAACAACAGCTGAAGCAGGTGCGATTGATATCTATCTAGGGGATGAAAAATTAAACATCCCTTCTTTAAAAGGGAATGACTTGTTAGAAAATATTCCCATAGATGGAAAAAACTTGAAACAATATTCAATAAAACCTGTCGTTGTTCCACAAGAAACTTCCCCTCAATCTGAGATATTTGCGCAGAATGAGATACTTCCTCAAGGACAAAAAGAAACGCTTCCTCAGGAACGAAAAACAGTGGATGACTATTTTAAGACCCAAAAGGAAACAGCGGCTCCTAAAAATGAATAACTTTTCCAAAAGCATCCAATACAGATTCATGCATCATCTCTGATAAGGTTGGATGCGGGAAAATTGTGTGCATTAGTTCTTGCTCTGTTGTTTCAAGAGTTTTGGCAATTGTAAATCCTTGTATAAGTTCAGTAACTTCAGCGCCTATCATATGCGCTCCTAAAAGCTCGCCTGTTTTAGCATCGAAGATAGTTTTAACAAGGCCTTCAGTATCACCAAGCGCTAATGCTTTGCCATTACCGCGGAAAGGAAATCTTCCAACTTTAACGTCGTGTCCAGCAGCCTTTGCTTTTGTTTCAGTAAGTCCAACACTGGCAATCTGCGGAAGGCTGTAAGTACAGCCTGGAATGCGCTCTTTTTTAAGAGGGTGAACGTTTTTTTGTCCTGCAATTTTTTCAACGCAGATAATGCCCTCGTGTGAAGCTTTGTGGGCTAGCCACGGCGCACCAGTAACATCTCCAATAGCGTAAATACCAGGTTCATCAGTTACACACCATTCGTTTGTTACAATTTGACCACGGTCAATTTTAACTTTCGTTTTCTCAAGGCCCAAATTTTCTGTATTGCCAACAATACCAATAGCGATTATGACTGCGTCTACATTAAGGGTATGCGCTTTTTTATCACTTCCTTCTATCGTAGCGGTCACATTCTTGTCAGTTGCCTTGATATCTTTAACCGTTGAGGATAGGTGAAAAATCATGCCTTGTTTTGTAAAAGTTTTAAGAGCTAGATTTGAAATCTCTTCATCTTCTTGCGGCAAAATACGATTTTGCATTTCAATGACTGTAACATCAGCCCCTAATGTTTTATAAAAGCTTGCAAATTCAATCCCAATCGCACCCGATCCAATAATAAGGAGTGATTTTGGCATAAAAGCTGGGGTCATGGCTTGCTTTGCAGTCCAAACACGTGTTGTATCGCTTGGCATATTTGGCAAAAGACGTGCTCTTGCTCCTGTTGCTACGATAATATGCTTTCCTGATAGAATTTCCTTTTTGCCATCTTTATCAGTCACGCTCACAGAGCCTGGTTTATCAATAAAACCTTGTCCTTCAAAAACAGTAACTTTGTTCTTTTTTAAAAGTTGTTTTATCCCGCCCGCTAATTGAGAAGAAATTTTGCGTGAACGATCAACAATTTTATCAAGATTAATCTTTGATTCTTTAACCTCAATGCCGTAGTCACCGGCATGGTCAATCAGGTGCTTTATTTCTGCACTTCTTAAAAGGGCTTTGGTTGGAATGCATCCCCAGTTTAGGCAAATCCCACCAAGATGTTCACGTTCAACGACAGCTGTTTTTAAACCTAATTGACTGGCTCTAATCGCTGCAACATAACCGCCTGGACCGCCACCAATGACGATGACATCAAACTGACTCATTCTTTTGACCTTAAAATTTATGTAATGTTGGTTACTACCATAAAATGGACGAGGTCGAATTGCCAAATGAAAATTTGAAAATAATGATAACAACATTATTATCCAGAGTGATATTGTTATGCCAAAACCTTTAGACATTGTTAGAAAATAAAACGTGCTTACAAAAAAAACGATCTTTTGGTTTCGCCAAGATTTAAGAATTTCAGATAACCCAGCGCTTTATGAGGCGGCAAAGCAAGGTGCTGTTATGCCCATTTATATTCAAGATGAAAATGGAGCTGGCGATTTTAAAATGGGAGAAGCAAGTCTTTGGTGGCTTTATCATTCTCTGACTGACCTTAACAATAATCTAAATAATAGGCTCAACGTTTATCAGGGAAATGCAAAAGAAATTCTGCTAAAGCTTGTCAAAGACAATGATATGGATGCCATTTATTGGAACAGATGTTATGAACCATGGCGGATCAAAGACGACATGGATATTAAGTCATCTCTTAAAGCGCAGAATATCGATTGTAAAAGTTTTAACGGGTCTTTGCTTTTAGAGCCTTGGCAAGTTATAAAAAGTGACGGCAGCCCATACAAGGTTTTTACTGCTTTTTATCAAAAGGGATATATTGAGGATTCTAAGATTCGAAAGACTCTTCCAAAACCAGAAAAATTAGAGTTGATTAAAGACCAATCTAATAAAACGAATATTAACCAACTGGGCTTATTATCAAACAAAAACTGGCATAAAAAAATGGAACCCTATTGGGTAATTGGCGAGAAGGGTGCTCAAGAAAAATTAGAAATATTCTTAAATGAAGGATTATCTGACTATAAAGAGGGACGGAATTTTCCTAACAAAAGTAAGACCTCAAGACTCTCTCCCCATCTTCATTTTGGTGAAATCTCTCCCAATCAAGCATGGTTTGATGTTGCCGCAAAAGGCCTGATCGGTAATCATTTGAGAGGCGATGTAGACTGCTTTTTAAAAGAACTCGTATGGCGCGAGTTTTCCTATAATCTGCTTTATCATTTCCCTGATTTATCACACAAAAATCTTCAAAGTAAATTTGACACATTCCCTTGGCAGACTGACTCAGAACATCTAAAAGCCTGGCAAAGAGGTCAGACAGGGTATCCAATTGTCGATGCTGGCATGAGAGAGCTTTGGCAGACAGGTTATATGCATAATAGGGTGCGTATGATTGTAGGATCATTTTTGGTGAAAAACTTATTACTTCACTGGCATCATGGTGAAAAATGGTTTTGGGATTGTTTGGTTGATGCTGATCTTGCGAACAACAGTGCTAGCTGGCAATGGGTTGCAGGGTGCGGTGCAGATGCTGCGCCTTATTTTCGAATCTTTAACCCCATAACCCAGGGCGAGAAATTTGATCCGACAGGACACTACACAAGGCAGTTCGTTCCAGAACTTGTTAATATGCCAAATAAATACCTATTTAAGCCATGGCAAGCACCGGCTGACATCTTAAAAAGAGCAGGGGTGGTTTTGGGAGATAGTTACCCAAAACCAATCGTTAGTCTTGAGCTTTCGAGGCATAGAGCCTTAGAAGCTTTTGCTTCATTACCAAAAGCATAAATCACTTATCGTTTAAGATTTTCATCAACTGTTGTATATCGCCTGGCAGGGGTGCTTCAAACTGCATAAGCGTTTTTGTAACAGGGTGTATAAATTGTAATTTGACAGCATGCAAAGCTTGTCTTTTAAAATCTAAAATTTCTTGAGGGCAAAGCTTACCAGATGGAGCAGTCTTTCGCCCATACAAAGGATCTCCCACAACCGGATGACCAATAAAATGGCTATGAACGCGGATTTGATGTGTTCTGCCGGTTTCTAACTTAAATTCCAACCAGCTGATTTTGATTTCTTCTTTTGGACCAAAACCCCATAGCTTTTTCGTTGTGTAATGGGTGATTGATTTTTTACCACTGCTATCTTTTACGACAGCCATTTTTTGTCTATTTTTTGGATGTCTACCTATTTGGGTGGTTATGGTTCCTTGTAAGGGGTGAGGGTACCCCCAAACAAGCGCTGAGTATGTTCTGACAAGCTGTTTCCCGCCATTCTCTACTGAAAACTGGACAGCAAGCCCGTTGTGAGCTGCGTCGTTTTTCGCAACCACCATAAGGCCGCTTGTATCTTTATCAAGACGATGAACAATCCCAGGACGCTTCACATCTCCAATTCCTGAAAGAGTATCACCACAATGAGCTAAAAGCGCGTTGACTAAAGTCGAGTCATGATGCCCAGGTGCTGGATGAACCACCATTCCAGGCGCTTTGTTAATTACCAAAAGGTCACTGTCTTCATAAATGATATCAAGATCAATCACCTGCGCTTTTGGGATTGCTTCTTGAAGTGGAGGAGGGAGAAGCGTGTAAATTTCGCCCTCCACAACCTTATGACTAAGATCTTTAATTATTTTTCCATTACAAAGAACATTCCCATCCTCTATCCAGCTTTGTACGCGATTCCTACTGATATCAGGAAATTGTGTGGCTAAATATTTATCAAGTCTTTGCTTTGAATTTTCAAAAGTAACTTCAGAGACTAAGGATTCATGGTTTCCAGGGGACATAATCAAGAGTCGATTTCTGTTTTAAGTGTGGAGAAGGATAGAGATGTGAGTTTTTATCCGGACGATGCGCTAAAGGAGTTCCTGTTAAATTAGGCAAATGCTTTTTCATCCATGGATAAGAAAGATCCTCGGAAGGCGGTTCATCCGCTGTGTAATGGAGCCATCCGTGCCAAATGGCTGGAACCTTTGAAGCTTCTGGTTTTCCTTTATATAAAACCCATCGTTTGGGTTGTGCATATTTCTTTACACGTTTTGTTTGAAAATAACGATTCCCAAACTCATCATTTCCAACAAGCTGCCCATTCCACCATGTATAAATGAAAGTTCCTAAATCCATAAGTTATTTTCTGTACATCTCTGCCAGATCTTTAAGCATGTCCATAGCTTCTCCACGCGGTCTTTGGAAACAATTTCGTCCAATAATAGATCCATAACCGCCGCCTGCTTGAATGGCTCTTGCATCATCTAAAACGCTTTTCGTGTCTTTGCTTTCGCCGCCTGAGAAGATAACCATGCGCCTGCCTTTAAAGCAACAATCAACGACATGGCGAACTCTGTCAGCCATCGTGTCAATTTTAATACCGTGTTTTTGGTAATTTGCTTTTGCCTCTGGGATTTCGAGATGAGCAGAAGGTAACTTTACTTTAATAATGTGTGCGCCTAATAAAGCTGCCATGTGTGCGCCATAGCTGATTACATCAATTGCTGTTTCGCCTTCTTTGGACATATTACCACGCGCATAAGACCAGATAATAACTGCAAGGCCGCAGGCTTTTGCTTCAAGAGAAAGCTCTCTAATTTCCTCAAACATATCTAAAGATGCATCAGATCCTGGATAAATTGTAAAACCAATAGCTGAGCAACCTAACCGCAAAGCATCCTGGACAGTTGCCGTAACGGCTTGATCTGGTGTGTTATTTTTTCCAAGCAAACAATTGCTACTATTCATTTTTAAAATAGTCGGTACAGCGCCTGCAAAGGTATCAGCGCCAGCCTCTAGCCAACCAAGAGGGGCAGCATAACCAGAAAGACCGGCATCAACTGCCATTTGATAATGAAAATGAGGGTGAAGGGCGTCTGGGTTGCTTGCAAAACTGCGATCAGGACCATGCTCAAACCCCTGATCAACGGCTAAAACCATTAATTTTCCACTGCCTGCTAATTTTCCGTGCATAAGGAATTTAGCTAAATTTGCTTTGCTGCCAGGATTATCGCTTTCGTAAAAGCCAAGGATTTTTTTAACACGTTGAGTGATGCGCATGTGACTAAATCTTAAGAATTGATATGGAACCATAATAAAAAAGTGTTGGATAATTAACAATGGTTATTTCTTATCAAGACACTCCTGTCAAATTTTGCTAAGATTTTTGCAAATTAGGAACAAGGACATGAGTTCTATGAATTTAAAGCGTTGTCTTGAAAATCTGCCCATCAAAGCTGACTGGGTAGCTATTAGGGAAATCAGGGAAGAAATTACATCGCGTAGCGCACGTAATGGGCGTTCTGATCAAAATGATGTCAGCATTGATCATGGCTACATGGTTGAAGTACTCATAGATGGTCAGTTTGCTTATTCCTCTACGAATACTCATTCAGAAGAAGCTATCCAAAATGCCGCTAAAAAAGCAGAAGAGTTGGCAAAAAAGACAAGCATTAATAAACTTTACCCCTTTACGCCGTCTGTTAGACCAAAGGCAGATGGGAATTATGTTTTTTCATCAAAAACCACTCCTGACACCATGCCAATTGCCGATTTTGTGGATATCCTTATTCAAACAACGAATACTTTAAAAGTCTCTGATAAGATTGTGAACGCGGTTGCTCATGCAATGGTTATTGATCGAGACAGTTATATGGTCAGTAGTAATGGAAGTGATGTATACCAACAGACCTTAATGACTCAACTCACTCTTTCAGCAACTGCGGGTGAGGGAAATGAAACACAGACACGAACCAATGGTGCGCCTTTTACGCAACAAGGCTTAGAATTATTGGATAAAGAAATTCTTCTGGAAACTGCTAACAAAGTTGGCAAAGAAGCTTTAGAGCTCTTAACAGCTGAAGAGTGTCCGAATGGTACTTTTGATCTCGTTTTGGCGCCTGATCAACTTTATTTGCAAGTCCATGAATCGATAGGGCATCCCCTTGAACTTGATCGAATTTTAGGAGATGAGCGGAATTACGCCGGTTGGAGCTTTGTAAAGCCAAGCGATTTTGGTACTCTTCAATATGGCTCTTCGCTTTTAAATGTAACATTTGATCCTTTCGTAGAGAGAGAGGCAGCTAGCTATGCTTTTGATGATGTTGGCAATAAAGCAACGCGTGAATATCTCATTAAAGATGGTGTTTTAATGCGAGGTCTTGGCAGCCTTGAAAGTCAAGAAAGATTAAAGCTGCCAGGTGTTGCAAATGCTAGAATTTCCTCGTGGAATAGACCTCCAATTGATCGGATGGCAAATATTAATATTGAACCTGGCGACTCTTCTTTTGAAGAAATGATATCCCGCATAGAAAATGGCATTTATATGCAAACCAACCGATCATGGTCTATTGATGATTACCGAAATAAATTTCAATTTGGCTGTGAATATGCGCGTCGTATCCAAAATGGCCGCCTTGGCGCTGTTTTAAAAAATCCAAACTACCGAGGGATTTCCATTCCTTTTTGGAAGAGCTTGCGTGCAGTTGGCAACAAAGAATCATATAAAATTTCAGGTAGTCCATATTGCGGAAAAGGAGAGCCAAATCAAGTGATTCGTGTGGGGCATGCTGTTCCAACTTGTTGGTTTGAAAAAATAGATGTTTTTGGAGGAGCTGGTTAAGTTATGCAAAATCTTTTTAATCAATTCGCAAAAGACATTTTTCAAAAGCTGCAAGTGGATGAAGTGTTATCGCTTTCTTTATCAGGCGAAAAAACTCTTTTTACGCGCCTTAATCAAGCAAAAATTAGGCAAATTAGCAATGTTGATCAGGGATCAGTTAAGTTCACTTTTCTTAAAAAGGGACGACACGTCAAATATTATGTTCCATTTGGCACGGATTCAAAAATTAACCTTGAAAAAGGTTTAAAGATTCTAGAAAGATGCCGCGAAGATGCGAAAGGGTTACCCATAGATCCCTTTTGCCCTGAAATAAAAGATTTAGGCAGCAGTGAAGAACATCACAAAGGTTCTTTTCCAAAAGATGCAGATTGGATGGATGCACTTTTGCCTATATTAAATGGACTTGATTGCGCAGGCCTTTTAACGGCAGGTTCTGTCATGCGTGGTAATATAAACTCACTTGGACAAAGCCATTGGTATGACAGTGAAAACTTTTGCTTAGATCTTTCTTTTTACACACCTTCACAAAAGGCAGTAAAATTGATTTATGCGGATAAAAATTGGTCACCTCAATCTTTTCAAAGCAAACTCAATTTCTCTAAAGAGCAATTGGGTAAGCTTGATTCCCCTAATAAAAATCTAGCTCCTGGAAAATACAGAACTTATTTTGCGCCCGAAGCAACTTATGGTTTTTTGAATATGTTATCGTGGAATGGAGTCAGTGCAGCTTCTTATTATCAAGGGCAATCTGCTTTTAAATTAATAAAAGATGGGCAAACAAAACTTTCACCATTATTTACCCTTTGTGAGGATTTTACAAAAGGAGTCAGCCCAAGATTTAATAGTCTTGGCGAACTAGCGCCTATATCATTACCTGTTGTTGAAAAAGGCCAACTTAAAAATCTTTTAACAAGCACTCGCTCGGCAAAAGAATACAACGTTGAAACAAATTACGCTGATTCAGGTGAAGGGCTTAGAGCACCGTCTATTGCGACTGGATCTTTGCAAGAAGGCGAAATTCTAAAAATACTTGATACAGGTTTATTTGTAAGCAATGTGCATTACCTAAACTGGAGTGACCTTAATAAAGGCCGCATAACTGGCATGACACGTTATGCTTGTTTTTGGGTGGAAAATGGAAAAATCATTTCACCAATCAAAGATATGCGGTTTGATGAGACACTTTATCATTTTTGGGGAGAAGGGCTTTTAAATTTAACAGATAAATCTTATTTAATTCCGGAAACAGACACTTACGATGCGCGTTCAGTTGGTGGATCTTTAGCTCCAGGAATGCTTGTGCAAGATTTTTCTTATACTCTTTGAGAAATTATATATGAAAATACTTTTTATAACCTGCAGTCGCATTGGTGATGCCGTTTTAACAACGGGAATTTTAAGTGAAATACATAAACGTTACCCTTTTGCAAAAGTAACAGTTGCAGTCGATCCTTTGCCAGCTTCGTTATTTGAAGATTATCCCTTACTTAATGATCTAGTTATTTTCCCCAAACAACGTCACAGCAAACACTGGTTAACCTTATGGAGAAAGGTTGTAGAACAAAGGTGGGATTGGGTTATTGATCTTAGAGGATCCGCAATATCTTATCTATTATGGACAAAAAAGCGTGTGGTTTGGAAAAGCAAACCAGGTGATCCTCGTCACAAAGTTGAACAAATTTCAGCGTTGATGCATGAACAAGCCCTTTCTCCTGAGCTTTGGTTTACAGAAAAACGATTCAATAAAACAAAAGCTTTTTTTGAAAATCATGCCTGTATTGCAGTAGCACCAGCTGCAAATTGGGTTGGAAAACAATGGCCAATCTCTTCGTTTACTGAATTACTTAAACGTTTTTCTCAAAAATATCCGGCCACAAAAATCGCTATTTTTGCAGCGCCTCATGAAAAATACATGGTAGAGCCTTTGATTGATTCCTTACCAAAAGAGCAAGTCTTATCGTTTTTCGATAAAAATTTAAGTTTGATAGAAACAGCAGCCTGTATAAAACAATGTAAAGTTTTTATTGGAAATGATTCAGGATTAATGCATATAGCCGCTGCTGCAAAGGTTCCAACCATTGGACTTTTTGGCCCGTCTAGGGAGCAAAATTATAGACCCTGGCAAGATTATGACGAAACACGTAACATCGTCGTTCGCATTCCTATGACCTATGATGAGCTAAAAGAAACACCTGGATTTTCTCATAAATCCCAAGATTGTTACATGACGTCTTTAACTGTTGATACAGTATGGCAAGTTTTAGAGAGTCATTGGGAGACTTATAAAGGATAAATCATCTCTTTTTATACTCAAAAAACGTATAGGAAAGAGTAATCGTCTTAACATCTTTCAGATTGGGATCTTTATCAAAATCAGGATTTAAGAAAAATAAAACGGGCATTTCCATACCTTGCTTAGGCTTTAAAAGCTGTTGTTCAAAACAAAAACATTGAACCTTGTTAAAATAAATAGCCGCTTTGTCAGGAGACACGTTGTAGGTTGCCATACCTATTATTGGGCGATCGCTTTTGTTTTCAGCAAAATAGTAGGCTAATTTATTTTCGCCTATCTTCATTTTTATTTCATTTTGAAGGGGCCTAAACTGCCAAGGTAGGTCTCTATGCGTATTGGCCACAAATTGTACAGTGATTTCCCTTCCTTCAGTAATTTGATTGGATATCGAAAGTGCCTTTTGGGGCGTTCCACCAAACCCAGTTTTTTGGCAAATCAAGCGATAAAGGGGCACTGAGGCATACGCTAAACCCAGCATGCCAATAACCATAGCAACGAGAATGATCGAAAGATTTTTATCCTTTTCAACCACTGTGCTTTTATTTACCGCCGACTTTTACAAAGGCTATAGCATAGAATAATATGCAAAGAGCAGTAAGAATCCCAAGAAGGGCAAGATTTCGTTGTCTTAAATTATTATTTTGCTTCATGAGTTATCATCTTCTCAGAGGATGTATTGTGATTAAACAAAAGCCTCGTTAAAATTCCAACAATAGCTGCTATGGGTAGGGCGAATAAAATTCCAACAAAACCAAACCAATTTCCACCTGCTAATAAAGCAAAAAGAATCCAGACCGGATGAAGTCCTATTTTACCGCCAATAAACCTGGGGGTTAAAAAATTAGCCTCTATAAGGGGAATAATCACAAATATGGAGGCCACTGTTAAAATTGACGCCCAATCTGAAAACTGGTTAAAAGCGATACTGAGACTCACTAAACAACCAACAAGCATTCCAATGAAAGGAATAAAAGAAAAGAAACCTGTCAATATGCCCACAAACACAGACTGATTCAAACCCACAAACGAAAGGGCTGCCGCATAAAGAAATATTAATATAAGGCACACAATGCTCTGCCCTTTTGCATAATCTGACAACATTACATCAATCATTTTTGTTGTATGACGGATAGAAGGGGCATAAGTTTTGGGCAATAATCCATCAATGAATTTTGTAAGATTAGACCAGTCTTTAAGCAAATAAAACGTAATAACGGGTGTTAGTACAATAAGGGATAAGAGATTTGCCAAAACCATACCATTGCTTAATAAATTGATTAAAGCCTGAAGACTCCATTGTAAAATATCACCTGTGTAACGACTAAGCTCATGACTCAAAGAAGGAGCTTCAACAGTTGTTCCTAGTTTCTCGGAAATGCTATTTAAAAACGGGTGAAGGGAGTGGAAAACTCTTTGAGCAAAAGTAGGAATACTTTGAGCTAATATAACTAGCTCTTTTTGCAAATAGGGGAGGGCAACAACAACAATAAGTCCAATAATAACCAAAAGAGTTAGGATAACAAAGGCTGAGGCTAAAGTTCGACTAATTTTATATTTTTCTAATTTTTGTACAGGGCGATTTAGAACATAAGCTCCTATGAAACCAGCAACAAAGGGAGCCAATATGCCGCTAATACTTTGGACAAGATAAACGATAATAGCGCCAGTGGTTGCCCATATCACCAAATAGCGGAAGAAATTCTCATTTTTGAGTACTTTTGTAAAAGAGCTTTGCATATGAAAATCCTGACATGACTGTTGTAGTCAGAGTGCCATAAATTAAAGCAACAAGGAAGCCCCCAACAATTGGGGCACAAATATAGGGGATTAATAGACCCAGGCTTAAAAGAATTTGAAAAAAAGTATTAACTTTACTAATTAAAAGGGGCTCAATCTGAAGAGGTAGCTTATATTTCCACACACAAAGAGAGCCCAGAATGATAAAAACATCTCTGCCAATCATTGTAAATGCCAACCACCAAGGCAAACGTTGTATTAGAAAAAGTGCACTAAAAACACTTATGAGTAAGATTTTGTCAGCGATAGGATCCAAAAGGCGTCCAAACTCGGAGGTTGAATTGCAAAGTCTTGCAAAATAACCATCAACCCAATCGGTAAGGCCTGCAATGAATAACAAGATAAATGCGGTCGAAAGATTGTACTTTAGAATTTGGTAAACAATAACAGGCGTAAGGACTAAGCGAACGCCTGTTATCAAATTAGGAAGGGTTAAAACTTTATCCAACGATTTCTATTTGGCTGAAAAAGAAAGCAATTTCAGTTGCAGCATTTTCTTCAGAGTCAGACCCATGTACTGAATTCGCTTCTATAGATTCAGCAAACTCTTTACGAATCGTGCCTTCTGCAGCGTTTGCAGGGTTTGTAGCGCCCATAACATCACGATATTTAGCAACTGCGTTTTCACCTTCAAGAACTTGAACAACCACAGGGCCAGATATCATATATTCACACAAGTCATTAAAAAATGAGCGTTCTGCGTGAACAGCATAAAATTTTTGTGCTTGCTCTTTGGATAACCATAAACGCTTTTGAGCAATAATTCGAAGGTTTGCATCTTCAATTTTTGCGTTAATTTTTCCTGTTAGATTACGTCTTGTTGCATCTGGTTTAAGAATTGAAAGCGTGTGTTGTAAGGTCATAGTATTTCCCAAAATTTCGATTTTTATTGTTATTAGGAAAGTAAGGTAGAATAGGGGAAATTGCAAGAGGGATGGGGGCAAGTTGATGTTAAATCATGAACAAAGGTGGCAATTTTTACGAGATTTTTATCTGTATTTTACAGTTTCTTTTCATCAAAAAACGAATTACATTGACTAAATAAAATTTTTCCATCCTTATCAACTCATATTAGAAATAAAAAAAATAATTCACCTGTTAAATCATGTTAATTTTATCAAGTATCTACGATAAGTGGGAATTGTTGTTTTTTCCTGGGTGACTTATGTTTACATCATTTTTAACTTTAGCTTTTCTTTTTTTATGGATATCTCCTGGTGTTTTTGCAATGGAGGGGGCAGAATTTTTAACAGGAAAAGTAGTAGGTCTTTCTGGTGGAATGACAGGCCTTCCTCCTCCTATTAAAATCCCAAGGGATGTAAGTAGTGATACGGGAATACCAATAGCAGTAGTCGTATCAATGGGTAGCCCGGTAGTACGTGCAAGTTCAATTACAGCCGCTCTCACAGACAGTCAGCCTTGGGTAGACTCACAAGGAGAGGAGCTGGTTGTTATGTCGCATGCTGATGAAGAAAAACGGAGTACGCCTTGTTACGGTATACGTATGACTGTTTGCGATGATTTAATAGTAAGATCGCTGTTTGAGAGAGTTTTGGACGTCACACAGCAAGCAGTTCTTAAGAATATGGCTGATAGAGGAATTTGTACTGCAAGATTGGCAATTAGAATATTGCACAAACCTGAAATGAATTTCGATATGACCGAAGACGAAGTATCAAAAAGCTTTAATGAGGCTTTTTCCGTTTTTTCATCATATCAAACTACCAACTTATCTGTATATCAATACTGGATATTACAACTGTCAAACCATGGGTTTTTAAGTGCTGAAAAGTAAGATTTTATTTTTCATTTGCTTTTTTTTTAATATTTCGGTTTGCTACTCTTCAACTGTATTAAGTTTGGATGATGTTCCTCTTGAATCACTTTTACAGCACATAAAGTCTTTGCTTACATTAGATATACCCGAAAGCTCTGAAACAGATGAGGCTTGCTCATCAAAAACCCCTGCGGTAACGCTTTGTGAAGTTGATGTAGCAAGAGCTCAGGATATTTCTAAAGCTATTAATGAAGTGGAATCTTTGTATAAATCTGGAAAATACGGAAATTTAAAATCATTATCGGCCCTAGAATTAAAAGCCCAAGAATCTATATATGCCTTTTCCATGATCATGAAATATTACTCATACCAAGAAAAATTAAAACGTCTTCCACCTTTTTCGTCTCCTGAATTACAATCGTGTATATCTACTTTTATCTCTTTCCTTGGAGATAATGTAATGGCTTTATCTGAGTTTAAAGAAATTGAAAATCCTTTTATAAATATTTCTTTAGCACTTTTTCATCAAATTCGCGGGGATTATAAGCTAGCACAACAATTTGCTCAAGCAGCCGCCAATCAAAATTGTACTGAAGGATACAATATTATTGGTAATTTTTATAAAAAAATAGATGTACCTCAGTCTGTCAGAGCATATTTAAAAGCTGCCCAATATGGTAATTCAAAAGGAATTTACAAACTAGCTAAGCTTTATTCCTCAAGTGATGGAAATGTCTCAAAAGCTCTATACAAACACGCAGCGGCGTTAGGAAATGCCAAGTCTTACTTTGCGCTTGGTAGGCTTTATGAGAAACAACACCAAAGAAGCCAATCTATTGGTTATATGTCAACTTTAATCGGAATAGATCCCTATTTATATATTCATCTGGAACAAAAAGAAGGCCTATGGAACACAGCATTTTATGTAGCAGAGAAGCTGCTGGATAAAAAACCTAGATTTTTCCCGTCTTTTTTAAAGGGTATTTATGAGCATAAACCTTCAAAAAGAAAGAAGATTGCCCATATATTTGGTATCGGCCATGCCTTTGGAAAATATGGGTTTCTTCTGTCTCGTAAAGATGCCTATCACTGGTTAGATGTATCTTTTACTGAATATGGAAATCTGCAAGATGGCTATCTACTTTGTTGTATGATTGCTGCAGATTCACAACATAACGAGTTTAACGACAGGGCTATTACGATATGTCGACACTTACTTGATTCTCCCGAGTTTTTAAAAAAATATGGCACACTTCTCCCAATTTTATTGGCTAGATTATTAGTTGCAAAAACAGAAAATCAGGAGAACCCAAGGCCTCTTGAAGAGGCATCATATTGGCTTTTAAAAGCTCTTAATGAATTTGAAAGAGATTCTTCCGATCGAAGAAGAATTGTTTGGCAGATACCTAAAACTCATATTCGAGGAAGATTTTCTGATGTAGAGAGTGCACATTTGGATGTAATTGATGGAGCCTCAAGTCACCTTACAAGACAGCAAGCATCCTATGCTTTAGGTTTTCATCATTTATCAGGAGGATTTGAGGGTCTATTAAGTTTAGCAAAAGCGCGACAATATTTTTTTAGAGCAGGGAATTTTTTACCAGCTACTACCTATTTTTATGTAAGCGTGATTGGTCATCATCTTTCCCTTCAAAATCTTATGCATTCCCCAGATTACACTACGGAAGATATAAGAAGGATAAAAGCAATAGAAACATACCGTGTGGTTGCCGGTTTATTAGACAGGTACACAGATTTAGGAGAGAGTGAAAGAAATTTACTGAAAAGGAAAGTGAGAGAACTTTCTAAAACAAACCTTGCCGAAGCAGTTTATGCCTTGGCCCTTTGGTTTAATCAGGGAATGCATGGACTAACTCCTTCGATAGAACATGAAATTTATTGGCTAAAATATGCAGCTTCAAACGGCGATGAAATTGCTAAAGGAGTTTTAAACTCAAGATACCCACTTGTTCTGCCTTTAACAGAAGCAAAAGAAGTGGCTTTACATTATGCACGCACTCATAGCGAAGATAATCCTGATTTTTCGTTTTTAGGAGGCGGCTGGGCAGGCGTTATGGCGGCTATTTCTTTGGCAAAAGCTCGTGCAGACAAAAAATTGCCGACAGGGCAAATTAGAGTAATTGATAAAAATCTGTATCTTTTTTTAGAAGCTTCAGGACTCATTTCAAGAGAACACCTAGGAGGGGAGTATCCAAAAGAAGAAGATCACATGACTGGAAAGCAATGCTTATATTCCACTGCAATTCGTAGACAGATGTATGGAACAAAAAGAATGCTAACGGATATAATGAGAAATGTGTTTTTACTTGCAAGAGGCAGCCAAGAACTAGGAAGTGGGGATGCTGCCTTAAGTAAAGAAGAACTATTTGCACATCAAGCTTTTTTAGAAGCCCACTATAAAGAATATTTAAAAGAATTTGAAGCATTGGGTCTAAAAGGGGAGGGACAGCTATTTGGATCTACTCCATTTTTTGAAGAATTAAGTGACGCTGATCTTGAAAGATTCGGTTTAAGCCCACATTTTGTGGCGGGAGTAAGTACTGCTGAGCGGGGTTTTAATCCAATAGCTGTCGGCACCATACTAGAGCACCTGCTGCGTCAATATAATATTGAGGTTATAACAGGTTATGAAGTCACAAATATCAAAGCCTTGCCAAGAGGTGGTTTTCAAATAGAAGGCAGAGGTCAAAAGCCTATCTATTCAAAGTATGTCGTGAACGCAATGGGAAATCATAACCTAAGGTTACGATGGCTTTTGAAAAATTCTTTGCCGAGTACAGCATTAACGGTGCCTGGTTTTCCAGTTGTTTCGTCACCCAAAAGAGTTTTTCTAAGGTGTTTGGCTTTAGTTGACATAAGCAACTGTACTTTGCCAGAGGATCGAAGTTTCTTTGGCCTTTTGGGTGAGAGCGGAGGCATGCTCTCTTGCTTCAATGATTGGATTGCAAGTCTTTTTGTTCCAAAAGAGGGACTTTCATATCATGGAGAATATAGCTTAGATGAAAGCGCTGTAAATATGTTGCCAAGGGCAGCAAGAGATAGATTAGCGCAGTTAGAACGTGATAAAATGGACATTGCAGCAAGGATCCTTGTAGATATACAAACAAAATATCCATTTCTTAAAAATGCAAAACCCAAAGGGCTTTCTATACAAACCACAGTTTCAGATAATGATGAAATTTTTAAGCGCAATCACAGCAATGCCAGATGGTTAGAAGGAGCAGAAGGTTGCTTAGAAAGCTACTTAACGAAAGGGAGTTTTGGCCCATTCCAAGCTCTTCAGTCCTTGGCTCGTTTTGTGATTGATAGACCAGGTGGCCTTGAGTCACATTTTGGTGATGAAGAAATGAGATTTTTAAAGAGCCTAATCCATCCAGATATGTTCCAAGAGGGTACGGTGGAAAAGGTTATTTTGCCAGATTCATTTAAAATTATAACAGATGACAGTTTTATGGCTGATGCCGAATTCCATGCTGCTATGAGGCGTTACGCTTTTGTGCGTGGATTTGATTTTGCAATATTTGAAAAAACTCGTGAAGCTGCTGCTGTTGGAGCAGACCCCATAGAACAACTTCGGCTAATGGGTGAGGAGGAGAGAATGGAAAGCCTTGATCTTGGATCTCATATCTTGAACGAAAGTATGGCTTCAACTCTTTTCCCTCTTCTGGAGAGAGGAGATATTGCCCTTAGTAATGTTAAATTAGGTCCTTTAGACGAAGATATAAATGATGATGCAGAGGATAGATTAGGGGAAGAGATCTTGGTTAGGCTATTAAGGAATGATCATTTAAGGAATCTAACATTAAAAGGGTGGAACTTAACATTTCCACCAAGATACAATCCACTTGCAGCGTTTTTACCTAGGTTACAAGAGCTTCATTTAAATGGGGTCACATTAACAGTTAAAAGCGTACAAGCCATTTTTGAGAACTCCTCTCATTCTTTGAGTGCTCTTAAGCGACTTTCTATTATTAGCTCTAATCCTAAAAGATCTGTCTTACAAAAACTAATATTAGGTTTACAAAATTGTAGATCTCTTGAATTTCTTGATTTAAGTCGAAACGAAATCGGAAAGGAATCCCCTGATGAAACAAGTCGAGATTTGGGGTATCTTATTAAAGAAGTGCATTCTTTGAGATCCTTACTTCTTCATAACAATAGGCTTTTTGAAGGGATAAACTTAGCCCCATTTAATCCCACTTCATTGCCTCTTGATCTTGAAGCCAACCCATTTTTATTAGCAATCACAGAGCATTCCCGCCTTAAAAATGTTTCTGTAACGGATAACGGGCCAGTTTCAATGCTTGTCCAAGATCGCCTTGATTCTTATTTCCTGAAAAAAGAGTTTCTTCACTAGCTTTAAAAGCGTAATGAGAGTCCACTGAATGAAAAGTCGTTGTAGGTTTGTAAGCCGTGACTCAATAAACTAGGAACTAAAACAGCATCACCTTCTTCAAAAAGGGATTTAATCTCACCTGTTAAAATACACTTTCCTGTGCAAGCTATCATCAGCGTATCAACTTCATGATGATGAAGTGAAACTTCTTCCCCTGGTTTTAAAAAAACCCACTGCATTTTCAAAAGTCCTTGATGTTTTTTTAAAAAATTACCAAGGACAGGATGAGAAGAAAATTGAGGTTTTTGATTAAAAAATTCTCGTGAGATGACAGCAGAGTGACGCATGAGTTGCTCAGACATCTTTTTCTCCTTGAATATCTTTAATAAACAGAAGTCCTATGAAGCTAATACCTGCGCTTAGCATGAGATAATAAACAGGGACAACATCTTTATAAAAAACACTCATAAGATAAGTTATAACCATTGGAGCTGTTCCGCCAAATATTCCCATGCTTAAATTATTGCTTAAAGCAATGCATGTGTAGCGTGTTTTTACTGAAAAACAGTCCGCAAGAAATGATGGGATTGGTCCTAGAAAAGCTCCTGTTAAAAAGGATAAAGAAAGATGAACGATTAAAAATGAACTTACGTCTTTCTCTTCTAAAAGAGGGACAGAAAAAAGGCACAAGAAAATTGCAGAAATTGCCACATAAGTTAGAATTTTCTTTCTACCCCATTTGTCTGATAACTTACCAAAGATAAGAGCTGCTATTCCTATCAATAAAACGCCGGGTGTATTCAATAAGCCTTTGAAGAGTGGTGATAAATCTTTGAAATTCTGCTGCGCATAACCAGAGTAAAAAACTGTCAAAGTATACATCCCAACAGCAAGATAACACTGCACAATAATGGCGATAAGAATTGGTTTTAAATCTTTGGAAAAGGCTTCTTTAATTGGAAGCTTTGATATGGGATTATCTTTTTGAAATTCAAGGAATCCTTTAGATTCTTTTAAATTTAAACGAAGATAAATTGCCCATATGATTCCAATTGAGCTAATGAAAAATGGAATTCTCCACCCCCATTTAAACATCTGCTCAGGGCTTAATATGTTATGCAAGAAGGCTGATAGAAGAGACCCAAGCGCCATTCCTAATACAAGGCTCAGAGCGGCAATACTGCCGTAAAATCCTTTATTTTTAGGTTCTGCTCCCTCTACGAGATAAGTCATTGTTCCAGCATATTCTCCGCCCATCGCAAGCCCCTGGAGTAATCGGATGAGAATTAAGAGAATTGAAGCCCATATTCCTATGTTTTCATAGGTGGGTAGAAGTCCAATCATGAATGTCGGTACAGACATCAGGATCATGGAATAATATAAAGCACTTTTTCTGCCAAATTTATCGCCTATATGACCGAAAAGAATGCCACCTAAGGGTCTTACCATAATCCCTATGGCAAATACTCCAAAAGCCTTGAATAAAGAGAGTAGGGGAGAGGAAGCAGGAAAAAATACCGCACCGATCACATGAGCAAAATAACCAAAAACGATAAACTCGTACCACTCAATAATATTTCCAATTGTACAAGCTAAAAAGGATTTGGTGTTTTTCATCTTTTTCCTTGATTTGAATCAATTAATCTAAATTAAAAGACTGAGCACTCTTTAAAAGTTTTGATTTGCTGTAACAGCCAGTTTTTTCCTTGATTTGATTAACATAACATTCAACAGTACGAGGGGAAATTTGAAGAACTGCAGCGACTTCTTTTGCACTCTTTCCAGTTCCAAGTAATTTAAGGCACTCGCTTTCCCTTTTTGTGAGTGTAACAAGTCCGTTTGGCCCGTTTATTAAAAACTTGTCAATCTTGATTAGGTTGATAATTTCAGTCAGAGGATTTAACGCGTTATTCTGTAGAGAAGGTGAGGGCAAGCAATGCTCGAACTGCGCTAACTTTTCCTTATCATTAATATTAATGATTTCACTGGATTTTAAGTTAAAATAATGTATGAATTCTTCGAAATAAGGCAGGGTGTTTAGATAAATTTGCGATATTCCACCTCTGTCACAAGATGTAGAAAAAGTCCACAATTCTAAATAATCATCTCTCCATTTGTAAAAGTTTATTCCATGCCACATTCCGAAATGATTCAAAGCATCCAAAAAGTGATCATGACGTGCTGAAGGCCATAAAACTCTATAGGAATGATTTAGGTGAGCAGTGTCCATTGCTTCCTGAAAAAATGCCCCATGATCTTTAACGTTTTGATAATGATATTTCAGCCAGTCTTGATTCGTAGATAAAAACAAATACCGACCATTTTGATAGACTCGTTTATAACCAAAGGTTGTAAGACCAAGCGGCTGAGTGAAGAAATCGCTGAGAACAGAGAGGTTTTTTGCCATTTCTAAGCTATATTGCAAAGCAATTTTATTCTTTTGGGTTTCGCAAGACATAGACATATAACCTCACAATAAAGCTAATGAATTCTAAGATAGCCGACTCTTAGGTTATATTAGGAAATTTAACTAAAATTCAATCCAAATTAGAAAGAAAAAGATAAAAAATCTAAAAAGATAGGGGGGCAGTTAAAGATTAATAACACACACATAAATCGCATAATCTATATTATGGAAAGTAAAATATGCTTTTTTGAATTCACTATTCACAGGAAGAAATCATTCAGCCTTATAGGTATAAGTTCCTAGAAGCTGTTTTAATATGGGTTCATTTGAAATTTTATATCCAAGCAGATCAAAGAATTAAAATCCAAAAAATTATTTATTAGGCTCAATAATAGTATTGTTTTTTTTATTGTATGAAGTATAAAATACAAAAAATGTTTATTATAAGGATTATCTAAGTGTCTGAGACTCTAACCCATAACGACTTATTTAAAATGACAATCAATATGGTTTCTTCGTATTTATCAAACCACTCTGTAACATTAGAAGAGATTCCTGCAGTTATTGCTAAAATCTATCAAACACTTTCCGTTGCCAATGAAACCCCTAATAGCTTTAGAAATCGCCCTGCTCATCAACCAGCAGTTCCAATTTCAGAATCTGTCACAGATGAATACATTGTTTGCTTAGAAGACGGCAAGAAACTTCAAATGCTTAAGCGTCATTTAAATACAGTTTATAAAATGAGCTTAGATCAATACAAAGAGCGTTGGGGCCTTCCTGCAGATTATCCGGTTGTTTCTCCAAACTACGCAAAACGGAGAAGTCAAATCGCTAAGAATACAGGCCTCGGTTTAACAGGTCGTCGTAGCCGTCGCGTAGCTTAAAAGCCTATTTCTGTTTACAAGAAAGCCCAAGCTCTTTATAGTTTGGGCTTTTTTATTTTCCTAATCTTTACTCTCCATGGGCGTTTGCCAAAATACTCTTTTGCATTTACGACTTTAATATCATTTGGGCAAGCCCAAAGATAATGCCCCCCTCGCCTGCTCAACTGAAATCTGTCAATTATTGATGAAGAATCTATTTTATCGTGGCAGGCCCTCCAGACATATCCATTACTAATAAGCCATAGATTATAACCACAGTGCTGACGAACATAAGCATCTATAACCTCATAAGATCGCTTTTGTCTTTTTTCATCTAAGTAAGGATTGGCAATAAGGGTTATCTTACTTTCATCTAAAGGGTAATACATAACTGGATTGTTCCAAGGTTTAATTTCAGTTAATCCCAACTCCTTTGCCCACATTTCAGAAGCAAAAATTCCATTTTTATTCGATGAAATATTTAAGGTTTTATCTGAACGATAAGCAATAACCTCCTCCGTTACGTAGATGTGAGGATGATGATCATAAAAAAAGAAAAAACTTGAAAAGCAAATTGGAATAAGGCCCAGCCATCTCCATTTTTCTTTCCATAAACATAACCACAGTCCTCCAAAAGTCGTTAAAGCTATGAATATACAATGAGGTGTTGCCACCAAAATTGCGGCCCCTGGCCAGTAAGCAATTTTCTTAGCAGAAAATGCTAAAAGGCTTAACCATAAATCTAGCATTTTAAAGATCCAGATAAATTTACCAAATGCTAATGAGAAAACTGCAAGCAAAACAGTTGGCATAATCAAAAAGCTTGTTAAGGGAATTGCCAATAAATTCCCTGCAACAGCCTGTAAGGTAAAGCGATTAAAGGTGTAAATTACCAAAGGAGTCGTTGCCAATGTTGCAACAACCGTTGTTAAAATGATGCCAAAACTATGGCCTAAGTACTTTCGATACCAATGTCCAGAAGACATCCAATTTTTTAAAAAGGTCCAACCTCCTTCGTAGGTTGCAATTAACGCAATAACAGCCGCAAATGACAATTGAAAGCTAATGGATAACGGGGCATGACAATCAATGGAAGGAAAAGTTACTCTAATCTTTTAAATAGTTTGAACTTCTTGCTCTTTTAAAGCTTC